>JAZNTB010000001.1:0-42819 GCA_045591565.1 Clostridia bacterium
ATTTGCAACGCCCTTTTCTATTCCCTTTTTCAGCCTCTTTGTATTTGTTACAAATAAATCATCACCAACAAGCTGAATTTTGTTTCCTATTCTTTCGGTCAGCATCCGCCAACCTTCCCAGTCCTCTTCACCCATCGGGTCTTCGACTGATATTATAGGATATTTCTGCGTCAGCTCCTCCCAGTAATGAACCATTTCTTCACGGCTTTTTACTATCCCTGATTTTGGCAAACGGTAGCTTCCGTCCGACTGCACCCATTCCGAGCTTGCGGCGTCTATCGCTATTTTAAAATCTGCGCCTGCTTTGTATCCCGCACGCTCTATTGCCTCCATTATGAGGTCGAGCGCCTTTTCGTCACTCGATAAATTCGGTGCAAATCCACCCTCATCTGCTACTCCTGTAGAATTTCCGCTTTTCTTCAAAACCTCTTTTAAGGCGTGATATACCTCAGAACACTCACGAAGTCCGTTTTTAAACGCTCTTGCAGAGGTCGGCATTATCATAAATTCCTGAATATCCACATTATTATCGGCGTGCGCTCCGCCGTTTAAAATATGCATCATCGGTACCGGCAAACGATGGGCATTTGCTCCGCCTATATATTTATAAAGACTCTGCCCCAAAGATTTAGCAGCAGCACAGGCACAGGCAAGCGATACTCCAAGGATTGCATTCGCACCTAAATTTTCTTTATTTTCACTTCCTTCAAGCTTTAAAAGCTCAAGGTCAATCGCTCTTTGGTCTAAAACATTCATTCCCAAAAGGCAATCTCTTATTTTTGTATTTACATTTTCTACCGCCTTTTGTACTCCCTTTCCTTTATATCTTTTGCTGTCATTATCCCGAAGCTCCACCGCCTCAAATACTCCCGTAGATGCCCCCGACGGCACTATCGCTCGCCCCATATGACAGGTTTTAGTCCATACCTCTACCTCAACTGTCGGATTTGACCTCGAGTCAAGCACCTCTCTTGCATATATGTCGGTTATTTCGATATTGCGTTTCATTTTTAATTCCTCCTTTTTTTGTATTTTTAGCTTTTTTTGGTAAAATATTTATATTTTTAAAAAAATAATGCGTTTTTCCTTGTAAATTAAATAATTTTCTGTTATTATTAAAATAGCACCCCTGGACGGTGCTGATTGATATGTATTACTTTTAAGGGGGATAAAAATGGATATAAAACAAATTTGGTCTTCTTCCCTTTCCTTTATACAAAATGAAATTAATTCGGTTGTAGGCTACAACACTTATATTAAAGACATCGTTCCGATTTCCTACGAAGGGGAAAATTTTGTGATAGGGGTATCCACCTCAATTTCCAAAACAATGATTGAGCTGAGATACACGGATATTATAGAAAAATGTATTTCTAAAATAACTGCAAGACCTGTAAGACTTACCATCGTCATAAAGGACGAATACGAAGAAAAAATGAAGGAAAAGCCAAAGGAAGAGCCGGCTAAAACTTCAAAAAAGCTTAATTCAAACTTAAACCCAAACTACACCTTTGATAACTTCGTAGTTGGTTCATCAAACGAATACGCAACTGCTATCGCAATGAGTACCGCAAAATATCCGGGACAGGAGAAAAACAATCCTTTATTCCTCTACGGAAACTCGGGACTCGGTAAAACTCATCTCATGCAGGCTATCGGTAATGAAATACTTAAAAACTCACCCGATATGAAGGTGGTTTATGTTACAAGCGAACGCTTTACCAATGAAATGATTGAGTCGCTTCATGTAAAGGATATGGGCTCTTTCCGTCAGCTTTACAGAAATGTTGATGTTCTTTTGATAGACGATATTCAGTTTATCGAAAATAAACAGGGTATTCAGGAAGAATTCTTCCATACCTTTAACGACTTATACTTAAACAATAAGCAAATCGTTTTAACAAGCGACCGTATGCCAAAAGACCTCGTTACTATCGAGGAAAGACTTAAAACCCGTTTTGAATGGGGACTCAATATCGACATCATAAGCCCTGACTACGAAACAAGAGTGGCAATCCTGAAGAAAAAAGCAGAAAGCCAGAATGTTTATATAAATGAAGAGGTTCTTTCCTATATAGCAGAGAGAATTGACTCTAATGTCCGTGAGCTTGAGGGTGCACTTTTAAAGATTATTTCTTATGCTGGAATTAAACACAGTGAGGTTAATATGGAAATTGCAGAAATTGCAATCAAATCCATTATTCCTGACGACGGAATTATAAAAATTACGCCTCAGAAAATAATAGAAAGCGTTGCTTCTTATTATAATATTCCTGAAGAAGAAATCTTAGGTAAATCAAAGCAGAAAAATATCGCATTTCCAAGACAGATTGCAATGTATCTTTGCAAAACTCTTACAAATCTTAACTTTGTTATGATTGCAAAAGCTCTCGGAAACCGCGACAGAACCACCGTTATGTACGGTGTGGATAAAATTATGGAGGCAGCAAAGGTGGACAGCGAGTTAAAGGCTGATATTGAAGCCATTTGCAAGGATATTAATTCTCTTTAATTTATAAACATCAAAAAGTGGAATATTTGTTAATAAAAAAATCCCGATTTTTAGGTGTTGATGGATTTTTAATATTCACTTTCTATTAACATATGAGGTTGGATTGATTTTCCCTTGATGCTGTTTGCTTTTTAAGGGATATCCATCATATCAACACCTCTACTACTATGTAATACTATAATATATTATATATACGTACCTACCTATGCAAAATTTTGGAAGAGTTAAAATTTAATTTATCCACGAAGGAGGAAATTAAAATGAAATTAGTTTGTCATAAGCAGCAGCTTTTAAAAATAGTAAATACTGTCCAGAAAGCTGTTTCTGCAAAATCTATTATGCCTATACTTGAATGTATAAAGCTTGATGCAGATGCTACCGGTAATATAATATTAACCGGAAACAATTTAGACCTTTGTATTGAATACAGCGACGATTGTAATGTAGAAGAGGGCGGTTCTATTGCACTTTCTTCGAAAATGTTCGGTGAAATTATAAGAAGACTTCCTGACGATATGGTAACAGTCAGCGTAAATGAAGAAAATAATGTAACTACCATAAAATGCGGAAAAAGTGAATTCAATATTCAGGGACTCTCGGGTAACGAATATCCTGCAGTTCCGAAGGTTGAAGAGGTTTACCGTTTTTCAATTTCACAAAGCGCTCTTCGCAAAATGATAAGAAGAACTATTTTTGCGGTTTCTCAGAATGAGGCAAGAAAGCCAATTTTAACAGGCTCACTGTTTGAAATAGAAACAGGCGTTTTGTCAGTTGTTGCAACCGACGGCTATCGTCTTGCTATTGCAAAGGAAACAGTAAACTCATCCCTTTCAGATAAAAAATTCATTATTCCGGGACTTACCCTCCGTGAGGTTTTCAAGGTTTTGGAGGATGACGAGGAAAAGGAAGTTTCTATCGTTGTATCGGACCGCCATGTGATGTTTGAATTTGAAAATTATAAGGTTGTTACAAGGCTTTTAGAGGGTGAATATATCAATTACAAGCCTGTCCTTCAAACTCCGAACAGCATTTTTGTTATTGCTGATACAGGGAAGCTCTCAGAAGCCTTAGAGCGTGCATCACTTTTAATAAATGATGATATCTCGGCTAAAACCGAAAAGGTTCCTGTGCGCCTTAACATTATGATGGACAAGATTGAAATTACCTGTATGACAGGAAAAGGTAAGGTTCATGATGTTGTTGATGTTTCGGTAAACGGTGAGGATATTGAAATAGGCTTTAACTATAAATATCTTTTAGAGGCGCTTCGTGCCTGTGATGAGGATGAGGTAAAGATAGAATTCTCAAATCCGAGAAGCTCCTGCTTTATCCGTTCCAACACAAATGACGATAGCTATACATTTATGATTTTGCCTGTAAGGCTCTATAACTAAAATGAATATTAAAAAAATTGTAAGCGTAGAAATGGACCAAAACTGCTACCTTTTGGAAAAGGACGGCAAGGGAATTTTAATTGACCCCGGTATGGATACCGAAAAAATTATAAGGGAAACCGAAGGTATAGAAATAAATTATATTTTGCTTACCCATTGCCATTTTGACCATCTTTATTCACTAAACGAAATAAGAGGCTCAAAAAAGGTTGTAGGAACAGCGGAAACTTCCGAGAATATGATTCTGCAAAACATATCTCTTTGTGACCTTATAAGCGCTCCTCGCGCATCCTGTGATATAGAAATAGAGGATGGAGAGGAAAGAGATTTTAACGGAATAAAAATTAAATGCATTAAAACTCCTGGCCATACAAACGGAAGTGTTTGTTATTTGGCAGATAACTGCCTTTTTTCGGGGGATACGATTTTTCATCTGTCAATCGGTAGATGCGATTTGCCGACAGGTAATTTTACCTATATAGAAAATTCCATAAAAAATAAAATTTACACACTTTCGGACGATACGGTTATATATCCTGGTCACGGAAAGGAAACAACCGTAGGGTTTGAAAAGAAAAATAATTTATATGTCAGGGAGTAGACTATGGATTTAATTCAGCATGGCTATGAATGTAGCTATGAAATGAACATTTTCATTAATATATTTTTCAAAAAAGAGGAGGAAGGTAGGGTAACCACCTTTTTTTCTCATGAGAATGATTTAATAAAGGTTCATACTGATATTGAATTTATGGGAAAAACATACTCTGCAGACTATGAATATGTATTTTCAAACAGCGAAACCGATGCTCGCAAAATTAAAAAGATTTACGGCTGCAGCGTAACGAAATGCTTTGTTTTAGCAGCACGCAAGATAAGAAATATTGAGCTTCCATGGGGAGTTATGAGCGGTATAAGACCTGCAAAATCGGTAAGACAGTTTTATGAGCAGGGTATGGATTATGCCGAAATTAAGGAAATACTTAAAGATATTTATGATGTTTCGGATGAAAAATGCGATTTAGCTATAAAGGTTGCAAAAAATGAAAGAGAAATTCTTTCAAAAATAAAGGAAAATTCAGTAAGCCTTTACATAGGAATTCCATTTTGTCCGTCAAGATGCCATTATTGCTCTTTTGTATCAACAGATATTAAATACAGCGGAAAATACATGGACGAATTTTCTAATCTACTCTGCCGTGAAATAGAAAAAACAGGTGAGGTTTTAGATGAGCTTGGCTTTTTCGTTCAGAATATTTATATCGGCGGAGGAACGCCGACAACGCTTTCTTGCGAAAATCTTGAAAAGATTTTTAAGAGCATAAGAGAGAATATAGATTTAGATAATTTAGATGAATTTACTTTAGAAGCGGGGCGTCCTGATACCGTAACCAGAGAAAAAATGGAGCTTTCAAAAAAATACGGTGTCAACAGAATAAGCATAAATCCGCAGACTATGAATGACGAAACTTTAGTTCGAATTGGAAGACGCCACAGCGCAAAAATGTATGGCGAGGCGTTTAATATTGCAAGGGACGCAGGCTTTGACAATATAAATACCGACTTAATTGCAGGACTTACCGGCGAGAGCTTTGAGGATTTTAAATATAGCCTTGAGGAGGTTATAAAATTCGGTCCTGAAAATATCACCGTTCATTCGATGTGTATTAAAAGGGCAGCGGCTCTCAGGTTCTCTGATGTTGAACTTACGGAATATTCCGAAATGAATAAAATGCTCGATTATGCGTACAGCCGTATGCTGGAAATTGGAAAAGAGCCTTATTATATGTATCGGCAGAAAAATATTTCGGGGAATTTAGAGAATGTGGGATATGCAAATCCTGACAAAATGGCGTCCTATAATATAAATATTATGGAAGAGGCACAGACAATTATAGCCCTTGGCGGCGGTGGTTCATCAAAAATTGTGATGGGTGACAGGATAGAAAGAGTGGTAAACTTTAAAGAGCCTTACGAATATATAAGAAGGTTTGATGAAATTCTTGCTAAAAAGGACGAAATAGCCGACTATTTTAAAAAATAGGGAGAAAAGTTATGGAATATATGGATTTGGCACTTCGCAAAATTATGAATCAGTATGATGAGGACAGAACCCGTGCCCGTGCTGAGCGTGAGGAAAGAGTGAAAAGGGTGCATACTGAGTTTCCTGAGGTTTTAAAGATTGAAGAGGAAATAAACCGCCTCGGAATGGAAAATTTCGGAAGAATACTGCAAAATCCGCAAATGAGCGAAAAATTAAATGCGGAGTTTGAGAAAAAACTCAGTGAATTAAAGGAAAAAAAGAAAAAGTTTTTAGAGGAAAAAGGAATTCCTGCCGATTATGACGAAGTAAAATATAAGTGTGAAAAATGTCTTGATACAGGCTATGAGGATACAAAAAAATGCTCGTGCTTTATACAGAAAATGATTGAGCTTCGCTACAATATGTCGGATATGCGGGATATTCTGCACGAATTTTCTGAGTTTTCCTTTGACTACTACAGCGATAGCTTTAATAAGGACCTCGGTATGACCGAGCTTGAAAATATCAAGGAAATTTATAAAAAAGCACAGGAGTTTTGCCAGAAGGACGATGCAAAAAATATGCTATTCTACGGCGGCTGCGGTCTTGGAAAGACATTTTTATCCTCTTGTGTTGCTAAAAAAATGATGGACAGCGGAAAGAGTGTTATTTATACCTCCGCTTCAAGCCTTTTCTCAGATTATGAGGACTATAAGTTCGGTAAAAAGGATTCTGCTGAATTTGCTTCAAAAATGGAAATGATAAAAACCTCCGACCTTTTAATTATAGACGATTTGGGTACAGAGGTTTTAAGCTCGTACAGCGTACAGCTTTTGAATGAGATAATAAACGAAAGATGTGCCCTTTCTAAAAAAATCATAATAAGTACAAACCTCAATATGAAAGGGATTGTTTCAAAGTACACCGAAAGAATTGCATCACGCATATATGAAAGCTTTGAAATTTTCCGTTTTGAGGGGAAGGATATAAGGGTAGAAATGCTTAGGAGAAAAAGAAAATGAAAATGTCTTTTTTTAAAAAACTGAAGATGTTTTGTTTTGTTGCGGGCTGATTTGTTCAGTCCGTTTTTGTTTTATAGGAAAAGGAGGATAAAGATATGACGGGAATAATTGATATCGGCTCAAACACAATCAGGCTTGTTATGTATGAAAAGGGCAGACAGATTTCAAATACAGGTATGTCGTCCGAAATATTTGCCGATACTGCTGGCGGAATTTTGTCCTCCGAGGGTATAGAAAAGCTGTGCAGAATGATTGGCTTTTTAAAGGAAAAAGCAGGTGAAAATGAGGTTTTTGCCTTTGCTACATATGCCTTTCGTGTTCTTAAAAATAAAGAGCAGGTAAAGGAAGAAATTTTAAAAAGAACAGGTATAGAGGTAGATATTTTGTCGGGAAAGCAGGAGGGTGAGTACGATTTTTTCGGACTCCTCTCAAATATTCAGGAAAATGAGAGCGGAGTAGGCGTGGATCTTGGCGGAGGAAGTGCGCAGATTTTCAAGTTCCAAAAAGGAAAGCTTGAATTTTGCGAATCTTTCCCTATTGGATGCAGGCGGATAAAAAATAAGCTGGTGCGTACCAATTTTCCGGACGATAGCGAAAGAGAAAAAATAAGTGAATATTTAGGCGGCTATCTTTCCGGCATTGATATTGAGACAGAAAAGCTTTATATGATGGGCGGAACTGCAAAAACCGCCGCAAAGCTTTACAGCTACTTAAACGGAAATGAAAATATAAATATTTTAAAAACCGACCGTCTTGAGTCGATAGTGACATTTATAAAGGAAACGCCGGAGAATGCGCTTAAAAATATTTTAAGAAACAGATATGACAACATATCAACCGGTATTGTTATAATGGAGGAGATAGCAAAACGGGCAGGAGTTTTTGAAATACACATAAAAAAATGCGGTGTGAGGGACGGGTATCTTGCTAAAAAGCTTGACAGGAAAAGAGTTACAATGTAAACTGATTATATAAAAACTGAAAGCTATGGAGAAAAAGTATAATCAGATGAGGAAGAAAGAGTATATTCGTATATATGAAAAGCTGCGTGATGGGATAACGGGCGGTGTGTATAGCTTTGGTGAAAGACTGCCGTCAAAGCGTGTGCTGGCTGAAAAAGAGGGTACGAGTGTTATAACGGTTTCCCATGCATACGAAATTCTGTGTGATGAAGGATATGTGGGAGCGAAAGAGCGCAGCGGATATTTTGTGACATACAAGGAGGGAGATTTTTTCCCTGTCGCAGAGGATGAGGAAATAATTAATACTGATGAAAATGCACATATAAAGGATGAGTTTTTTCCTTTTTCGGTGCTTTCAAAGACCACGAGAAAGGTTTTATCAGAGTACGGAGAGAGTGTTTTTATAAAATCTCCTAATCACGGACTTCGGGAGCTTAGGGATTCTCTCAGCAGATATCTTGCAAGAAGCCGTGGTATTGTAGTACCAAGCTCGAATATAATAATAGGTGCAGGAGCCGAGTATTTATACGGTCTTGTAGTACAGATTTTGGGACGCGACAAAATTTACGGACTTGAAAACCCGTCATATGACAAGATAAAAAAAGTATACAGCGCAAACGGCGCAGAATGCGAAATGCTCCAAATGGGCAGAGAGGGAATTAAGTCGGGCGAGCTTTTAAGGACGAATGCATCGGTACTTCACATAACACCCTTTAACAGCTTTCCGAGCGGAATAACAGCATCGGCTTCAAAGCGCCGCGAGTATATCAGGTGGGCACGGGAAAGAAATGCTATTATCATTGAGGACGATTTCGATTCGGAATTTTCCCTTTCAAAAAAGACAGAGGACACGGTTTTTTCGCTCGATAGTGAGCGTGTGATTTATATAAACACATTTTCCAAAACGGTTGCACCGTCAATCCGTATGGGGTATATGGTGCTCCCCGACGCACTTTTAGAAAGGTTCAAAAGCTGTGCAGGCTTTTATTCCTGCACAGTGTCGGTGTTGGAGCAGTATATTGTGGCAGAACTTTTGGGCAACGGAGATTTTGAAAGGCATATAAACAGAGAGCGCCGAAAAAGGCGGCAAAATAGAGGGATGTAAAAATAGTGAAGACGGAAAAAAGCTGTGACCGAAGTCACAGCCTTTTTTAGTTTTGCGGAACATCTTCTTGCAGCTGAACCTTTACATCCAAAAGCTCGCCGTTTCTTATAATTGTAAGAGTTATATATTCTCCCGGAGTCTTTCTTTCCTTTATTTCGTTGAGCGCTGAAACGGTTGTCACAACCTCGCCGTCCGCCTTAACAATAAGGTCGCCCTCACGAATTCCTGCTTTTGCGGCACCGCCGCCCTCTGTCATTGAATATACGGTAAGTCCATTTCTTGACTCGGTAGCTGTTATGCCGATAAGGCTTCGTCCCGAAACATATCCCTCATTCATCAAATCGTCGATTATAGGTTTTGCCTCGGAAATGGCAATAGCAAAGCCTATTCCCTCAACTCCGTCCTGAGACATTTTTATTGAGTTTATACCGATAACCTCGCCAAATCTATTAACAAGCGCACCGCCGGAATTTCCCGGGTTGATTGCAGCATCGGTCTGGATAAGGTTATAGCTTCTGTTATCAACCGTCATTTTTCTGTTTACAGCGCTGATGCAGCCCTGTGTTACCGTTCCCGCAAGCTCCTGACCGAGCGGATTTCCTATTGCGACCGCAAGCTCGCCCACTTCAACAGTGGAGGAATCGCCAAGCGTTGCCGCAGTAAGACCGAGTGCATCTATCTTTAAAACCGCAAGGTCGGACCTCTGGTCTGCGCCGACAAGCGTTGCTTTATACTCGGTGCCGGTATTTAAAATAACCGTTATTTCGGTAGCATCGGCGATAACATGCTGGTTGGTTACAATATATCCGTCCTCGCTGATAATTATTCCGGAGCCTGAGCCCTGCTCCACCATTTCGTTTTCGCCCGGATTCTGATAATAATAGTATCTGCCGGAGAACGGGTCATAGAATCTCTGCGGCTGAACCTTTGCCTTATTTATTACACCCACGCATGACGGGCCGAGCTTTTTTGCAATCTCTGTAACGGAAAGTTCCTTTTTTCCGTTTGTCCAGACAAGCGATGCCGCACCGTCCGAAGCATTGTTTTCATTCAATGCCACAGCCTGTGTGTGCTCGGCAGCATATGGCTTTAGCCATAAGTATCCGCCGGCAAGCATTCCGCCTGCTGTGATGACGCTTGCTAAAAGAGCCGACATCACCGGAACAGCAAACTTTTTGAAATTTCTATTCTTCTTGATTTTTGGTTCGTATTTTATAATTTCGGTTGAATCTGTATATGGATATCTTCTCATAACCTTTCCTCCTCGAAAATAATTTTTACCTTTTCTGTGATTTTATACTGATATAATACCATATGGTTTTTAAAATAGTTTGTAGAAAGTGTTAATAATTTGTAAATAAAAAAAAGAAGAAACAAAAGAACCTGTTGACAATGCATTGGCTAATGTATATAATATTAAATATAGGATATATTATAGGATAAAAAGTAGGAGGCAGACCATGAATATTAATACAAACACAATAGCAACAATGACCGAAGCAAACCAGAACTTTTCCAAGGTTGCAAGGGTTGCGGAAACAAGAGGTCAGGCGGTCATATTCAAGAACAACAAACCAAAGTTTTTACTGATAGATGTAGAATCAAACAGCTATTTTGAAATTACTGAAGATGAAAGAATTGATGTGGCGGCAAAAAGAGTTCTTGAAAGATTTCGTCCCGCCTTTGAGGAGTTGGCAAAATGATTAAATTTGAAAAGGAAAAGGTACTTCTTCTCCATCAGCTGATTTCGCAGGAAACAGGGGGCGGAGTCGGGATAAGAGATGCCGGACTTTTAGAGAGTGCACTTGCAAATGCTTATGCAACCTTTGGCGGTGAAGAGCTTTATAAAACAAAAGAGGAAAAAGCTGCAAGCCTTGGCTTTTCATTAATATCAAATCATGCATTTGTTGACGGCAATAAGCGGATAGGAGTCTATGTTATGCTCACCTTTTTAGAGGCGGAGGGAATTAAAATGAACTGCACAAATCCTGATGTCGTGGAACTTGGGCTTGCTGTTGCTTCGGGAGAAATGAAGTACGAAGATATTCTAAACTGGATAAATAAATTTAAGAATTAAAGGACGATTAAATATGAAAGATAAACTCAAAGAACTAAGAACATCATGTCATCTTTCGCAAGGAGAGCTTGCCGATATAATGGAGGTTTCCCGTTCCTGCATATCGGGCTGGGAGCGAGGCTCGCGCTCGCCCGATGTAAGCACTCTTTATAAGTATTACAGACTGTTTTCCCTGAAGAAAAATCATTTTGATGACCTTGCAGCAAGAAGAGTCGCTCCTGCGTGTCGGGACCTTGACATAACAATCTTAAACAGCAGAGGCGTAAAAAAGCTTTATGACTTCTATAAAAAGCTTGCCTCAAATAAAAAATATTTAAAAAACTCTTGACAAGCTTTTCTTAATATTATATAATGTTAAGGCTTGTAAAAAGCAAATCCTTGCCCAAGGGATTAGAACTTGGGACATAAGTCCATAAGGAGGTGCGATAAATGGCTGAAAAATTAATCTACAGCTACGAAACAATTTTTATCATTGATGCAGGCCTTGAAGAAGAGGCAGTGGCTGCACTTAAGGAAAAATTCACTAACCTCATCGCAAAAAACGGAACAGTTGAAACTGTTGACGAGTGGGGAAAGAGAAGATTTGCTTACGAGATTGATAAAAAGACTGAAGGTTACTATGTATTGGTTGACTTCACATCTGACGGAGATTTCCCGAAGGAGCTTGACAGACAGTACAGAATTACCGACGGTATTTTAAGAACAATCATTATTCGTAAAGACAACTAATTCACGAGGTGTCAGATTATGAACAAAGTAATTTTAATGGGCAGATTAACTCGTGACCCGGAAATGAGACAGACACCAAATGGCGTGAATGTTTGCAGCTTTTCTATTGCAGTAAACAGGCGTTTCGCAAAGGAAGGCCAGCAGAGTGCAGACTTTATCAACTGTACAGCATGGAGACAGCAGGCGGAGTTTATCTGCAAGTACTTCCAAAAAGGCTCAATGATTGCCGTTGTAGGCTCATTGCAGTCGCGTTCCTGGGATAATCAGGAAGGAAAAAGACAATACTCAACAGATGTCGTGGTTGATGAAGTTTACTTCACAGGCTCAAAAACAGAAACTCATACACAAGTCGGTGACGGTGGTTTTGCTGCTCCTGAAATGCAGCGTGACAACGCTTTTTCGGATATCGACAGTATGGGATTTCAAACAATAGACGGCTCGGAAGACGATTTGCCGTTCTAAACGATAAAAATTGATAGGAGGAAAGACTGATGTCAGAAAAGATCGAGAGACCTTTCAAGGCAAGACGCGCAAAGAAAAAAGTTTGCGTTTTCTGCGTAGATAAGGTAGAACATATTGATTACAAGGATACAGCAAAGCTAAGAAGATATATCTCAGAGCGCGGCAAGATTGTTCCAAGAAGAATCAGCGGAACATGTGCTAAACACCAGAGACAGCTCACAACAGCTATTAAAAGAGCAAGACAGATTGCACTTTTACCTTTCGTTTCTGAATAATAAATATGAAAACTGCGAATTTCGCAGTTTTCTTTTTTTCGGCGTTATTTTCGAAAAAAAATATTTTTTAAAAAATTTTTTATTTTTTTGCAACTTTTTGCGCCCTTTGAAAGTATTAATAGTGAAAGCGCAAAAAAACGCTTAGAAAAAATAATTAAAGGAGATGTAAAAAAATGAACATTAAAAGAATTTTAACAGGAGTAATAGCTACAGGTATGCTTCTATCAAGCGCAGCATTTGCAGAGGAGGCAACACATGATATACTTCTTATTTCGGAAAATCCGGCAGAAGTTGTCGAGGCTGAAGAAATGCCGGCAGAGGATATGGTTCTTCCGGAAACAATTATCTTAGACGGAACTCTTGATGCGGACGAGGACGGAACACTCTACATAAAAAATGAAGAGATCGAAGCGCAGATTGTAACAGATGAGAACACAGTGTTTGTGTCTGTTGAGGGCTACAAGATTACAGCAGATGACTTTGAAGCAGGCGAAAATGCAAGAGTTATCGCATCAAGCATGATGACATTAAGTCTTCCGGCACAGACATACGGATATGTAATTTCAAAGGTTGATAGCGAAAAGGCTTGCCCTATCTATGTAGAGGTTGCAAGCGTTGAGGCAGACGAGAACGGCAACACTGTTGCACTCTCAAAAGATGGTCAGTACAAGGTTGTAGTAGGCGGCGAAACAGAGCTTGCTCCGTTTGCAACAAAGCAGATGGTTGCAGCAGCAGACATCAAGGAAGGAACAAGACTCTTAGTTTATTCAAATATGATGACAATGAGCATTCCTGCACTTGTGCCTGCAGAAAAGGTAGTAATTCTCCCTGAAATTGCAGCTGGCGAGCCTGAGGTTGCGCCTAGCAAAGTAGCAGTAAACGGTGAGGAAATCGAGGCTGAGATTGTTGATAAGGATTCAGCTTATATGCTTCCTGTAAGAGCTATCTGCGAAAAGGCAGGTCTTGAGGTTAAGTGGGACGGCGAGCTTCGTGCAATCAGCGTAGGAACAGTCCCGATGGGCGTTACCTTCAACCTCGGCGAAAACTCATACACAAAGGCAAAAATGATGCCAATGACACTTTCTTCTGAGCCGGTTTTAGTAAATGACAGAACATATGTTCCGGTTGACTTCTTCACAGAGCTTTTAGGAGCAACAGTGACAACAGAAGCAGGTACAATTTCAATCGTATTCTGATACAAAAAATTTCCATGTATTAATTGTTATTGAAAAAGCTTTTAAGGTTTGATATAATGTATAGGATAAAACTAATACACGGAAACGGAGGAGTTCGGTTTGGAGAGGGCGTCGCTTAAAAACGATAAGCACGAGATTATCGAAAAATATTTTAATATGATTTATAAGCTTGCCCTTGCCAAGACCGGGGATACACATATAGCTGAGGACATAACAGGCGATGTATTTTTGAAATACATGCAGAGCAAAAAGGAATTTGAAAGTGAAGAGCACATAAAAGCGTGGCTTATAAGGGTTACAGTCAACAGTTCAAAGAGCTTTTTTTCAAGCTCGTGGATCAAAAAGATGGTACCGCTTGAGGATACGCTAATTGCCGAAATGCCGGAGGAGGAAAGCGAGGTTTACCTTGCAGTAATGAAGCTGCCTTCAAAGTACAGGGTGGTTATACATCTTTTCTACTACGAGGATATGGCAGTTGCGGAGATTTCAAAAACTCTGGGAATCAATGAGTCCACTGTTCGTTCACAGCTAAAAAGAGGCAGAGAAATGTTAAGGACGACCCTTAAAGGAGAGTTTGGAAATGTTTAAGGATATATACAAAAGGGCGAATGACAGTATCCCGACGGGAACGGCATACACCCGTGTTATGAATAGGCTGGAGGAGCCAAAGCCGCATCAGGCTTGGGGGAAATCCTTTGCCCGCGCGGCAGCACTTGCAGCGTGTCTTATATTCACCTTTTCGGTTGTCAGCATTTACGAAACCAGGGTCAAAGCCCCGATGGATGTCGTGATTAGTGATAGCAGCACAGAGCCGGAGAAGATGGCAGAAAGCACACCAAACGCAGAACCGGAGCCGGCAGTAACGCATAAGCCGATTGTGGCAACTACAGAAATCCGCAATACTGCAAAGCCGCAGGCAAACACACCGGCAGCCAAGCCGGCAGAGGTCGATATAGCGGCTGCGGAGACAAAAAGTGAAATCAAAATAAATGATTTAAGCGTTCTTGAGCAGGACACTGCTGCGGCATATGCGCGCGAGGTTATCGGTGCAGTCAAGGTAGTGGAAGTGGGCGAGTACCGCGAGTACCTCGGAAAGGATATCGAGGCGGTGGCAGTTGTTCCCGAGAGATTTGTAAATGCTACCGAGCAGACGGCGTTTCTTACTGTTGATGAGGAAGATAACTATATGAATGACGAATGGTGTTTTCTGTTTGTCGATGGTGAGGACTTCTGCGAGATTGTGACAACTAAGAAGACTGAAACCGTGCAGAAGCATCTTGATAACGAACGCTATGAAAAAAGCATTGTCTGTGAGAAAGAGGCAGTTGTTTTTGCACAAGAGGATTTTATAAGAGCGTATGCGCTCTCGGGGGGAATCGGATACACCGTGACAACGGTGGGAGTTACGGCACAGGATGCCGAAGTGTTACTGGAATCGATTTTGAAATAAGAAAAGCTGTTGCCTTGGCAACAGCTTTTTTGATGGAAAGGGAGTTGTGAGATAAGAAGAAGTGGAAGGGGAAAAATTAATTGGTTTTATATGTACTTTTGGTCGGTCAAAAGTACATATAAACACATTCATTTTCCCTTAGCCGTTCACTCCAATTTCCTTTTTATCACAAAGGATTATTCACACCTCGAAGAAGCGCCGCCGCATAGTCTGCGTCCACAAGCTCCCAGTCAAAGCTTTTATACTTAACGCCGCTGTTTTTGAGCTGCGTGTAAATTGTGTCATAGGTTTCCTCAGGAACTCTTGAGGTGTAAACCATACCTTCCTTTTTGTCCTGAACCATAAACTCAATACCGTCAGAGTCCTTTTTCCCGAAAATACAAGTCCTGTCCTCCATTTTTTCCGGCTCCTGCGACAAAACAAGAATTTTCAAAACCTCAATCACCTTGTCCTGCAGACCATTATCAAAAATAAGAATTTTCTCCAAAAATTCATTGTATGTCGAAACAAAACGCAGATTATACTCCGAAATCCCGCCAAGCTCGCCCGAATCCTTTGATGCAGACCGCACAGCGAGCAGGTTTGTGTGCTTTTCCATATCGGCAGAGGGCACAAAGGTTATCATCAGGCGCTTTTCGCTGTCGGTGTAAAGAACGGGGTTCGGCACAAGCGCCGCAGCTCCACAGGAGGCACACCTGAAAATATTAAGCTTTCCCGAAAGCAGCTCCGCTTTTAAGTCGGGACTGTCGGCGGCGGTTATAGACTCCCACACGGTCATTTCGGAAAGCTGACCGCAGGACGGACATTTTATCTGTTCTTTTATATTAATACTCATTTAAAAAATACCCCCAACACACTGTCAAAGTTGTAATTCATCGGCGCGGTATGCGGAAAAAGCAAAAGCATCCGGACAATATATACTGCAAAAAACAATATCGCAACCACCCACAAAACCCATTTTCTCCGAAGATGCGGAATGAGCAGCAGGACAGGCAGCAAAAAGAGCGGATGCATAAGGAACGCCTCTCCTGCCTTTCCGCAAAAAAGCAGCCGGTACGCCCTTGTTATGCCGCACGCAGGGCACGGAACACCCAAGACCGCATAAAGAGGACAGCGATATGCACCAAGCAAAAGAATCGCCGCAATTATCAGGTACGGTGCGTATTTTTTTATAGTCATTACCCATCACGCCTCAGAATCTTTTTATCTAATTATAGTATATATCGCGCGCAAAAGCAAGGCGTTTAAAGAATATTTTGCAGAGTCACATTGTAATTTGTGCGAAGGTGGCGAATAAGCTTTCCAAGCCGCAGACAGCGCACCTGTGCCTCGATGCCGTCCTCTCTTTCGGTATATCCCGTAAGCTCGGATACGCAAAGCTCTATGTCATCAATGATGTTGTGGTCAACAATTGTGGCAAGGAGGGTGTATTTTTTGTTGATATAGTCATTCATTTGTTCCGAGAGAGCGCTTGCCAGAACAAAATCCCCCGCAGTAATGCTTTTTAAGGTTTCGCTGTTTTGGGCGGCAAGCTCCTCGGATACCCTGTTCATAGCGGAATTAAACAAAAAACCACCGCCTAAAAGCACGGCGGCTATAAGGATTGATGCTAAAAATGTTTTCATTTTTTGTCCTTCTCCCCCTTTTTCTGTATGTGCAGCTTGCCCTTGTCATCCAAAACTGCCGAGAAAATGTCGCAAAAATCGCCCTTGATATTTTCCCTCAGCCACTTTTTGTTCTTGCCGCTCCTGGAAAGCTCCGCCTCGTTTATCTCGCCGTCTGCGATAAGCATATACGGAAGCTCGGATATGCCGTCCTTTTCCTCGATTACACTAAGCTGACCATTAGTTTCTAAAACTGCCACCTGTACCTTTGATATATCAGGACATCCCGAAAGCCTGAGCTGCTCTAAAAGGTCGTTTAAGTTAAAGCGCAGGCGTTCAAGCTCGCCCTCGTTGATATGCCCCTTATAGATTAAAATGCTCGGCTCGCCCGTGATGTAACGGCGTGCCCGTCGGCTTTTTAAGCTCAAAAAGGACATAAACACCTCCCCTACAAGAAGTGTCAGCACCGGAACGACTCCGGACAGGAGCGGAATATCAACCGACTGCATCGGTACAGATGCAAGGTCGGAAATCATTATGGCAACCACCAGCTCGGAGGGCTGCATCTCGCCGATTTGCCGCTTGCCCATTATCCGCACCGACGCCACCACAACAAGATATAAAATGAGCGTTCTTATGACTAAAACAAGCATAGCTGTCTCCTTTTTTTGTTTTCTTATATTTTTACAATTTTGTATAATATTATTCTTTACTTTACGAGGCTAAAATGATACAATTACTTTATAAACTATAAAATGGTGATTGATATGAACAGCTATACAAAATTTGCAAGGCTCTATGACGGCCTTATGAATGCTGATGTGAATTATGCCGAATGGGCAGACTACATAGAAAATCTTTTTGATTACTACGGAAAAAATCCGCAGCTGGTCTGTGACCTTGCGTGCGGCACCGGCAATATAACACTCAAAATGGCAGAGCGTGGCTATGATATGCTTGGCGTGGACAGGTCGGGAGATATGCTCGCAATAGCCAGAGAAAAAGCGGCGGAGGCAGGACTTGATGTGATGTTTTTAGAACAGGATATGAAGAAGCTCGACCTCTACGGCGGGTGTGATGCATTCCTTTGTATGATTGACGGGTTTAATTATATCCTAAACCCCAATTCGCTCTACAAAATCGCAAAGCGCATAAAAACCTGTTTTTTGGAGCCGGACGGAATTGTTATATTTGATATGAGCAGCCCGTATAAGCTCAAAGACTATATCGGCAACAATACCTTTATTCATGACGGCGATGATGTTTTCTATACATGGGAAAATAAATACTATGAAAGCTTAAAAATGTGCGAGATGTACTTAAACTTCTTTGTGAAAGAGAAAAACTCTTACAAAAGGTTCGGGGAACGGCATATTCAGCGTGCTTACGGCGAGGAGGAAATTAAAAAAATCTTCCGTGCCGCAGGCTTTTCGAGAATTGATGCCTTTTCGCCGCTGACCTTTTCACCGCCGAAAAAAGAGGATATGCGCACAGTTTTTGTGGCAAGATAGCCTGTGAGGAAGAAAGATGAGAAAAAGACTACCTTTTATTGTCGCGACGATTATTGCGACGCTGTTTATATTTAATAATTCACTGCAAAGTGCTGCAGTTTCCACAGAGAGCAGCGGAAGAATTGTGTCGTTTTTTGCATATATTCTCGGCTTTTTCAGGGTGTATCCCGATAAGGCTTGGCTCGTTACCTTCGTGAGAAAGGGGGCACATATCGCCGAGTTTACGCTTCAGGCGATACTGCTTGCAAACTGCTTTGAAATGCAGTACAAAAGACGGATTATTTATATCTTCTTTTTAGGACTTTTAACTGCCTGTGTTGACGAGTACATACAGGTTTTTTCGCAGGGGCGAGCCGGTATGGTACAGGACATTTTCGTAGATTTTGCAGGAACGGCTTTGGGTACGGCGGTTTCGGGAATTTCATACAGACTGCGGAGGAAATGATATGTTGGATGCGGCAAACCTTTTATGGATAGCATATCTTTTGAATATTGTAATAATAATCGCCATTGTGTGCTTTCAGAAGCGAAATCCGATTTCGTCAACGGCGTGGATTTTGTGTCTTATTCTGTTGCCTGCTGTAGGTGGAATTCTGTTTCTGGTTTTCGGCGTGGGACTTACATCCTATGCACGCTATAAATACCGCAAAAAGCAGGAAATGAATGAAAACTACATTTTGCGAACTCAGAAGGAGATTGCAAATTCCATAATTGATGACGAACATCCCGATTCAGCGCTTGTGCGGTACTTTTTGAACTGTAACTGCGTTTTTACGCCGGGCAATAAGGTTGACATCTTCACCGACGCAAAAAAGAAGTATGAGGCTCTGTTTGAGGATATTAAAAGTGCAAAGGAAAGCATTAACATCACCTATTTTATAATAAGGAATGACAATATCGGAAACCATCTTATCGACCTTCTTACTAAAAAGGCAAACGAGGGAGTTAAGGTACGCCTTATGTATGATGGGTTCGGGTCGATTTTGACGCCGCGCAGGCTTTTTAACAGGCTTCGTGCGGAAAGCATGAGCGAGGTTGTGGAGTTTTTTCCGGTACACCTTTTCTCAATGTCGAAGATCAATCACAGAAATCACCGCAAAATCGTGGTTGTGGATGACAGAGTTGCCTACCTTGGCGGAATGAATATCGGTGACGAATATATGAGCCAGAATCCCAAGCGTAATCTGCCGTGGCGAGATACGCATATTCGAATTGAGGGGGATGCGGTTCAGTATGTACAGCATTGTTTTGCGCAGGACTGGGAATTTTCGACGGGAAAAACCTTTCCGGTAAAAGTGGAAAACACCGAAAAATCCGGCGATGTGGCAATGCAGATTGTGGCATCCGGCCCCGATTCTGCGGACGAGGAAATCAAGTGCGGTATGATAAGAATGCTCTACGGCGCAAACCGCCATGCCTATATACAGACACCGTATTTTGTGCCGGACGAGGCGTTTTTACATGCGGTGCAAAATGCGGCACAGTCCGGAGTTGATGTGCGTGTTATGATTCCGGGTATGCCGGACAAAAAATATGTGTATCATACAACAATGTCATATGTCGGCGAGCTTTTGGAGGCGGGTGTGAGAGTATTTTTGTACCCCGGCTTTATTCACTCCAAAACCATCACGGTTGACGACAGAATTTCCACTATCGGCAGTACTAATATTGACATAAGAAGCTTCAGGCTTCTGTTTGAACTGAACGCTTTTATGTATAGCCCGCAGATGGCGACAAGCTGTCGTGAAACATTTGAAAAGGATCAGAAAATCTGCCATGAAATGACAATGGAAGAATACAAAAAGCGTGGAATTATAAAGATAATCAAGGAAGGATTTTTCAGGCTGTTTTCACCTATTTTATAGGAGGTGTAACTATGAAAAAGGTGCTCATTTTATTGCTTGCGCTTCTTTTTGCGGTGCATCCTGTGCATGCTGAGGAGCTTTCGGGATATATTGACGCGGCGTTTTTGGGCGGCATAATCTCGGGTAATGAAAACGGAGACTTTCAGGAGAATAAATCCGCCACCCGTGCGGAATTTACCGTTATGCTGACCAGATTTTTAGGGATTTCGGGTATGGGCAGCACTTTTTCTGATGTGAAAGAGGACGACTGGTTTTCGGGTGCGGTATCTGCGGCAACAAAGCATGGTCTGATTTTCGGCGACGGAAACAGTTTTTTTCCGCACGCCCTGATAAAATACGAGGATGCGGTCACTATTCTCGGACGATACTACAAGGCATCGGGCGGAAAGCGCCCTGACGGGGTTTCGCCTTACGCTGCGGCATACTATGCCTATGCTCTTGAAAAGGGGATTGCAGACGAAGAAAAGAATCCGCAAGAATTTGCCACAAAGGGCGAAATTCTCTCTCTTTTGTACCGATATGAAGGAAGTACCGGCTCGGCAAGATTTGAGGTCGGGTATCCAAGAGTTTCTACTGAGGCAGAATTCAGCAGTATTTCGGTTGATATGAAAACAAATATGCCATGCACGGTATATTACAGCGTGTGCGAGGCAGGAATGCCGCCTGTAGGCACATTTTCAGAGCTTTGCAAAACGGAAGAAAAGGAAATCACGGTCAGCTTCAATGCGAACATCAGTAAAAGCTATGACATATATCTTCGGGCAGGCTCGGGACGAACGGCAGTTATTAAAAATGTTCAGCCCTTTGCGATTTCCTCGGGTGACGGAAGTGAGGCACAGCCGTATGTGATTTATACTAAGCAGCAGCTTTTGCAGATAAAGAGGTATCCGTCTGCACATTATGTTTTAGGAGCAGATATTGATGCTGCGGGCATAGGAACGATTGCGGAAGAATTTAGCGGTGTGCTTGACGGCGCAGGCTTTGAGATAAGCGGACTGAAAATTGACGGCGCTGAAAATGTCGGACTTTTTGGGAAAATATCGGGAGGAAAGGTGAAAAATCTTGCCGTTTCGGCGAATGTGTCGGGGAAAAAGAATGTAGGAATTATCGCCGGCATTAACGAGGGCGTGATTTCGGATTGTACTGTATCGGGAGAAGTTAGTGCTGCAACAAACAGCGCAGGCGGCATCTGCGGAATAAACAGAGGAACGGTTACAAACTGTCTGTCAGCGGTGTATTCGGTTTCGGCAGGCTCTTTTGCCGGAGGTATCAGCGGTCAGAATTTTACTGTTATAGAAAACTCACTCTCGGCGGTATATGTTGTAGCAAGTGATATGTGCGCCGGCGGAATTTCCGGAACAAATGAGGCGGGTGAGATTAAAAACTGCCTCTGCGCCTCAATGACTGTCTATGACACTATGACAAAAAACAGCGGCAGACTTACCATAAACAAAAAGGACGGAATTACCAAAAACAACTACTGCTATAACGGCATAAACTCAAACGAGGCATACGGAGAGCCTGGAGCGAACTCGCAAAACGGACTTGATGTATCGTGGAACGAAATTCTGGGCGATGACCTTTACAAAAATATGCTAAAATGGGATATGTCGCGCTGGGAGAAAAAGGATGGCGGCTATCGCCTGACGGCACCAACAAAAGCGGCAGCACCTCGGCTTGCGGCGGGTGAAACGGCGTATCTCCCGAAAGAGATTTCGACAGAGCGGGAGCTTCGTGAGGTTGATAAAAACGAGGCGGGGCACTATATACTAACGCATGATATTGCCCTTACAATGCCGTGGAAAACAATCTGTGCACGGGACGGATTTTCCGGAACCTTTGACGGCGATGGGCACACAATATATAATCTTAATCTAAAAGGTGAGTCGGGAATGTTTTCTAACATCACCGGCGGCACAGTTAAAAACCTCAATATAAAAAAAGCAACTGCAAGCCCTGATTCGGTTGGGGGAATTCTTGCAGCGTGCAACTTCGGATACATAGAAAATTGCAGTATATATGGGATGCTTGAAACCAAAAAGGCAGGAAGTGTCGGCGGAGCGGTCGGCGAAAACTACGGTGCGGTTACCGGCTGCAGTGTGTATGTCGATATAAACAGCAAAAACGATAATGCGACAGTCGGCGGTATCTGTGCAGAAAACAGCGGCATAATAGATGACTGCAAATACATCGGAGGCATCACATCAACCGGCGAAAACGCAGTAGTAGGCGCTGTTTGCGGATATGACACCGCGGGATATATATTTGAATCGGTTAGCGATGCACAAATTCTTGTTGAAAATGTGTCGGGATATACAGGCGGCATCTGCGGAATTGCCGCAGGTACACAAGTCTATAAATGCGCATCGGGCGGCAAAATCGTAGCACGAAATGATGATATGCTCTATTCCGGCGGCGTTTGCGCGCTGGCTGAGGGAGCGGTAATTTATAACTGCTATTCGGTTGCCGATATTCACACATCTGCCACGGCAGGCTATGTCGGCGGCGTTTGCGGCTTTAATTCCGGCGCAAATCTGCAGAATACATATTCGGCAGGGAATGTTATAGCGTCATCCGACTCTTTTGCAGGAGGCATCTGCGGTTTTTCGGAAAACGGATTTGTTATGCAGAATGTATCTATAAATCCTGCCATAAACGGAGGAAGTAACACGGCTGCAATCGTGGGCGGATACGAAATGAGTGAAGTGAGTGATAACTACAGCTGTGAAAGAACTGTGATAAATTCTTCGCATATCGTGTCGGGCGAGGGAAACGGAAGCGTTAAAAGCCTGAACGCACTAAAAAATGCAGACTTCTATTTTCGTCCGCTCTCAAGCGGCGGACTCCTCGGCTGGAGCTGTGATAAGTACGGCGAGAATGTATGGAAATATGACACTAAATCGGCACGCTATGCCTTTCCTCTGCTTTCGGGAGTGGACGGTCAGGGCGGCTTTAAAACCCCTGCATATAAATAGTATAAATCAGCACCGGTTTTCGGTGCTTTTTTATGCAAATTTGGCAAAAATAAAAAAATGTCAAAAAATTAACGCAAAAGACTTGTATATTTTACATTTTTGATGTAAAATATAGTAAGATAAGCAGAGTATGGTAATTCTGTTTAAAAATTATGTATTGGAGGAATTTTAACATGGCAGTTAAAGTTGCAATTAACGGTTTTGGACGCATCGGCCGTCTGGCATTCAGACAGATGTTTGGTGCAGAGGGATATGAAATTGTTGCTATCAACGATTTAACAGATCCGAAAATGCTCGCTAACCTCTTGAAGTATGATACAGCTCAGGGCGGTTACTGCGGAACAATCGGTGAGGGCTTACACACTGTTGAAGCAGGCGAAGGCTCAATCACAGTTGACGGTAAGAAAATCACAATTTATGCTGAAAAGGACGCAAAAGACCTTCCTTGGGGCGAACTTGGCGTAGATGTTGTACTTGAGTGTACAGGCTTCTACTGCTCAAAGGCTAAGTCACAGGCTCACATTGATGCAGGTGCTAAGAAGGTTGTAATTTCTGCTCCTGCAGGTAACGATCTTCCAACAGTTGTATTCAGCGTAAACGAAGATACATTAACAGCTGACGATACAATCATTTCAGCAGCTTCTTGTACAACAAACTGCCTGGCTCCTATGGCAAAGGCATTAAATGACTACGCAGCTATCCAGTCAGGTATCATGTCAACAATCCACGCATACACTGGCGACCAGATGATTCTTGACGGCCCACACAGAAAGGGTGACCTTCGTCGTGCAAGAGCGGGTGCTGCAAACATCGTTCCTAACTCAACAGGTGCTGCAAAGGCTATCGGTCTTGTAATTCCTGAGCTTAACGGCAAGCTTATCGGATCAGCTCAGAGAGTTCCTGTTCCAACAGGTTCAACAACAATTTTAACAGCAGTTGTTAAGGGCACAGATGTTACTGTTGAAGGCATCAACGCAGCTATGAAGGCAGCAGCTTCAGAAAGCTTTGGCTACAATGAGGACCAGATCGTATCTTCAGATGTTATCGGTATGAGATACGGCTCACTCTTTGATGCTACTCAGACAATGGTATCAAAGGTAGCTGATGACCTTTACGAAGTACAGGTTGTTTCTTGGTATGATAACGAAAATTCATACACAAGCCAGATGGTTAGAACAATTAAGTACTTTGCAGAGCTTAACTAATCATAATAAATTAACCGGCACGGAAAACCGTGCCGGTTTTTTGTATGAAAAGGGTAGTAAAAAAAGCTAATATCACAAAACAGAGATGCCGCAGCATCTCTGTTTTGTTTTGTATTCTAAAAGGAGGTCGGTGGAGATAGACCCCCGTGCGCATTTTTTAAGGAAATAAAAAAGCTTCTGATAGAATCCCCGCCTGCGGGCGTAGGATTTTTGTTATTCCGTCGTTGCTAAACGCAATTTCCTGCATAATAAAAAATGCGCAGTTCTTTGCAGAACTACGCACCAAAAAACGCAGTGACTCATGTTCCGCAAAGGTTACCACACACTTTTACTAACAACTTCTTTTACAGAGATGTCACGAACAAAGAGTATACGCTTTTTGCATAGCAATACTCTGTAAAAGAATGATTGTTATTAAAAAATAAAAGTATGTGGTGACTATATAATATCACAAAATTCAAGATTTGTCTACAAAAATCATTCCACATAATAATACATTTTTCTTTATTTTGAGATAAAAAAGACTGCAGCGGTTGCTGCAGCCGTAGTTTTAAATAAATGAGCAAGTCTATAAGCCGGGTTCTGTATCGGACGGTCATCTATCTGTGGCGAGGGGTTACCCCCTGCGCTCAAGCCATCATTCGCACAATGCCGAGCAGGCTTTACTGCGCTGTCGATGTTGCTCCGGGTGGGGTTTACACGGGAATTCAGTTACCATCTTCCCTGTGAGCTCTTACCTCACATTTCCACACTTACCGAAAATCGGCGTTTATTTTCTGTTGCACTATCCTTGGAGTCGCCTCCACCGGCCGTTAACCGGCACCCTTGCTCTTTGGAGCCCGGACTTTCCTCACGCACCTTGCGGTACCCGCGACCGTCTGACTTACTCAATGGTTATTATAATATATTTTTTTCCGCGTGTCAAGCGAGCCTTTAGAGCGGGAGAAAAGCGCTCAAAAAACTATGGACTTTTCCCTGATTTTGGTATATAATTATAAATATGATTTAAAATGAGGGAGAGTTTGCTATGAAAAGGTTTATAAAAATGCTGTTAGTGGCGACAACGGCCTTTCTGTGCTTTGCCACAGCCGCACATGCAGAAACAGTTACAAGCGGAATTTATACCCTGCAAACAAGCGGTACAACTGCAAAAATAACAAAGGCGGATTTTGAAGGTATGGCGGGATGGGATGTTCCGCTTACACCACCAAATCAAATTGGAGGATATACCATAACCGGAATAGGGGGCTATGCTTTTTCAAATTGCAAGTACCTAAAAACGGTGGTATTGCCGGATTCGGTAACTTCTCTTGACGAATACGCTCTTTGCGGAGTTCAGAATGTAACGCTGGGAAGCGGACTTAAGACGATTGCAGACGGTGCTTTTTCCTCAACGGGTTCAAATTATGTGAAAAGCATTACTCTTAGCAGCTCAAACCGCAATCTGTCCATAAAGGACGGCGTGCTTTATGACTACAACAAAACAAGATTAATCTATAACTTTGGCAATACAAGTTCGCTTGTAATTCCAAGCACGGTTAAGGAAATCGCAGGAAAAGCATTTAAAATGCCGAATGTATCACCGATTGAAACGGTTAAGTCGGTAACAATTCCGGCATCGGTTGAAACAATAGGAAACGAGGCATTTTATAATTGCGAACAACTGCAGACTGTGACAATTCAAGGAAACGGTCTTATATATCTCAGGGACGATGCATTTGCATGGTGTGATTTAAAAAGCATTTCGGTTCCCGATTCGGTCGTATATCTCGGGGAAAGCGTGTTCGTTGGTAACCAAAATATGACTTCAGCAAAAATACCGAGCAATATAACATACATAAAAACAGGACTGTTTGAAGGCTGCGAAAAACTTGTTGATTTTAAGATTCCGGAAACCGTAACATCGATTGGCAGCTATGCTTTCTGCGATTGTATATCTCTTCCGGTAAAATCTCTGCCGAGCGGACTTACAAGCCTTGGTGACTGTGTATTCTATAACTGTGATTCGATTACCGATGTGGATTTGGGGGAGAACTTGACTTATCTTGGCTCAAGTGCATTTAGATACTGTGATAAGTTGGAAACTGTACGCATTTCTCCTAAAATCACAACGCTTAATTCATGGGCATTTCAGTACTGCCCGGCGCTTAAAAATGTGTATATGCCGGAAGGGATAACTGCCATGAATGACGGAGTTTTCAAGGGCTGTACAGCTTTGGAGTCGATTGAAATTCCATCAACTCTTACATACATAAATGCCAGCACCTTTGAAGGCTGCGAGTCGCTAAAAAGTGTAAAGCTGCATGATGGACTGAAAAAAATATACAAAGCTGCATTCAAGGGTTGCACTTCACTTAGTGATATAGAACTTCCGGACGGTATGGAGATGTTGGGAATGAACGCCTTTGAGGGTTGTACCTCGCTTACGGAAATAACAATTCCGTCGGGAATCACATCGGTTGCAGCCAGCATCTTCTCGGGATGTACGGCGCTTGAGAGCGTAACTCTTCCGTCAGGGGTGACTTCTGTGGGAATATCAGCGTTTGATGGCTGTACAGCGTTTGCCGATGTGTATTTTAAAGGCACAGAGGAAGCATGGAACGGAATCAGCATTGAAACAGGAAATGATGCACTTCTGGCAGCGAACAAGCATTTTTATATGGGTACTGTGAATTATTATGATTCTGCCGATGCGCTCAGCGGCAAGGCGGTTGATATATACAGCGGAACTGCTGATATGACTGCACCGACGCGCTCAAAGCTCGGATGCGAATTCCTTGGCTGGGCAACGGTATCGGGTTCTTCTGAGGTCATATATAAGCCGGGCGATTCTCTTGGCGGAATTGCTGATGGAACAGCGCTTTATGGGGTTTGGGCAAAGACGGCTTACACGACAACCACGCCGTTTGACAGCAACTATTTTATAATTGCTCCGACGGGAATTCCGAATGGCAGCAGGATAACCTTTGCAGCATACAAAGAGGGAACTCTCGTTTATGTGAGAAGTATAGAAAACAAAAATACACAAATTCCATGCTATATAGACAAGGATTATGATACAATCAAGGTTTTTGCCTGGGATGGATTGGGAACAGTAAAACCACTGTGCGAGGCTGAAATTCCTGAAATATAATTTATCAGTTTTTGCCCGAAAGGGAATTATAAGATATAATCTTGTTGTAATGAGATTTAGACAGCAAAAAGCCGTTCAATATATATTGAACGGCTTTTTTGGAGCTGGTGACGAGACTTGAACTTGCGACCTGCGCATTACGAATGCGCTGCTCTACCGACTGAGCTACACCAGCAGATGAAAAAAGAAAGTTTGCACTTTCTTTTTTCTAAAGTTATTATACTAATAATTTTTTTGCGACTTCGTTTATCATACGACCGTCGGCACGGCCGACTGTCTTTGCCTTGGCTGCCGCCATTACCTTGCCCATATCCTTTATGGACGAAGCGCCAAGCTCTGCGATTATTTCCTTAACAATCGCACAAAGCTCGTCCTCTGTCAGCTGCTTTGGCAGATATTCCATCAAAACATCCATTTCCGCCTTTAAGTTGGCGATTAAATCGTCTCGGCCACTCTTTTCATAATCAGGGAGAGAGTCCTTGCGCTGCTTTAACTGCTTCGCAATTACCTCTAAAACGCCATTGTCATCAAGAGTTACCTTATTATCCTTTTCAAACTGCAGTACACCGGCTCTGACCATCTGTACTACATTTTTGCGGATTACATTTTTATCCTTCATCGCTGACTTCAAATCGTCAGCAAGTCTTTCTTTGAGTGTCATACGACCAATCCTTATTTGAACTTTCTCTTACGAGCAGCCTCGGATTTCTTCTTGCGCTTTACGCTTGGCTTTTCGTAGTGTTCGCGTTTTCTTATTTCTGACATAACGCCTGACTTTGCGCACTGACGCTTAAATCTTCTAAGAGCGCTGTCAAGTGTTTCATTTTCTTTTACACGAATTTCTGACATTTGTATTTCCCTCCCTCCGGCAAAACAATTTCCGGCTGTTTGATGGATAATGGAAAAATATGATATTCTCATAATTACCCACTTTAACCATTATAACTTATTCTATATATAATTGTCAAGTTTTTTGAAAATATTTATACCGAAAAAAATTAAATGGTACGAAAATACGCAAAAGCAGGTCGATTTTTTTGCAGGTCAGCCTGCCGGCCAAAGGAATTTTCTTCCGCCGGTTAAGTGGAAGTGCATATGCTTGACGGTCTGCAGACCGTCCTCGCCGCAGTTATTTACTACGCGGTAGCCGCTATCTGCAAAGCCCAGCTCCTTTGCAATCTTTGGTATTACCTCAAAAATTCTGGCAATATAAGCAGAATTTTCGCCCGTTACATCATTTGCAGATTCGAAATGAAGCTTCGGGATTATCACAATATGGTGCGGTGCCTGAGGTGCGATGTCGTTAAAAGCATATACCATATCGTCCTCGTATACCTTTTCAGACGGAATTTCCCCCTTTATTATTTTACAAAACAAGCAATCCTCCATTTTATTTCTCCTTTCCGTATGATTTACATACATGTTTTATTTCACAAATTTCACATTTCGGGCGTCTTGCTGTGCAAACAAGCCTTCCGTGACTAACAAACCTATGGCAAAGTGCAAGCTGCTCCTCGGGCGGAATAAGCTTTTTTAAATCATATTCAATCTTTTCGGGAGTGTCGGAAGAAGTGAGTCCACATCTTCGGGAAAGCCGCATACAATGCGTATCGACAACCACCGCAGGCTTTTTAAAAATATCTCCAAGCACAAGATTAGCGGTTTTTCTGCCGGTGCCGGGAAGAGTCAAAAGATCCTCCATTGTGTCCGGAACCTCGCCGCCGAAGTGCTCTAATAGCCGTTGGCAGCAAAGTATAATATTCTTTGCCTTGTTCCTGAAAAAGCCGATGGAACGGATGTCCTCGCAAAGCTCCTCGTAGTCGGCGTTTGCAAAGGCCGCAGCGTCGGGGTACTTTTTGAAAAGCGTTTCTGTTACAATATTGACCCGGGCATCTGTACATTGCGCCGACATCTGCGTCGCAATCAGCATTTGCACCGGAGTTTCGTAATTAAGTGTGCACTTTACATGGGGATATGAAGATTTCAAAGTTTCAATTATTACTTTTGCGCGTTCTTTTTTTGTCATATTCAATCCCTCCGTTTCAATAATTAGATTATACCTTGTTTTTTTATTTTTTTCAACATAAAAAATAAAATAGTTGCTTTTACCGGCAGGATGTGTTATAATTAAGATATAGACTGAGTTACTGCGCCTTGATTTTGAATGTGTGTAAAAACAAGGCTTTGGAAGAAAAGAACAGGAGATGATTTTTTTGAGAGAACAGCTCAGTATAATGGATATCATAGATATGATGATTCGCAGATGGTGGATTCTTGCGATAGCTGCTCTAAGCATGAGCATAGCTGCATTTACTTATACGCAAATATTTATTGACCCGCTTTACCGATCGGAAGGGGCACTTTATGTTAATGCGCAGAGAACGCAAAACACAGATATAACACAGGGCGGTCTTGCAGCATCAAAGTCATTTGTTGACACCTATAAAGAAATCTTAAGTCGTCGTACTTTCCTTGCAAGGGTTGCGGCGGATCTTGACAACCGATATACTGCGAATGCTATCGGAAATATGATTACGATGCAGTCTGCAAATGACACAGAGATTCTTGAAATCAAAGTTACCGGAAAGGTTCCGGAGGATGTCCAGAAAATTTGTCACAGTGTTCTTGTACAGGCATCAGACGAGCTGGTAAGAGTGGTTAATGCAGGTTCGGTAAAAATTCTTGATGACGGACAAATTCCAACATCCCCGATTTCACCTAATGTTAAGAAAAACACCTTGATGGGTGTGTTGCTCGGAGTTGTAATCGGTGCACTTATAGTTCTCGTGCTTGAGCTTTTTGATACCCGTATAAGAAGCCGTGAAGATATTATAAACAGATATGATGAGCCGCTTCTGGGCGAAATACCGGAGCTTATTCCGGCAGTAAAGAAGGCAGGTGCTAGCGAATGAATATAATGAAACTTATCGGGGACTTCAACATAAAAAAAGCCAATAGCAGGCGCGAAGAAGCTGTTACCCGCAGAGTGAATACCCTTCTTAACCAAGACTCCGACTTTGCCGTTCAGGAAGCATATAAAACTGCAAGAACAAATATTCTGTTTTCGCTCAGTGGAGTCAAAGGCTGTAAAAAAGTTGTTGTTACCAGCGCAAGTCCTCATGAAGGAAAAACTACGACTTGTATGAATCTTGCGATTGCATTTGCACAGATTAATTCCAAGGTGCTTTTGATTGACGCTGACCTTAGAAAACCGAGAATTTATCGCCATCTTTCAATAGACAGAGAAAACGGACTTTCCGACCTTCTGTGCGGACTCATAGAAAAGAAAGATGCAATAAAACATATTGATGCATATAATCTTGACTGTATCACATCAGGACAGATTCCGCCGAATCCGGCAGAGCTTTTAGGCTCAGATAAAATGAAGGATCTGCTTGAAGAACTTAGCACAGACTATGATTATATTTTCATAGATACCCCGCCTGTAATGGTTGTCTCGGAAGCGGTTACGCTTGCGACATACACAAACGGCGTAGTAATGGTGGTAAGACAAAATAGTACTATATTCGAAACAGTTGATAGGGCGAAGGAAGGCTTCAAAATTGCCGATGCCAAGGTTTTGGGATATATTTTGAACGATGTCAGTACGGCGCCTTACGGTTATGGCGGAAGATATGGTAAATATGCGTACCGCAGAAAATACAATTACGGCTATGGATATGGCTATGGATATGGATACGGATACGGCTATGGATACGGCCGTGGTAAAGGCTACGGAAGCGGTGGATACAGTTACGGCTACAAGGAAAGAAGTAGATCCGAAAAAGAAAAAGCCAAGCAGGAAGAAATAACCACACAAAAGCCGGAAAAGGAAAAGAAGCTTTTGGGGAAGAAAAAAGATAAAAAAGACAAATAAAAAATCGCAGACACTTGAGTCTGCGATTTTTTTAAGCCTAAATAATGCTTCCCTTTGATACAGGAACAGGATAATTTTCCTGACCGATAAGCTTTTTGTCCTGAGTTATTTTAACCTCTTTGTCTAAAACAGCATATTCCAAAACGGCATTTTCCTCTACCACAACATCCTGCATTAAAACAGAATTTTTAACAACTGCACCCTTTTTAATCGTTACATTTCTTGAAATAACGCTGTTGATGACTGTGCCCTCGATGTGGCAACCGTCGGCGATGTACGAGTTTATCGCCTGTGCATCTGCACCGTATTTTGTTGGCGGTAAATCCTTGTTCTTTGTATAGATAGGAAGCCTTGAGTGAAGCATTTCCTCCTGAATATCCTTTTGGAGGAACTTGATGTTGTTGTTATAGTAAGACTTCATACTGTCAATCTTGTCGGTATAGCCATCGTATTCGTAGCCGAACATTCTCAGGCCGTCCATTTTTTTGGCAATTGCATCCTTTATGAAGTCGTGGTTGCCGCGTGCTGAGCACTCGTCAACTATACTCTCCAAAAGCGCTCTTTCCATAACGAACAAATCCATTGAGGCAAGAGTTGTTTTTGGGTAGTACGGGCAAACCTCGATGTCGGTTATTGTCTGCTCCTCGTCAAGCTCCAAAAGAGTGTAGCGTGAAAGTTTCTTCTGGTCCACATCGTTCATATTCTTATAAACAACCGTAACATCCGCCTGCTTTTCCACATGCGCCTCAACAACCTTTTCAAAGTCAATGTTGTAAATGCTGCTGCCGAGTGACAGAATAACATAGGTTTCACGGCTTCTGTGAATGTATTCCCTGATGCCGTTTAAAATATCAAGGTCGCCGCGGATTACGCTGAAGGAATTTTTGTTACCGATGTTCGGCGGCAAGATGTTAAGGCCGCGGTTTTTTCTCTTGAGGTCCCATGGCGCACCTGATTTTAAGTGGTCCATAAGGGAAGAATAGTTCGCCTCGGTTGCAACGCCGATATTTTCAAGTCCTGCACTTGCCATGTTGGAAAGCACAAAATCAATAACTCTGTAGCCGCCCGCAATCGGAAGCGCTGATGCACTTCTGAAATCAGTAAGCGGCGGAATATTTATATTAGAGGCAATAATAATGCCCATTGTATCTCTCATTTTTATGCCCCCTTCCTTATTCTGCCTCAACCATTGAGCCTTGCGGAATATCTGCATTTTCGGCAATTACCGCTCCGCCTTCTATCAAGACAAGTCCGTCTGTACACATACCTGAAATGTATTTACTGTCGGCATCGCAGTTTACGCCGATTTTTGCTCCGTCGCCGATAACTGCGCCTGCGCCGATAACCGCCTTTTTAATAACAGCGCCGTTACCGATTTTTGCATCCGGCATTATAACTGAATCGGAAACTTGGGTTCCTTCGCCAACCTGAACATTTGAGAAAATAACCGAATGTGAAACGCTGCCATAGATTGTACAACCCTGTGTTATGGTACTGTCGGTGATTTTTGCCGATGTTCCCACATACTGAGGAGCAGAAGCAACATTCCTCGAATAAATGCTCCACAGGTCGTCATAAATCTCGAATTTAGGCGGTGTGTCGATAAGGTCCATATTCGCTTCCCACAAGCTCTGGACAGTTCCTACATCCTTCCAGTAGCCTTCAAAGCGGTAGCTCATCATTTTCTGCCCGTCAGCAAGCATTCTCGGTATGATATTTTTACCGAAATCGTTTGATGATTCAGGGTTTTGCTCGTCCTCGGTCAGGTACTTCTTTAAAATATCATAATTGAAGATATAGATACCCATTGATGCAAGATTACTCTTTGGATTTGCAGGCTTTTCCTCAAATTCGGTGATGATGCCTTCGTCATTAACATTCATTATACCGAATCTTCCTGCTTCCTCCCACGGAACGGGCATAACTGCGATGGTTATTGCCGCTTCGGATTTTATATGTGCTTTAAGCATTTCGCCGTAATGCATTTTATAGATATGGTCGCCGGAAAGAATAAGTACATTCCTCGGATTAAACCTATCTAAAAAGCTAAGGTTCTGATATATTGCATTTGCTGTTCCGCGATACCACTCGCCGGCATTAGCGCTCTGATACGGCGGAAGAACATATACGCCGCCGTGGTTTCTGTCCAGATCCCACGGACCTCCGTTTCCGATATATGTGTTAAGCTCAAGCGGCTGATACTGTGTCAACACCCCGACGGTGTCAATTCCCGAGTGAACACAGTTTGAAAGCGGAAAATCTATAATTCTGTACTTTCCGCCAAAGGGAACGGCAGGTTTTGCTACATTCTTGGTGAGCGCACCGAGTCTGCTGCCCTGTCCTCCTGCTAAGATCATTGCTACGCAATCCTTTGCATTCATTAAATCTCTTCCTTTCGCATTTTTTTCAAATATAAAACAGACAGACCTGCCAGATCGACACGAAGTGAGTAAGGAAGATCCTGTGAGTTTTTATTTTTTACGGTCTTATATTTTCTCTTGCGAGAGCGTCCGCCGTACTTTGACCAGTCGGAGCTTAAGATAACCTCATATTCCCCTGCTTCGGGAACATTTATCGTATATTTATCCCTGCCGACAGGCGTGAAGTTTGCGGCGACAATCACCTTTTCTCCATCCTTTGATATACGCATATAGGTAAGAACCGAATTATCTCTGTCCTGTGCATTTATCCAGCGGAATCCGTCCCAGCTTCCGTCGATTTCCCAGAACGCCTTGTTCTCAAGATATGTGCGGTTTAGGTCCTTAACATAGCTGTGAAGCTTTTTGTGCTGTGCAAGCTTTAATAGGTGCCATTCCAGTCCCTCGCTATAGCGCCATTCAATAAACTGACCTATTTCGCCGCCCATAAACATCAGCTTTTTGCCGGGGAGCGACAGGTAGTAGCCTAAAAGCGCACGATAGCCTGCAAACTTCTCCTCGTACTGTCCGAACATCTTGTCGATAAGCGACTTCTTGCCGTGCACAACCTCGTCATGAGAGAGCGGCAGAATGAAGTTCTCCGAGTATGCATAGCACATCAGGAAGGTTAAAAGGTCGTGATTTGACTTCCTGAAGTACGGGTCCATTGACATATAGCGCAGAGTATCGTTCATCCAGCCCATATTCCATTTATAGTTAAAGCCGAGACCACCACTGTCGGTAGGACCTGTTACCATTCCCCATGCGGTTGATTCCTCCGCAATCATAAGAATGTTCGGGAATTTTGCAAACATTATTTTATTGAGGTTTCGTAAAAACTCGATTGCTTCTAAGTTCTCGTTGCCGCCGTAGATGTTGGGAACCCATTCGCCGTGGTTGCGGCTGTAATCACGGTAGAGCATAGACGATACCGCATCAACACGAAGTCCGTCAAAGTGATATTCCTTTACCCAGAAAAATGCCGAGGAAAGAAGGAAGGATATGACCTCGCCCTTTGAAAAATCAAAGACCATAGTTCCCCAGTCCTTATGTTCGCCGAGGCGTGTGTCAGCATATTCGTAGGTAGGCGTTCCATCGAAGTGGAATAGTCCGTGCAAATCGCGCGGGAAATGTGCCGGTACCCAGTCCATAATTATTCCAATTCCGTTTTTATGACATTCATCAACAAGGTACATCAAATCCTCCGGCGAACCGTAGCGGGAGGTAGCAGAAAAATATCCTGTTACCTGATACCCCCATGAGCCGTCAAACGGATATTCGCAAAGCGGCATCATTTCTATGTGAGTATATCCCATTTCCTTAACATAAGGGATTAACTCGTCAGCCAACTCACGATAGCTGTAGAGAGCACCGTCTGCGTGCGTTTTCCAGGACGCTGCATGAACCTCGTAAATGTTCATTGGTTTATCATATATGGGGGTTTTCTCGCGGTTTTTAAGCCATGCATTGTCTGTCCAGCTATATGCAGGTATGTCACGAACCACCGATGCGGTATTGGGTCGCAGCTCGGAATAGAATGCAAACGGGTCTGCCTTTAAAACTGTCTTACCGCCGGCATCAGTTATGGCATACTTATACAGAGTTCCTTCTGTTATGTCGTCAAAACAGCCGTACCATACGCCGGTTGTTCCGATTTTCACAAGCGGATAGCCGTCGCCTGTCCAACCGTTAAAATCGCCGGCAAGCGCAACAGCCCTGGCATTGGGTGCCCATACGGCAAATCTCCAGCCTGTTTTTATTTTATGCGCCCCAAGCAGCGTATATGATTGAAAGTTTGTCCCTTCATTATATAAATAGAGCTGAAACTCACTGATTCCAGCCCATTGCTTTTCGTCACAAGATTTCATTTGTACGCCATCTCCTCTCCTGCTGCTTCTATATATATTATACCACTCTTATATTATGCAGTAAACACCAAAAATGCATAGTGTATTTCTTTTATTTTGGTCATTTTCCACAAATTGGCATAAATTCTGGTGTATTCTGTATTATATTTTGTATTTACAATGGGATTATACTAAAGAAAAGCAATAAAGAACTCCCGGAAAATAATATCAGTTCCGGGAGTTTCTTTTGTTAGTTATTAAATGAATTTTGCAAGATTTAAAACAGGAATACCTGCATCGTGTGCCATATGGACTGTTTGGTATGAACCACCGGAGGAACGGCGCAGATATGCGATGCCGGCATCGGCTGCCTCCACCATTGCGTGATTGCGGAGCTTCATACAGCCGCGAAAATAGGGTTTTTCTGAAACATAAAACACCTTGTCAGCAAACACCTTGAGCTTTGCCAGCTTATCACGCTCTGCCTCGGACCAGCCTGCGTCCTGGTTTGTGCAGGGAAGAAAGAGGTGGAGCTTTATAAAATCATAGTCTTCACGGAGTGTAATGACCTGTTCTGCTGCTAAGGCATCAAAGCCTATGGCACCGCCTGTTATAAATACAGTAAATTTATGATTTATCTTGTCAAGAATTGCTTCCCTGAGCCAATGCTCAAGCGGCTTGCGGTCGGAAGCAATTATTGCGCGGTGACCTGTAAAAAAACAGGCTTTTGGGGTGTCGGTCATAGCAGCTCACCTATAAGAGCGTTCATGTCATAAAGGCCTGACGGCTTTCCTTTCATGAATTTTGCTGCCTTTATGCTGCCGACAGCAAAGATCTCCTTTGATGCGGCGTGGTGAGAAAGAGTTATAACCTCGTCCTGACCGGCAAATATAACATCGTGGTCGCCGACGATTGTGCCGCCGCGAACAGCGTGTATGCCGATTTCAGCAGCAGCGCGTTTTTTGCGCACGCTGTGGCGGTCATAGACATATTCGGGAGCTTTTGTTAAAACCTCCGAAATACTGTCTGCAATCGCAAGAGCAGTACCGCTTGGTGCGTCAATTTTCTGGTTGTGGTGCTTTTCGACTATTTCAATATCAAAATTTCCTTCGAGTAGTGCAGTTGCTTTTTTTGCAAGCTCAATTAAGAGGTTTATTCCAAGGCTCATATTAGCCGAGAAAAACACAGGGATTTCCTTACTCGCCGCCAAAAACTCTTCCTTTTGTTCAGCGGAGAGTCCTGTGGTTGCAATAATAATTGGAAGCTTGCGGCTTTTTGCAAAGGAAAGAAGACCCGATAGCGCAGACGGATGCGAAAAGTCGATAATCACATCTGCTAGAGTATCGCATTCTGATGCATCGGTGAAAACCGGATACTCATTAGGTACCGAGTTATTTATATCTATTCCTGCAACGATTTTGCAGTCGGGATCAAGAGATGCAAGACGCGTGATTACTCTGCCCATTTTTCCGTTAGCACCGCTTAAAATAATATTTGTCATTGGTTTCTTCCTCTTATAGCTTTTTTACGCCGTATTCCTTTAAAGAATTTTTCAAGATTTCGAGATTTTTCTCTTCCATATCGCAAAGTGGAAGCTTTAACGGACCAACCTCGTAGCCAAGAACATTCATCGCTGTTTTAACAGGTATCGGGTTAACCTCGATAAACAGGTTGTTGATGAGGTTAAGCATACCGAGCTGAAGCTCTAAAGCCTTGTCGGTTTCGCCGTTTAAGTAGTATTCGCATATGTTGTGGGTTTCCTCAGGAAGAATGTTTGCAACAACTGAGATTACACCCTTTCCGCCGATTGACATTAAAGGCACAATCATATCGTCATTTCCTGAATACATATGAAGCTCAGGTACTTCGCGGCGAAGCTTGATTGCATAACCGATATCGCCGCTTGCTTCCTTAATTGCAACAATATTGTCAACCTTTGCAAGCTCCTTAACAGCCGCAACTGACATATTAACGCCTGTTCTTGACGGAACATTGTAAAGAATAACAGGTATAGAAATCGAGTTTGCTATTGCCTTAAAGTGTTCAACAACGCCCTTCTGGGTACATTTGTTGTAGTAAGGAGTTACGCACAAAACGCCGTCGCAGCCGTATTCCTCTGCCTTTTGTGAAAACTCGATTGCGTGCTGTGTGTCGTTTGAGCCTGTGCCGCCGATTACCGAGATTCTGCCGGCAACCGTCTTTACTGCACGGCGGATTACCTCAAGGTGCTCAAAATCCGGAAGTGTTGAGGCTTCGCCTGTTGTTCCGCAAATGATTACTGCATCGGTTTTATTCGCTATATGCATCTCTAAAAGCTCGTCGAGCTTTTCGTAATCGGGAGTTCCGTCGGACTTAAATGGTGTTACAAGCGCAACGCCTGAGCCGGTAAAGGGTAATTTCTTCATAATAAAACCAGTCCTTTCAAAATCAATCCATATATCCCTTTTTAGCGAGCAGTTCTGCTAAAAGAACGCCGCCGCCTGCTGCACCTCTTAAGGTGTTATGTGACAGGCATACAAACTTATAATCATACTGCTTATCAGGGCGAAGTCTTCCGAGGGAAACTGCCATACCGCCCTCAAGCATCCTGTCAAGCTTTGCCTGAGGTCTGTTGTCCTCTTCAAAGTAGTGCAGGAACTGCTTCGGTGCGTGCGGAAGCGCCAATTTCTGCGGCTCGCCCGAGAAGTTTTTCCAGTCCTCTTTAATCTGTTCGACAGAAGGCGGATTTTCAAAGCTTACAAACACGGCTGCTGTGTGACCGTTTGAAACAGGCACTCTCAGGCACTGTGTTGTGATGGACGGCTCTGTTGCGTCAACAATTTCGCCGTTTTCGATTTTTCCCCATACCTTGAGCGGCTCGATTTCGGATTTTTCCTCCTCACCGCCGATGAACGGGATTAAGTTATCCACCATTTCCGGCCATGTTTCAAAGGTTTTTCCCGCTCCCGAGATTGCCTGATATGTTGTTGCAAGCACCTTTGTGATGCCGTATTTCATAAGTGGTGCAAGTGCCGGAACATAGCTCTGGATTGAGCAGTTTGACTTAACTGCGATAAATCCTCTCTTTGTGCCGAGGCGCTTCTTCTGCGAATCAATGATTTCGAGATGCTCAGGGTTAACCTCCGGAATAATCATCGGAACATCAGGAGTGTGACGGTGAGCAGAGTTATTTGATACAACCGGACACTCAAGCTTTGCATAACGCTCCTCAAGAGCACGGATTTCGTCTTTTTTCATATTAACTGCACAGAAAACGAAGTCAACGCCTGCCGCAATCTTTTCAGCATCTGCTTCTGCGTCCAGCACAACCATCTGCGCAACACTTGCCGGCATTTCACTGTCCATCGCCCATCTTTCGCCGACAGCCTCCTTGTATGTCTTTCCTGCACTTCTGCCGGATGCAGCAAGTACAGCTATTTTGAACCACGGATGGTCTGCCAAAAGCTCGATAAATCTCTGACCAACCATACCTGTAGCACCGATAATTCCTACATTATAACTTTCTTTCATTTTCAAAATCTCCAATCAATTCTACTTATTATATATACTAATGTTTTCTTACCCGTATGACAACTGTATTAAACATCATTACGGATTATATCCTCATAGGTTTCGCGGCGAACTGCCACATAGTCCTCGCCGCCGGATAACATTACAACAGGTGGCTTTGGAATTCTGTTGTAGTTCGAAGCCATTGAGTAGTTGTAAGCGCCGGTTGTTAAAACCGCAATGATATCACCCTTTTGAGGCTTTGCGATATTAACGCCCTCTTGTATAATGTCACCACTTTCGCAGCATTTTCCAACCACAGAGCAAATGTAGTCAGGATGCTTTCCGGCACGGCTTGCGTTGATTACGGTATATTCTGCGTCATAGAGAGCAAATCTTGGGTTATCGCCCATACCGCCGTCAATTGCAAGATAATTTTTGAAGCTTGTAATCTGCTTGATAACCCCTGCAGTATAAAGAGTCATACCTGCATCTGCGACAATGCTTCTTCCCGGCTCCATTAAAACGATTGGCATCTTCATGCCTGTCTGCTCGCATTTTTCGCGAAGTGACTCCGCAACCTCGCGGATGCTCTTTTCGATGTCAAGCTCAGGATGAGATTTTACATATCTTACACCAAAACCGCCGCCGAGATTTAAAATCTGCGGCTCGTAGTCATATTTTTCCTTGATTTCGACTGCAAAGTCAACCATAATGTCCACGGCGTCCACAAAAACATCGGAAACAAACACCTGTGAGCCGACATGACAGTGATATCCGCACAGCTCAAGCCATTCGCAGCGAAGCGCCGCATAAGTAAACTCGTGCGCCTGATATGTGGCGATTGCCATACCAAACTTTGAATCAACATTACCTGTTGCAATCTTTTTGTTTGTGTGTGAATCGATACCCGGTGTGATACGAAGCAGAATTTTCTGGCGCACCTTTTGTCTTTCAGCCTCGCGGTTAATCTCCTCAAGCTCCTTTAGCGAGTCAACAACAAAATATCCGATGCCGTTTTCGATAGCGAACTTAATCTCATCATAGGTTTTGTTGTTTCCGTGGAAAAAGGCGTTTGATACATCAAATCCTGCAGCAAGTGCGGTATAAAGCTCGCCGCCTGAAACCACATCAATGCCGATGCCCTCTTCCTTTGCAATTTCATAGATACGCTTAAAGCTTGCAGCCTTACTTGCATACAAAGGTCCGGACTCAGGTCCGAAATACTCCTTCATTGCGTTTTTGTATCTCCTCATTTTATCTCGGATTTTATCCTCGTCCATAAGGTAAAGCGGCGTGCCGTATTTCTCGGCAAGCTCCACTGTACTTCTGCCGGCAAAGGTCAAAATACCTGCCTCTGTCTTTCCAACATTGTCACAAATTGCCATAACATTCTCCCTCTCCAAAATCTAAGGCTATTACATAAAAAAACGATAGCCTATTTTTGGCAGGCTATCATTGTAATTCCCGGTGAAAAACAAAACACGATAGCTCTCCGCGCCGAGTAGGCACGACAACAAAGTAAATATTATTTCACTTTGCCGGCACAGCCTTTGACATGGCTGCCCTCGGCACCTGCACCTTTCCCACGGCGGCATCACACTCGTCAATGCTATAATATCCGTCGGGTACTGATTACATAATGCACCTCTACCAAATTCGTACATTATTATAGCACAGCACAAAAGGTGTGTCAATGCTTTTTTGCGATAAAATAAAAAAATCTCACCGAAATGGTGAGATTTTGGGTTAAAATCCGATTTTTCTGATTGCCTCTACAAGATTTCTTCCAAAAACCTCTCCGCCAAGGCTGTTTGGGTGGAGGTTGTCAAGGAAGTATTCCGGCAGATGCGGAACGAGTGAAAAACCATCAACTACTGTTATATTTGGGTATTTTGAACAGATTTCGGTGAGTTTTTCACAGTATGCGATAAGCTTTGCAAAAGAGTGAGGTGCATCACCGCGCCAGATTGGGGTTATGGATAAAACAGGCGTGTCACCGTAAACTTCATGAAGACGCTCGTAGTATTCTTCGGCCTTCTCTACAGCATCCTCGCGTCCGTACTGGTTTGTACCCATAGCAATTATGATTTTATCAGGAGTATAGCCCTCCATAGGCATAAGTACATTTTTGTCATAAAGATAACCGCCAATGCCCTGATTTATGATGTCGTAGCCGAGAATGCGGTTTGCGACACTCACATAGGTGTGGCCGGAACGCATCGGGCCAAAGCCTTGTGTGATGGAGTCGCCCATCCACAGCACCTTTTCGCCTCTTTTGGCAGGGAGTGCCTCTGCGTCTATGGTAAGATTTTTAACAAGCACCTCCGCATCAACCGGCAGATAAAGGCAGACGGTCTTTCCGCCGTCCGGCAGGCAGAAGGTAAGAGTTCCCTCTTTGTCAATGTCCTTTACATAGCGAATTTCGGATAAAAGCCCGTCGAGCGCAAGCTCAAAGGAATCCTCCGAGCCGTTCCACAGAAGCTTATAGTCAATAGAGAATTTTGTGGCACGGGTTACAAATTCAATGCTTTTCGCATTTCCTGCCTTGGCACGGGAAAACCAGAAATCGTCTGTTTCTTCAAAATATTTTCTCTGCTGGGCGGAATACTGATGTGCATGAAGATAACCGTCCTCGTCTTCCTCGAAACAGTATGCACCGGTATGGATTTGTTTTAATTGTTCATTTGTGAGTATCATAATGCATTCTCCTTCTTAGGTCTTTGATTGTAATGTACACTTAAAATTGCGTTTTGTCAATAAGCTGTACGAAAAAATCTTGACTAAAAGGCAAAAAAATGGTAATATGAAAGGCGTTGAAAACAGCACGAAAACAGGTGATGGAATGATTAATGTAATATTTGATATGGACGGAACTCTGCTGGACACTCAGCGGATATGTATTGATGCGTGGGAAATTGTCGGACAAAGTCACGGCATCAGCGGTATGGGTGCGGATATTCCGATAGTTTGCGGAATGAACAGGCAGGGCTGGTGCAAATATCTTGAAGATAAATATGAAGGCTTAGATACCGAACGATTTTCGGATGAGGTCAGGGAATATGTGCTTGAAAATCAGGTGGTTCGCTTTAAAAAGGGTGCTCCGGAGCTACTGGCATTTCTGGAAGAGCATGGTATAAAGAAAGCGATTGCCTCGGGAACTTCAAGAGCGGGAATAAAGAGGAATCTGGAGGCGGTAAATGCAGAGGGGCGGTTTGATGTAGTTGTCGGCGGAGCGGATGTTCCAAACGGAAAGCCTGCGCCGGACATCTTTCTTCTTGCCTGCGAAAAGCTCGGTGCAAAGCCTGAGGATTGTATAGTTTTAGAGGACTCGTCAAACGGAGTCAGGGCAGCTGTGGCAGCAGGGGCAAGGTGTATAGGTATACCTGATGTTGCGCAGTTTTCTGATGAGGTTAAGGGATTGCTTTTTGCAGAGTGTGAATCGATGCTTGATGTAATTCCTATTATAGAAAAATTAATATAAAGGTGATGCACATCGCATCACTTTTTTTGATGAAACAACATCCGTACGGCTTTTGGGCGAAAAACAGAGGAAAGGAAATTTGGCACGAAAAAAGCACCTGCCAAAGCAAGTGCCAATTTGGGTGCAGGGGCCGGATTTGAACCGACGACCTCCGGGTTATGAGCCCGACGAGCTACCAAGCTGCTCTACCCTGCGATATCTGTAA
>JAZNTB010000002.1:0-13256 GCA_045591565.1 Clostridia bacterium
AACAGAGACTATCAGCGGGGCGACAATTAAAGAACTTGGTCAGACAGGCGGAACTATCACAATTAGTCACGCGGACAAGACATATGACGGACAGGTTTATGCATTGGCATCTGATGTGAGCATCTTCAAAAACGGCGGAACATCAGAGTTTGCTCAGCTTTACAGAGGCGACAGAGTGGTTCTTACAGTAGAGTACGGAATTGTCAAGAAGATTGTGGCAAACTCCGATACAAGTACAATTACAGGTGTTATTAAGTCGTATACAGTTTCAGCAACGCCAAGTCTCACAATAAGAAAAGACGGCGAGGACTTGACATATGATATTCCTGCAGATGTTGTTATTACATACAACGGAGAGGCTGCAAAGCTTGCAGACTTTGAGATAGGCTCAAGCGTAACAGTTACCATCGAGAGTAATGCGGTTAAGAAGATTTCCGCAACACTTTCAGGCGGAACAGCTACAAGCTCTTCAATAACAGGAGTTGTAACAGCGGTAAATGAAACAGCAAAGGCAATCATTATTTCGCACAGCGAGGGCGGGACAGAGGTAACAACACAGCTCACCTGCACAAACGCAACAAGATATTATGTTGTACCGACTCTTAAGGAGTACTCACTCAAACAAATCAAGGTCGGAGATACAATCGTTGCTTACGGCGACCGCTCAACAGGCATCTTCGTATGTTCAGGTATGACTGTAACTCCTTCGGTAGACTAAACCGTAAATCAGCAAAGGTTGCTCCGCGCGTCTAGCGGAGCAACCTTAAAATTTTTATGAGGTAATAATATGAAAAAGCTTGAAAAATACAGTAATTGGCTTATTGCTCTGGTCTTTGTTATAGTGGTTATTGCAGTTTATAAAACCTTCGATAACTTCTATAGGATATCGGAATTTATAGGGTTGGTATTAAAAAGCCTTACACCATTTTTAATCGGTTTTATAATTGCATATATCCTGAATATTCCGTGCAAAAAGATAGATGCACTTTGCAGAAAGAGCAAGTACCGCTTTATAAATAATAAAAGCAAGGTTATCAGTATTATAAGTGTATATTTGCTGATGTTTCTTTTGTTGTTTATAGCGGTTCGTGCAGTGGCTCCGGCTCTTTACAGAAATATTGTTGACTTGTACTACAATGTTCCGGGATATATAGATGAGATACTTTCGGCGTTTGAGTCATGGCAGGCAAAAAATGGTATTCAGCTATTTGAGATAAACGAAGAGAATATAACAAAAGCCTTTAACAGCCTGCTTCAGAAGTTTGACATAACAGAGCTTGCAAAATATGCAAAGGGTGTTGTAAATATAACCTCGGGAGTGATAAATGCCTTTATTGGAATTATTATCTCAGTTTATATGCTGATTGATAAAGAGAAAATTAAGGCTTCTGTAAAGCGTATAATGAAAATTTTCTTAAAGGCTGAAAAAAGCCATAACATTATATATGCATTAAGGAGAGCCAACGAGGTTTTTGCAAAATATCTGTCCTGCCTTTTAGTAGACGCACTTATAATGGCGGTACTTGCAACTGCGATTTTATCACTTTTAGAGGTACGGTATGCAATAATCTTAGGAGCGATGATAGGACTTTTCAATCTTATTCCGTACTTTGGTGCGATTTTTGCTGCAACGCTCTCGATTGTAATAACACTGGTAACAGGCGGTTTTTTCAAGGCATTATGGGCAGCGGTTGCTCTTATTGTATTGCAGCAGATTGACGGAAACTTTATAGGCCCGAAAATTATGGGGCAGATGCTTGATGCATCACCGCTATGGATAATTTTTGCCGTAACGCTCGGTGGCGGACTCTTCGGGATTGGCGGAATGATAGTGTCGGTACCGATTTTGGTTACGATAAAGATGGCGGTTACAGAATTTATAAATGAAAAGGAAACAGAGAACAGTGAAGGCTGATATTGCAGTAATAGGCGGCGGGGCATCAGGAATTGCTGCGGCAATCTACGCATCCCGCACTGGGGCAGATGTCGTGATTTTGGAGAAAAATGCACGCATCGGTAGAAAGATACTCTCAACCGGAAACGGAAGATGTAACTTTACCAATATAGGTGCAGATATTAAAAACTATAACTCAGATTTTGTATCGAACGCGCTGGAGCGGTTTCCGCCGAAAGCAGTGATACAGTTTTTTGAGGAAATCGGTCTGCTTGCCAAAACCGAGGACGAGGGCAGAGTATACCCGCTTTGCGGTCAGGCATCGGCGGTTTTAGATGTTTTGCGTGCAGAGCTTGAAAGACTCGGCGTAAAGGTGCAGACGGATTTTGATGTAAAGGATATAAAAGCTACAGAAAACGGCTTTCAAGTGGTTTCTAAATCGGGCGAGAAATGCTGTGCAAAGCGTGTAATTGTAGCAACCGGCGGAAATGCCGCACCTAAAACGGGGTCTACAGGCGGTGGATACTGGCTTTTAAAAAAGCTTGGTCACACCGTTACCACTCTTACACCGGCGCTTGTGCAGATTAAGACTTCCAAAAGCATACAGGGCGTTCGTGCATACGGCAGAGTAACACTTGAGGACGGAAAAACCGATGTAGGTGAAATTCAGTTTACCGGCTACGGGCTTTCCGGAATACCGGTATTCGGTCTTGCAAAATATGCAAAGCCGGGTGATGGAATATTTGTGGACCTACTTCCTGATTACGACGAGCAGGAGGTTCTTGAAATTTTAAAAAAGCGCCCGTCTCAAAAAATGGAAACATATCTTGTGGGGATACTCAATAAGGCACTTGGACAAATGCTTTTAAAAGAATGTGAAATATCGCCGCTATCAAGGGAAAGTGACAGCCTTACTGATAGCGAAATCATAAGGATTGTAAAAACAATCAAGAACTGGAGATTTGATATTACAGGAGTTATGCCGTGGGATAATGCTCAGGTGACTTCGGGCGGAGTTGAGCTTGGTGAGATAAACCCTGAAACTATGGAATCAAGGATTGTTAAAAATCTGTATGTGACAGGTGAGCTTTTGGACATAGACGGTGATTGCGGAGGATACAATCTTCAGTGGGCGTGGGCAAGCGGATTTGTTGCAGGAAGTGAGGCTGCCGGTGTACAGGATTGACAATATAAAAACAAGACTTGACGAGGAACTTTCAAAAAGCCATATAGCTCGCAGAATAAAGGCGGACGATTCCGATGTTTTGTCATTCAAAATACTGAAAAAAGCAATAGATGCCCGAAAAAAACATGATGTGCACTATGTGTATACGGTTTTGGCAGATGTAAAAAAGAGACTTAAGGATTTTAAGGAATACTCACCAAAGAAATATGAATTCCCCAAGGGCGGACAACTGGGAAAGCAGCCCTTGATTGTTGGAACGGGACCGTGCGGTCTTTTTGCAGGACTGATGCTTGCCGAGGCTGGATACAGACCTGTTTTGATAGAACGCGGAGCAGATGTGGACTCGCGTCGAAAAGCGGTTTTAGAGTTCTGGGAGACAGGAAAGCTTTGTGAGCGTACCAATGTACAGTTTGGAGAGGGCGGCGCAGGAACATTTTCCGATGGAAAACTAAACAGCGGAATAAATGATGAAAGATGTCAATTTGTACTTGACACCTTCGTGAGATTTGGGGCGCAAGAGGAGATAGCATACGCGGCTAAACCGCATATCGGAACTGATGTTCTCCATAGAGTGGTCAAAAATATAAGATGTGAAATTGAGCGTCTTGGCGGAGAGGTCAGGTTTTTCAACAAGCTTGTCGGAATTGAAACACAAAATAAAAGAGTGTGCGGTGCTATAATTGAAAATGAGGACGGCGTTTACAGCCTTGAGACAGATAACATAATACTTGCAATAGGTCACTCTGCACGGGATACCTACAGAATGCTGAAAGACCTTGGCATAACCCTTGAACAAAAAAGCTTTTCGGTGGGAGTGCGGATTGAGCATTCGCAGGAAATGATAAATAAAAGTCAGTACGGCGATTTTAAAGGTCTGCTGGGCGCTGCGGATTATAAGCTTGCGGCACACTTTGAAAACGGCAGAAGTGCATACACCTTCTGTATGTGCCCTGGCGGTGAGGTGGTTGCGTCAGCATCGGAAGTGGGCGGCGTTGTCACTAACGGAATGAGCAATTCTGCAAGAAGTGGAAAAAATGCCAACAGCGCACTTTTGGTGAATGTCAACACCGCAGATTTTCCGTCAGAAGATGCACTTGCAGGGGCAGAGCTTCAGGAGAAAATTGAGAAAAGTGGATTTCGCATAGGCGGTGGAAACTACTATGCGCCGGCACAGTATGTGGGAGACTTTATGGGGTATGAGGTTTGCGATAGGGTAGAGCCTACTTATAAGCCGGGAGTTACTTTTTGCGATATAGGAAACCTTTTTCCGGATTTTGTTACCGAAACCTTAAAGCTCGCCATACCTGAATTTGATAAAAAACTGAAAGGCTTTGCACATGGCGGAGCGGTTATGACGGCACCGGAAACGCGAAGCTCGGCACCCGTCAGGATTGTAAGGGATAAGGAAAGCTATATGTCCAATATAGCAGGACTATACCCGTCAGGAGAGGGAGCAGGCTATGCCGGAGGAATTATGAGTGCGGCTGTGGACGGTATAAAGGTCAGTGAGGCGCTTGTGAGAAAGGGAGATGAATAATGGGAGATATTGTAAGACTTCAAAAATATATAGCAATGTGCGGTGCAGCATCTCGCCGTGCGGCAGAGGAAATGATTGAAAACGGAAGAGTCAGCGTGAACGGTAAAAAGGTATCGGAGCAGGGAGTTAAGGTCGAAATCGGCGCCGATAGCGTTATGCTTGACGGGAAGGTCATAAAGCCGAGTGGAAAGCTTTTTTATATAATGCTGAATAAGCCTGTTGGATATGTTTCCACGGTAAAGGACCAGTTTGAGAGACCTACAGTTATAGACCTTGTTGAGAGCGAGATAAAAGAACGCATTTTTCCGGTGGGAAGACTGGATTACGATACAGAAGGGCTGCTTTTAATGACAAATGACGGAGATTTTACCTATAAGGTTACTCATCCAAAGCACAATATTGATAAAACATATATAGCGGTTTTAAAGGGCGGAATAAGTATAAAGGGACTTGCACAGCTAAGGGGCGGTGTGCGTCTTGATGACGGGTTTATGACATCGCCAGCAAAGGTCGAGATGCTGGATGCCGTTGATGGACATACCACAATTAAAATAACCATACACGAGGGAAAAAATCGTCAGGTAAGAAGAATGTTCGAGGCTGTAGGCTCAAAGGTAGCAGAGCTGCAAAGGATAAGCATTGGGAATGTGGAGCTTGGCAATCTTCCTCTTGGAAGATGGAGGCACTTAACATCTCATGAGGTGAGTTACCTTAAGAATCTGTAAAAAAAGTAGCAGAAAATCCAGACTGTTCAATCTCTTTTTGAAATAAAAAAACGGAGCAAAATTCTTTGCTCCGTTTTTTGGCGTGCCGCAGAAGATTCGAACTCCCGACCTTCTGATCCGTAGTCAGACGCTCTATCCAGCTGAGCTAGCGGCACAGGTGTTGATTAACAACAAATGATATTATAGCAAAAAAATATTGTGTTGTCAATAGTTTTCAACAAAATTTTGCAGCTAAATTATATATTGAAAAAGAAAACAGACTATGATATAATATTCGTATATTATAATGAGTAAAGGAGAATTACTATGAATAGAAATGTAGCAAATCTTATAAATGAACAAATTAACAAAGAATTGTATTCCGCATACCTGTATCTCGAATTTTCAAATTATTATGCTCAGGTAGGGCTTGACGGATTTGAAAATTGGTATCGTGTTCAGGCGCAGGAGGAAAGAGACCATGCAATGCTGTTCTATCAGTACCTCTTAAATAATGATGAGAAGGTTACATTTGAAGCGATTGCAAAGCCTGATTGCGAGCTTAAGGAGCATATGGACCCATTAAAGAAAGGACTTGAGCACGAGAAATATGTAACTTCACTTATCAACAATATCTATGCAGCTGCTTTTGATGACCATGATTTCCGCACAATGCAGTTGCTTGACTGGTTTGTTAAGGAGCAGAACGAGGAAGAAAAGAATGCTTCTGATATGATTACAAAGATGGAGCTTTTCGGAACAGATGCGAAAGGTCTTTATATGCTAAACAGTGAGCTTAAGGCAAGAGTTTACTCTGCTCCATCACTTGTACTGTAATAGAACAATTCAAAGGCAGTGGAAAGCCGGAGAATTGCAGCAGAGAAAATTAAAACGCTTAAAATTAAAAAATCTCTTATGCAGTAGCATAAGAGATTTTTATTTATCTATTAAGTTTACACAGAAGTGCAGCGCCGATTGAGCCTGCATCACTGCCCAATGTAGAAATTTTCAAGGTTGCATTTGTAACTACCTTTTCACGCAGCGGAAGAAGGAGCTTGTCGCCCTCTTTTGATATTGCACCGCCTAAAATGACGGTATCAGGGTCGAAATATGCAATAACATTTTGTATTCCTATCGAAAGGTATGTAATGTATTGGTCAAAAACTGCCTTTGCAACAGGACAGCCCTTGTCCATTGCCTCAAAAACTGTTTTTCCGTTTATGCTGCCGTTATTTTTAATAACCTCTGAAAGAATACTGTCAGGATTTTTGTTTGCGGCATCTTGGGTCTGGCGTATTAGGGCTGTTACAGAAGCATATTGCTCCCAGCAGCCTGTTAAACCGCAGGCGCATTTGATGCCGTTCGGGTCAATGATTGAATGACCAACCTCGCCTGAGTATCCGTTTGAACCCCTGTAGATTTTTCCATCTATAGCAATTCCGCTGCCAATGCCTGTTCCCAGAGCGACGAATACCATATTTTTTGCAGCAATACCGGCATGTGCCTCAGCGATAGTTGCACAGCAAGCGTCGTTTTCGAGGTAAATAGGAATATCAATATCCTCTTGCATATAGCTTATGATTGGGGAGTTTTTAAATGGAATATTAGACGCTGTTACTACCCCTTTTAAGACATTGACATCACCCGGAGATCCCACTCCTATACCGTTTATAGGGAACTGACCGATAATTTCAAGGCATTTTTTTGTGATTACTTTAATAATGCCTCTGTCATCTGCATCCTTAGGAGTTGGGATGGAGTCGGTGTGAATGAGGTTATCCTCATGGTCAAGAACACCGAATTTGATGTTAGTGCCGCCTATATCCACACCCAAGGACATTCCCGGATATGCTTCGCTATCACATATGAGGGTGACATCCGGGTGAGTTAAAAGCATACTTGCAGGAATTTGTGTAGTTATTCCGCCGGCAAGCAGATTGGTTATAACATCTCTCTTTGATGCACCATTTGCGAGAATAATTATCTTTCGTGCCTTCATAATTGAGCCGATTCCCATTGTGAGAGCACGGGTAGGAACATCCTCTATACGGTCAAAAAAACGCGAGTTTGCGTCTATGGTACTCTTTGTAAGACCGGTCAGATGAGTGCCCGGAATAAGAATGTCATCAGGCTCATTAAAACCGATATGACCATTTTGACCGATGCCAAGAATCTGGAGGTCAATGCCGCCATAGGCAAGTATTTTCTTGTCGTATTCGCTGCATTCCTTAGAAGGGTCCTCTGCTTCGCCGTTTGGAACAAAGGTATTCTCGGTATTTATGTTGATTCTTGAGAATAGATTTTTGTTCATGAAGTAGCGATAGCTTTGTTCGTTTTCAGCAGAAAGCGGATAATATTCGTCAAGATTAAACGAAGTGATGTTTTCAAAGCTTATCTCGCCGCGTGAATACATCTCTACAAGATTGTCGTAAAGGCCAAGCGGTGTAGAGCCTGTAGCAAGGCCTAAAATACTATTTGGATTTGACTTAATCTGATCTGCCACAATTCCGGCAGCCTTTGCAGAAAGTTCCTTGTAGTCTTTGCAAACTATAATGTTCATTGATGATATTCCCCTTTTCATATTATTTGTGCTTTATAGTCTGTAAATGTCTTTTGCATCTGCGCTCACAATTCCTTCTTTAGCAAGGGCTTGTGACGCAAGCTCTGCGTCGGAAACCTTAACAACCATAAGCGCTTTGTTAGTAACCGAACCGACAAATGCATACATATAGTCAACATTGATGTTATTACCAACAAAAATTTCGAGTATTCTGGAGAGACCGCCCGGTGTATCGTCCATAGCAACGGCGAGGACATCGGTAATCTTTACAACAACACCGATTTCGCGAAGAATGCTTGCCGCACGGTCCGGATCATTTACTATAAGACGGAGAACTCCGTATTCCAATGTATCAGCAAGAGAAAGTGCGCTGATGTCAATATTGTTTTTTCCAAGAACTTCCACTACCGGTGCAAGTCCACCCGGCTTGTTTTCAACAAAAACTGACAGCTGTTTAACTAACATAATATCATTCCTCCTACATCTTTCTGTTATCTATTACACGCTTTGCCTTACCTTCGCTTCTCTGAATTGATTTCGGGTTAACAAGGTGAACCTTTGCGCCTATTCCCAAAACCTCACGAAGTTTTTGAGTGATAGTTCTTTCAAGTGTTTCGATTGATTTGATATCGTCTGTGAACAGGTGCTCGCTCATCTCCACATTTACATCGAATGTGTCGGTATTATTGACTCTGTCAACAACAATCTGGTAGTTAGGAGTAATGTTGCCGCCAACACTCATCAGCACTTCTTCAATCTGTGACGGGAATACATTAACACCACGGATAATAAGCATATCGTCGCTTCTGCCGCAAGGCTTTTTCATACGGATATGTGTTCTGCCGCACTTGCACGGCTCGGGGATTAACTGGCAAATATCACGGGTTCTGTAACGGATAAGCGGGAAGCCTTCCTTTGTAATTGTAGTGAACACGAGCTCGCCCTGCTCGCCGTATGGAAGAACCTCGCAGGTATCCGGATCTATGATTTCAGGGATAAACATATCCTCCCATACATGCATTCCTGACTGACATTCACATTCACACGCAACGCCCGGACCCATAATTTCTGAAAGACCGTAAATATCGTAAGCCTTAAGTCCGAGCTTATCCTCGATTGCGTGGCGCATATCCTCTGTCCAAGGCTCTGCACCGAAGATGCCGGCTTTTAGATTGAGCTTATCCTTTACGCCAAGTTCCTCTGCGGATTCGCCGAGATAGAGAGCGTAAGACGGTGTACAGCAAAGAGCTGTCGAGCCAAAGTCAACCATTGTCTGAAGCTGGTTGTGTGTGTTTCCCGATGATATAGGGATTGTCGTTGCGCCTATTTTCTGTGAGCCGCCGTGTGCGCCGAGTCCGCCTGTGAAAAGACCGTATCCATAGGAAACCTGAATAAAGTCATCCTTTCCAAGACCGATTGCGGTCATCATTCTTGCAACGCAGTTATCCCAGTTATTAATGTCATTTTCGGTATATCCGACAACGATTTTCTTCCCTGTCGTTCCGCTTGATGCGTGAACTCTTACAATGTCGTGTGTAGGCACGGCAAAAAGCCCGTAAGGGTAGTAGTCTCTCAAGTCCTGTTTATACGAGAATGGAAGCTTTGACAGGTCATCAACTGACTTGATGTCAGAAGGCTTAAGACCTTTTTCATCCATTCGCTTGCGGAATAGCTCCACATTCTCATACATTCTCTTCACCTGCCACGCAAGTCTTTCGCTCTGGAGCTTTCTAAGCTCCTCGCGCGGCATTGTTTCGATTTCTTTTTGCCACATTGCCATTGTTTTTACCTCCTAAAGATTGTATCCCAAATCAAATGCTTTTAAGTTTATGTCAAGGAATTTTGGCGGAACGGTGGTTTTGATTGTTTCAATCCACTTTTCGTAAGGGATGTCCGTACTTTTCGCCATAACACCGATAAGCACGACATTTACAGCCTTAAAGTTGCCTGCTTCTTCTGCTAAGGAAAGAGCGTCAACTAAGGTAACATCTGCCATTTCCTTGATTTTGTCAGCTATATTTTCTGGATACTGCATAGCGCCTGTAATTACCGGCATCGGGTCAATTTCCTGTGTATTTACGATGATTTTGCCACCCTTTTTGAGGTAAGGCATTGCACGATAGGCTTCGAGCATTTCAAAGGCAAGAATTATATCCGCCTCGCCACGGTCAATGATAGGTGAGTAAACCTCATCGCCGTACTTTACATATGTAACCACGCTTCCGCCACGCTGGCTCATACCGTGAACCTCGGAAACCTTAACATCATAGCCTTCATTTATTACTGTATTGCCGAGTATGCGGCTGGCAAGGAGAGTTCCCTGACCGCCTACGCCGACTATCATAATCTTTTTAGTCATCAGCTTAGTCCTCCTTTACTATTGCGTCAAACGGACATACATTGATGCATAAGCCACAGCCGTTACACTGGGTTAAGTCAATTTTTACTCCGCCCGAGGCATCCTCTGAAATTGCAGGACATCCAAGCTTCATGCACATCTTGCACTTTTTACATTTATCGGTAATCTTGCAGTGTCCCGTGTACTTAACTGACTTTAAGAGTGCACAAGGACGCTGTGCGATAATAACAGAAGGCTCTTCGCGTTCTGTTTCCTCTTTGACAACCTTTTCAAAGTTCTTGATGTCAAACGGGTCTGCGATAACTACATGTTCAACGCCGACAGCCTTGCAGAGAGTCAAAAGATTTACCTGCTTTGTTTCCTCGCCGCGGATAGTATAGCCGGTTGTAGGGTTATCCTGATGTCCCGTCATACCTGTTATCGAGTTATCAAGGATAATAACTGTGTTATTGCCTTTGTTGTAAACTATATCAATAAGTCCTGTTATACCGGAATGCATAAAGGTGGAGTCGCCGATAACCGAAACAAGTTTTTTGTTGAATTCTGAGCCTCTTGCCTTTGCCATACCGAGCGCAGCTGAAACTGATGCACCCATACAGATGGTTGTATCAACGCTTGCAAGCGGCGGGATAGCTCCTAAGGTATAGCAGCCGATATCACCCGAAACAACAAGACCTAATTTCTTGAGAACATAGAACACGCCTCTATGCGGACAACCCGGACAAAGTACCGGCGGACGGTTCGGGATAGCCTCACCGAGTACGGCAGCATCAGGCGCATCTGCACCAAGGATAGCACTTCTTATCATTGTAGGAGTATATTCACCCAAAAGAGTGAATATGTCCTTTCCGATAACTTCAATGCCAAGTGTCTTGCAATGCTCCTCAATTACCGGGTCAAGCTCTTCTATAACATAGAGCTTATCAACCTTTGCAGCAAAATCACGGATAAGCTTTTCAGGGAGAGGATAGACCATACCAAGCTTTAAGTAGCTTGCATTATCTCCAAGTGCTTCCTTTGCATACATATATGATATACCTGATGTGATAATACCAATTTTGGTGTCATTCATTTCGAGCTTATTGAAATCAGAAGTTTCCGCAAATTCTGTGAGCTTTGCAATTCTGTCCTCAACCACAACATGGCGCTTAACAGCGTTTGCCGGCATCATAACATACTTGCCGATATTTTTCTCGTAAGGCTTTAGCTCTATATTTTCGCGCTCGCCCAGTTCGACAAGACTCTGCGAATGAGAAACACGGGTTGAAAGTCTGATAAATACAGGTGTGTCAAATTCCTCGGAAAGAGCGAATGCACGGCGTGTAAATTCCTTACATTCCTGTGAATCGGAAGGTTCGAGCATCGCAATTTTAGAAGCTTTTGCATAGTGGCGTGAATCCTGCTCATTCTGTGATGAGTGCATTCCCGGGTCATCTGCAACGCAGAAAACCAGACCGCCGTTTACGCCTGTATAGCTTACGGTAAAGATAGGGTCTGCCATAACATTAAGACCAACATGTTTCATACATGACATACTGCGTGCTCCGCCGATTGATGCACCGATTGCAACTTCGGCTGCAACCTTTTCATTTGGGGACCATTCAGCATAGATTTCATCATATTTTACTATATTTTCTGTAATCTCTGTGCTTGGAGTGCCGGGGTAGGACGCAACAACGCTTACGCCTGCCTCGTATGCACCCTGTGCAACAGCAGCATTACCCAATAACAATTTTTTCATGGTAATTTCCTCTTTTCAAATTACTGACTTATTTCGTTTTCATGTGCCACAACCGATTTTGCACCGTACATTTCACGGAGCTTAGGTTTTTCAATTTTACCGGTTGGGTTTCTCGGTACATCTGCAAATATAACCTTTTTAGGACGCTTGTACCTTGGGAGGTCATAGCAGAAGTCCTCGAGTTCTTCTTCGGTAAGAGTACATTCCGGCTTTACTTCCACAATCGCAACGGCGATTTCTCCAAGTCTTGAATCAGGGATACCTATAACTGCAACATCCTTGATTTTATCGTTCTTGCGGAGGAAGTCCTCAATTTGTACAGGGTAGAGGTTTTCGCCACCTGAGATAATAACATCCTTTTTGCGGTCAACGAGGAAGATGAATCCGTCCGCATCCTCTTGTGCCATATCTCCTGTAAAGAGCCAGCCATCTGCTAAAACCTCGGCAGTTGCCTTTTCATCCTTATAGTAGCAGTTCATAACACCGGGGCCTTTAACTGCAAGCTCCCCGACTTCGCCGCGCTCAACTGTATTTTTATGTTCATCTACAATTTTTACTTCCCAGCCGTAGCCTGCTTTGCCTATTGCGCCGACCTTGTGGATATTCTCAACACCAAGATGAACGCAGCCTGGGCCTATTGACTCGGAAAGTCCGTAGTTTGTGTCATATTCATGGTCGGGGAATACCTTCTTCCAACGAGCGATAAGGCTTGGAGGAACAGGCTGTGCACCGATGTGCATTAATCTCCACTGTGAGAGGTTGTAGTCCTCGAGCTTGATTTTGCCGCTGTCTATAGCGTCTAAAATATCCTGTGCCCAAGGAACCAAAAGCCATACGATGGTACACTTTTCTTCTGAAACGGCGTTTAGTATCCATTCAGGCTCAACGCCCTTTAAAAGAACGGCCTTTCCGCCTACCAAAAAGCTTCCGAACCAGTGCATTTTTGCGCCGGTATGGTAGAGCGGCGGAATACAGAGGAAGATATCATCCTTTGTCTGGCTGTGATGATTTTGCTCGGTAAGTGCCGCATGCATAAGGCTCTGGTGGTTATGTATAATTGCTTTCGGGAAACCTGTTGTTCCTGATGAGAAGTAGATTGCCGCCTCATCATCGTCTGTAAGCTTTATATCAGGCGCCTTTGAAGAACAGTATGTAACAAGATTATCATAGCTTTCTGCGAAAGTCGGACAATCCTCTCCTGCGTAAAACCACATCTTAACTCTTGGTACGCGGTCATAAATTTCCTCAATACGGCCGATGAATTCAGGACCGAAA
>JAZNTB010000003.1:0-3339 GCA_045591565.1 Clostridia bacterium
TTTCCTTCTTCCATACTGTCTGCTGCTGTGCCGATATAAAGCTTGATTTTCGGCTCTGTGCCTGAAGGTCTTATCATAAAATATGTCTTGCCGTCCGAAAGCTCGTATTTTAGCACATCCGCCTTAGGGAGTCCCGTTTCATCCTGTTTATAGTCGGTTGTCTTTACTACATCCATACCGATTACATTCTTAATAGGAGCTGTTCTTAAGTTAACTAAAAGCGACGCCATCTTTTCCATTCCGTCCTTGCCCGGCATTGTAAAGGATAGGGTTCTTTCTGCATAATAGCCGTAGGTCTTGTATATATTCTCAAGAGCATCGTAAAGAGTCATACCCTTTGTTTTGTAGTATGCCGCCATTTCGGCAATCAGCATTGTTGCAACTACGCCGTCCTTATCTCTTGCGTGGTTTCCTACAAGGTAGCCGTAGCTTTCTTCAAAGCCAATAAGGTAGGTGTGGTTCTTCTTTTCGGCAAACTCGGTCATCTTCTCGCCGATATACTTAAAGCCTGTCAAAAGACTCATAATTTCTATGTTATACGCCTTGCAGATTGCAGTTGCAAGCTCTGTTGTAACAATGGTTTTAATAACAACGCCGTCTTCAGGAAGCTTGCCTTGTTCCTGTCTTGCGCGGAGAATATATTCTACCAAAAGTGCACCGGTCTGGTTTCCTGTAAGAGTACGGTAATCACCATTTGAATCGCGCACAACTATTCCTACACGGTCACAGTCAGGGTCGGTACCAATGATTAAATCAACATCGTTTTCCTTCGCAATTTTGATTGCGATGGTAAAGCCCTCTGCGTTTTCCGGATTAGGGGACTGGACTGTCGGGAAGTTACCGTCTTCGTTGTCCTGCTCTTTCACCACCAAAACATTCTTAAATCCAATTTCGTTAAGAACCGTTTTTATCGGGCGTGCACCTGTGCCGTGAAGGGGAGTATATACGAGCTTCATTGTATCAGCAACCTGATGTACTGCATCAGGATTAATCTGCTGGGTTTTAACAGCGTCTAAGAATTTTCTGTTAAGATTTGGCCCTACAATTTCCAAAAGTCCCTTGCTCTCGGCATCCTCTAAAGATGTGAATTTAACATCTTCAAATACATCATAGCTTGCGATTGCATCAATAACAATCTGTGCTGCCTCTGGAGGGAGCTGACCGCCGTCAGGGCCGTAAACCTTAAAGCCGTTATATTCCTTCGGGTTGTGGCTTGCAGTGATCATAACACCTGCGCCGCAGGAAAGCTCACGAATGCCAAAGGACACCTCAGGCACCGAATGTACTGTATCAAAAAGGAATGATTTAACTCCGTTCGCAGCAAGAGTTTTCGCAGTTTCTTCTGCAAAAATTCTTGAGAAGTTACGGGTATCATATCCTATCAAAACGCCCTTTTCGGCTGTTTTTGCATCCTTTACATATTTTGCCACGCCTTGAGCTGCACGGCGGACATTGTATATATTCATACGGTTTTTGCCGATTCCTAGAATTCCACGCATTCCTGCTGTACCGAATTCGAGTTCTCGGTAGAACCTTTCTTCGATTTCCTTTTCATTATCTTTAATTGAGAGAAGTTCCTGTTTCTCGTTTTCTGATAGGAGCTCTTCGTTTAGCCAGCGTTCGTAGTCTGCCTTATAAGTTGCCATTGGTTAATCTTCCTTTCCAAGTAAATATATCCTATATAATTATATCTCACATGAAATATTTTTTCAACTCTTTTTTAAATTTTCTATATACATATCGGGCGGTATTGGAGCTGAAATTTTGATTTTTTCTCCACTTTCGGGATGTGCAAAGGATACTGATGCACAATGAAGTCTGATTCTTTCATTTTCTATATCCTCTCCGTATAAAAAGTCGGCATAAATAGGTGTACCGATATGCGAAAGATGGAGTCTTAGTTGATGAGTTCTGCCTGTTTTAGGGTAGAGCCGTATCAGGGAAAAACCATTTTTTTCGTCTATGACTTCATAATCGGAAACTGCCCGCTTTCCATCCTCACTTATACAGCGCTTTATAATACCTTCTGCAGTGCGCCTAATGGGGGCATCAATCGTGCCGGCTTTTTGGTAGGGGATACCTACGCAAAGAGCAATATACTCTTTTGAAAGAGTACCTTTTTGCAGCTGCTTGGAAAGCCTGTCTGCCGAGACGGCATTTTTGGCGATTATTACAACGCCGGAGGTGTCACGGTCGAGCCGTGTTACTGCACGGAAGGTAAAGGGTATATCCCGAAAATAGTGCATAACAGCGTTTGCAAGAGTACCCTCAAAATGATGAATGGACGGATGAGTAGGCATACCGGATGGCTTATTAACAACAAGTATGTCCTCGTCCTCATAGAGAATATTTATTGGTATGTCGTTTGGGACTATGTTTTCCGAACGCTCCTCGGGAAGTGTGATTTTGAGCGTATCATTTGTAGAAACTGTCCTGTTTACAAACTCTTTTTTACCGTTTAAAAGAATATGTTCGCCTGTCTTTAAGCGGGTAATAAGAGCACCGGATAGTTTAAAATGATTTTTCAGTATAAATTTTATGTCTTTACCTGCAAAATTATCACTTATTTGTAAAATATACTCACGCAAAAAGCTATCACCTCCAATGAAACTATTATATATTATAAAAAGAAGTAATGCAAGAAATTTGGAAAAATTTAAAAAACATATTGACAAGTATTAAATGATGTGCTATAATTTCTGTTAAATAAAAAAAGGGAGTACGAAAATGATTAATCTTCGCAACACATTTGAATACTTTTATGGCTTTACTTATTACTTTAGTAAGGCCTTGTTGTGTTGCTGTATAAACGGTTAAATCAATTTTTTTGTATTTGAACGGGGATTACGGTAACGCGTAATCCCCTTTTTATTTTATATTTTAAAAAGGGAGAGATTTAAAATGATTTTAATTCTAAAGGAAAACTACGACAAAAAACAGATGGATAATCTGGCTACATGGCTGAAGGAAAGAAACATTGAAATTCATCTGTGCGAGGGTGTTCACACAACTATTATGGGACTTATCGGTGATACCTCAAGTCTTGATATTGATATGCTGTCGACTCTTGAAATCGTTGAGAGTGCAAGACGAATTCAGGAACCGTTCAAAAACGCAAACCGCAAGTTCCATCCGATGGATACTGTTATTGAGATTGGCGATGTAAAAATCGGTGGAGGAAACTTTGTTACTATTGCAGGACCTTGCTCGGTTGAATCTGAAAAGCAGCTTTGTACTATTGCAGAAAAGGTTAAGGCATCGGGTGCTAAGCTTTTGCGCGGCGGAGCGTTTAAGCCGAGAACCTCTCCTTACTCTTTCCAGGGACTCCGTGGTGAGGGT
>JAZNTB010000004.1:0-5304 GCA_045591565.1 Clostridia bacterium
GCACTTGAAAAGATTCTTCCAATGCAGCAGGGCGACTTCGAAAAGCTTTACGAGGCTCTTGAAGGAAATCCTGTAACAATCAGATTCCTTGACCCTCCTCTTCACGAGTTCGTTCCTACAGAAGAAGCTGATATCGCTGCACTTGCTAAGACAAAGGGTAAGACAGTTGAAGATATCAAGGCTATTATCACTTCTCTTCACGAGTTCAACCCAATGATGGGTCACCGTGGCTGCCGATTAGCTGTAACATATCCTGAAATTGCAAAGATGCAGACAAGAGCTGTAATCCGTGCTGCTATCAATGTTAAGAAGGCTCACGCTGATTGGAACATCAAGCCGGAAATTATGATTCCGCTTGTTGGCGATATTAAAGAGCTTAAGTTTGTTAAGAATGTAGTAGTTGAAGCTGCAGACAGCGAAATCGCAGCAGCAGGTGTAGATATGGCATACGAAGTTGGTACAATGATCGAGATTCCTCGTGCATGTATCACAGCTGATGTAATCGCAAAGGAAGCTGAGTTCTTCTGCTTCGGTACAAACGATTTGACACAGATGACATACGGTTTCTCAAGAGACGACGCTGGTAAGTTCTTAGATGCTTACTATGACAAGAAGATTTTCGAGAACGATCCGTTTGCAAAACTTGACCAGACAGGTGTAGGTAAGCTTATGGAAACAGCTATTAAGCTTGGTAAGCCGGTTCGTCCTGAGCTTCATGTAGGTATCTGTGGAGAGCACGGCGGAGACCCTGTTTCTGTTGAGTTCTGTCACAAGATTGGTCTTGACTATGTATCATGCTCACCATTCAGAGTTCCGATTGCTCGTTTGGCAGCTGCTCAGGCTAAGATTAAGGAAGATAAATAATTTACAATCAAAAAATACCTTTTGAGAGAAATCTCAAAAGGTATTTTTTTTATTAAGAAAGCCACGCGATTATAGCGTGGCTTTCTTAAATATTTATTTCAAATATCCGACACAAACTCTGTCGTTTTGACAAAGGTCTTTTATAACCTCGACTTTTTCAAAATGTTCCGACATTAATTCCGAAACCTGCTTGCCTTGGTCTTGACCAATCTCAAAAATGAGCATACCGCCTTTATTCAAAAGCTCAGGTGCAATAGCACAAATTCTGCGGTAGAAGGTAAGTCCATCAATGCCTCCGTCAAGTGCTAAGTGCGGTTCAAAATCCTTGACCTCGGTTTGTAAGGTCGGTATAACATCGCTTTTGATATATGGCGGATTAGAGGTTATTATGTCATATCTGCCTCTTGGAATGCAGGAGAGAATATCGCAAAGCTCAAATGCCGCACGGCTTGTGAGGTTAAGATTTTTGCAGTTTTCTTCTGCAATAGCCACTGCATTTTTATCAATATCAATACCCCGTACGAGTGCTTTTAGATTGTGTGCTGCAATACTAAGCGGTATGCAGCCTGTCCCTGTTCCGATATCCAGCAGGGAAAAACCTCTGTTTTTTGTATGGTCAAGAACATATTCAACGAGGGTTTCGGTATCGGCACGGGGAATAAGTACATTTTGTGAAACCTTAAATTCCAACGACATAAATTCTTGCGTCCCCAGAATGTACTGAAGTGGCTCGCCTGAAATGCGGCGCTTTATTAGCGCAGAAAGAGTATCTGCTTGACGCTTGCCGATAGGCTTGTCATGCATTAATACAAGGTCGGTGGCAGAAAGCTTTGTGACATACCTAAACAGCTGATGAGCCTCAAATACAGGGTTGTCATTTCCACTTTCCCTAAGTATACGGATTGTATCGGTTAATAACTCTTTAATTACCATTTATCAGATTCCTTATCTTCCGGAATGACAGCTTTAATTGAAGTAATTGCCACTTCAATCTGCTTTTCATCCGGCTCGTTTGTTGTAAGACGCTGCAGCCATAGACCGGGCTTTATCAAAAGCTTCACAAAACGGTTGTTGCTGCGTCCGGCAAGCTTTATTATTTCATATGAAACTCCTGCAACCACCGGCAGAAGAAGAATTCTTGTTCCCATGCGCAGCATCAATCGCACAAATCCGCCAAACTCATTAAACTTAGGCAGAAAAGCGTAAATTACAATGCTGACCACCATTACAAATAGCAAAAAGTTTGTTCCGCATCTTGGATGGAAGCGTGAATGCTTTTTTACATTTTCGACAGTAAGCTCTTCTCCGGCTTCGTAGCAGGCAATAGTTTTGTGCTCTGCTCCGTGGTATTCAAAAACTCTTCGTATATCCTTCATTCTCGAAACCAAAAACATATAGCCGATGAAGATTATCATTTTAACAATTCCTTCGGTTGTGCTTATAAAGGAACCGGAGCTTGCTATTTTTGAAAGACCAACCTTTTCAAAAATCCACTGCACGCCTTGTGCTACGGCGGTAGGGAGAAGAATAAACATTGCAACACTCATAACAATGGACAGAGCTATGGCGAAATATATTACAATATCCTTGATTTTGTCACCAAACTTTTCCTCCAGCCATTTGTCAAACTTGCTTTCAGTTTCCTCTTCTTCTTCAATATCCATAAACTCAGCAGAAAACATAAGAGCTTTCATACCGATAACAAGGCTTTCAACAAAGTTTATACAGCCGCGAACTATCGGCAGACGGCAAAACGCATTTCTCTTTTTAGTACCGTTTTCATCTATTTTGCATTCAATTTCATTGTCAGGCTTTCTTACAGCCATAGCTGTTTTGAAAGGACCTCTCATCATCACGCCCTCTATAATTGCCTGTCCGCCTATTGAAGTTATATGACATTCCTTACTCAATTTATATCACCTCAAAATATATTATACAGCCAAAGTTAACTTTTTTCAATACATAACTTGAATATATTTTGTCGAATGATTGTCAAAAAACAACAACCGCTTTTGACAATATATCTATTTTTTGTTTGATATAATGTGGACATAAGGTTGCAAAAGGGAGGAAAATATATGACAGTTTATGTCGATGTCTTGTTTTTCATAAATTTTGCATTCGACCTGGAAATTCTATTTATATTACTCAAGATATACTCAAAGACGATACCTAAAGCAAGGCTTTTGTTTTCGGCAATTCTGGGAGGTATGCAGGGGGTATTTACTTTTATCCCTTATTTCAGAATACTCTGTATGCCTCCCATTTTTGTTATAGTTCCGCTTGTGATGGTGATGGCGGTGTTTTTGCCATGTAATTGGAAAGAAGTAATATCTGCATGGATATCCTTTTTGACAATTTCCTTTGTATTTTCAGGGGCAATAAGCTTTTTTAATGCCTCCGGTATATGGTCAATTTTATTGCCTGTTCCGCTTTATATAGGAGTATGTATTCTAAAGAGAAGAGCGATAAGGAAAAAGGACAGAGTAACTCTTACATATAAAGACAGAACTGTCAGCTATGATGGTTTTTTCGACAGCGGAAATATGCTTTCTTATAACGGAGCACCTGTGATACTGGCAAACGGAGAGGTTTTTGAAAGGCTTTTAGGGAAAGGCTTTTGCAGGGAAGCGGCATGGGAGTGGGTAGAGGCGGAAGACTTGAGATTCGTGCCTTATACTGCTCTGGGCGGAAAAGGAGTCGTTTTTGGCGTAAGACTTGATGCTTGTATTGTAGGGAAACGATGCTTTGAGAATGTTATATTGGGATTTGCCGAGAACGATTTTTCGGATAATCTCATCTTGAATACTGTTATGGTGTAGAAAGGATTTTTTGTATGTTGATGTTTATAGAAGAATTAAGAGAAAAGGTTGCAGACCTTTGTTTCGGGATGAACGAAATTCTATATATCGGCGGTCAGGATGTGCTGCCGGCACCCCTTTCAAAGCAGGAGGAAGAGGAACTTTTGGAGCGCATTTGCGAGAGTGATGATGTTAAGGCGACCTTGATAGAGCATAATTTAAGACTGGTAGTGTATATTGCACGAAAGTTTGAAAATACCGGAATTAATGTAGAGGACCTTATTTCAATCGGGACTATTGGTCTTATAAAGTCGATAAATACCTTCAAACCGGATAAAAAAATAAAGCTTGCAACCTATGCATCAAGATGTATCGAAAATGAAATTTTAATGTATTTAAGAAAAAACCAGAATTCAAAAACAGAGGTATCAATCGATGAACCGCTGAATGTTGACTGGGACGGGAACGAGCTTTTACTTTCGGACATATTAGGCACAGACAATGATGTAACTTATCAAAGCATAGAGAAAGAAGTGGACATAAAGCTTTTAAAAATGGCAATGGAAAAATTATCAAGACGGGAACAGGAGATAATGCAGCTGCGGTTCGGGCTTGCCGGAAATCGCGAAAAAACCCAGAAAGAGGTTGCGGATATTATGGGAATTTCGCAGTCATATATTTCTCGACTTGAAAAAAAGATAATAAAAAGGCTGAAAAAGGAGATATTAAGAATGAATTAGTGAAATAGGAGATGATTTTTTTGGACAAAAAGGAATATAAAAAACTGGTGGATAAAAAAACACCATCATCAAAGCTGTTTACAAACTGCATTAAAGCCTTTCTTTTTGGGGGAAGTATATGTTGTATAGGACAGCTCCTTTTTGCACTCTATGAGCCGATTGGGATGAGTGAAGAACTGACGGGTGCAGCAGTTTCGGTGACACTTATATTTCTTGGGGTACTTTTGACAGGTCTTAACATCTATCCTAAGCTTGCAAAGCACGCAGGAGCCGGAACTATTGTTCCTATAACAGGCTTTGCAAACTCTGTTGCATCGCCTGCTATCGAAGCAAAAACGGAAGGTATGGTTATGGGAGTGGGAGCAAAAATTTTTACAATAGCAGGGCCTGTTATTGTGTATGGTGTGCTAAGTGCATTTGTAGTTGGAATATGGTATTGGGTTTCATCTTTAATATGAAAGCATATAGTTCAGGGGCAGAATAAATCCGGATACTGAAACGGAAACTATATCTCCTGCAACAGGACGACGGTTTACGCAAATAACGGTCACACGCACATCAGCAGGCATATCTTGTAGTGGATTTAGAAGCTTATAGCTGTAACGCACTGCTCTTTTTCCTCTGTATGGGCGAAGGTCTAGACCGCTTTCAAGCTGAACAAGGTTATACCCCTCGTAGATTTCATCAAAAACCTCGGGGATTTTAACCACTTCCGATTCTATGGGGTGAGAATCTACATCTATGCCATAAGATGATAAAAAGCGCAGATTAACCGTATTTTGGTCACTGGAAAATAAAAGAAATCCTATTGTTATTATTAAAATGAGTAAAACAGCCATTAAATACATTTTTTTCATATCTCGCCTCACTTCTAATAAACAAAATAACTATTGTACTTA
>JAZNTB010000005.1:0-6167 GCA_045591565.1 Clostridia bacterium
GCCTTTGAAGAACAGTATGTAACAAGATTATCATAGCTTTCTGCGAAAGTCGGACAATCCTCTCCTGCGTAAAACCACATCTTAACTCTTGGTACGCGGTCATAAATTTCCTCAATACGGCCGATGAATTCAGGACCGAAAACTATAACATCCGAGTCGGATAGATTAAGGCAGTATTTGATTTCTTCAGCTGTATAACGGTAGTTAAGAGGAACGGCTAATGCACCTGTTTTTAAGATTCCGAAATAAATCGGCAGCCACTCGAGGCAGTTCATTAAAAGAATTGCAACCTTGTCGCCTTTTTTTACTCCGCGCGACAGGAGCAGGTTTGCAAAGCGGTTAGCTTTTTTATTAAAATCGCTCCAGGTGATTTCTTTTCTGTAATCCTCGTTGGGGCGTGCTTCAATCAGGGAATATTCGCGCCAGGTGGTGCGTACCTTGTTTTCGAGCTTCGGGTTGATTTCTACCAACGCAACATCATTTGGATAGAAATCTGAATTTTTTTTGAGAATTTCTGTAATAGGCATTTCGTATGCTCCTTTGCATAGTAAGGCGATAATAAAAAAATTCCCTGTAACGGAGTACAGAGAGCTAAAATTTCAGAGTACCGCCTTTTAAATATAATACTTTCCTATTTAATAGTATATCACAAACATATAAAAAGTCAATATATTAGGTAGGAAAAAACGCTCAAAGTATTGAAAATTGCGGAAAAAAGTTATATAATGTATAATTAGATAGCTATAAAGGAGTAGATAAAAATGGAAATCAAAATCACAAAAACAACCACACCAAAAGCAAAACCGGAAGGAAAGCTTGGCTTTGGTAAGGTATTTACCGACCATATGTTCGTTATGAACTACACAGAGGGCAAGGGCTGGCACGATGCAAGAATTGAGCCGTACCATGCAATTACACTTGACCCGTCTGCGATGGTTTTCCACTACGGACAGGAAATGTTTGAGGGCTTAAAGGCATATCGTGGTGCAGACGGAAAGGCAAGACTTTTCCGCCCGGATATGAATGCTAAAAGAACCAATGCAACAAACAAAAGACTTTGTATTCCGGAGCTTCCCGAGGAGGATTTTGTCGAGGCAGTAAGAGCACTTGTTGCAGTTGATGAGGACTGGATTCCAACAGAGGACGGAACATCACTTTATATAAGACCTTTCATTATTGCAACAGATGAATTCTTAGGCGTTGCGCCAAGTAAGACATATCTTTTCATCATTATTCTGTCACCGAGCGGAGCATATTATGAAAGCGGTCTTGCACCGGTTGGAATCTGGATTGAGGACGACTATGTAAGAGCAGTAAGAGGCGGTATGGGATTTGCTAAAACAGGCGGAAACTATGCGGCAAGCCTGGCTGCACAGGTTAAGGCTCATGATGACGGATATTCACAGGTATTGTGGCTCGACGGTGTTGAAAGAAAGTACATTGAAGAAGTTGGCGCTATGAACATCTTCTTCAAGATTGACGGAAAAATTGTTACTCCTATGCTAAACGGAAGTATCCTTCCGGGAATTACAAGAAACTCAGTAATCGAGGTTTGCAAGTCATGGGGATACGAGGTTGAAGAAAGAAAAATCAGCGTAGACGAGCTTATCGAGGCACAGAAGACAGGAAAGCTCGAAGAGTGCTTCGGAACAGGAACAGCTGCGGTTATTTCGCCGGTTGGAAAGCTTAGATACAAGGATGATGTTATGATGATTAACAATAACGAAATCGGACCTGTAAGCCAGAAGCTTTATGATACCATTACAGGTATTCAGTGGGGAAAGGTTGAGGATACCTTCGGCTGGATTGTAAATGTAGACTAATAAAAAGGGCTTGATAAAATGTACAAAATATTAGACGCACACTGCCATATTTATCCGGGCAAGATTGCCCGTATGGCAGCTCAAGCAACCGGAAAATTCTATGATATTGAAATGAGCCTTGACGGTACAATAGAAACTCTTTTAAAAGAGGGAGAAAAGGCAGGAATTTCGCATTTTCTGGTGCAGTCGGTTGCTACTACTCCGCGTCAGGTTTCAAGAATAAATAAGTTTATTTCGGAGGCTGTGGCGGCAAGCAGCGGAAAAATGACGGGCTTCGGTACTATGCATCCGGAAAGCGAAAATCCCGAAGGCGATATTGAAGAACTTATTGCGTATGGTCTTTGTGGGGTGAAGCTGCATCCCGATATTCAGAATTTTAAGATTGACGATTATCGTATGCTTAAAATTTACGAGCTTTGTGAAAAACATAAAATACCTATATTGATGCATTGTGGAGATTCGCGCTATGATAACTCAAACCCAAACAGGCTTTTGCCTATAATCGACATCTACAACGAGTTGACGATTATAGGTGCTCATTTTGGCGGATATTCGGTATGGGATGAGGCGGTTGAAAAGCTTGCAGGGCATGATAATTTTTATGTGGACACATCATCGTCTCTATTTAAGCTTGATGCAAAAAAAGCAAGAGAAATAATAGATGCATATGGAGTGGACAGGGTCATGTTCGGAACCGACTATCCGATGTGGAAGCCGGATGAGGAGATTGAAAGGTTTATGCAGCTTGAGCTTTCAGAAGAAGAACGGAAAAAGATTCTTTTTGATAATGCAGCAAAGCTTTTGGGACTTTAAGAAGAAAGACCGGAATATTAAAAACAAAAGAACGCAGCAAGGATTGCCGCGTTCTTTTTTAATGTTTTTTGTACAGGCTAAGTTAACAAATTTTCTTTTATTTTCATACTATAAAATATAAATAAAGCGCAAAAATAAAAGTGCGGAAAGGAATGAGAATATGGAAGAAAAAAGAAAAAAGCCAAGTTTTGAGATAGAAATTTTAGATGATATAAATGCGGTTGCATCGGCAAACGAATGTACGGGACTTATACAAATACCGCCCACAACCGAAGATGAGGCAGAGGCATATGGTGAGATTTATGTCGTACCTGAACAGGTGAATGATTTTAAAAAGGTAAAGGAGCCTAAGGGAAGAGAAATCAAATCCGCACCGGATGTAAACTAAAAAACAGAGCCGCAAGGCTCTGTTTTTTAGTTGTTTTTGTCTTTTAGCAAATCTCTGATTTCGGTAAGAAGCACTGCTTCGTCTGAAGGTTTTGGATCTTCCGGTACAGGTTCTTCCACTTCTTCGGTTTTTGAGAATTTGTCCTTTAAGCCGTTGAAAATCTTTACCATTAAGAATACTGACACTGCAATCAGCAGGAAGTCGATGATTGCCTGCAGAAACATTCCGTATTGAATGGAAATGTTTTCGTTTACAACATATGCAAGCTCTGAAAAATTGACCTTTCCTGTTATAATGCTGATAGCGGGTGTGATGATATTTGCAACGAGTGAATTTACGATTTTCGTAAAAGCAGTACCCATTACAACACCGATAGCCATATCAATTACATTGCCGCGTGAAATAAATTTTTTAAATTCATCAAAAATTTTCATTTGTATATCTCCTTAAAAAGCAAGTTTTTCTTCTAAGAATGATGCCAAATCGCTGATTTTAACTCTCTGCTGCTCCATGGTATCTCTGTCGCGGACTGTAACTGACTGGTCCTCTTCTGAGTCGAAGTCGTATGTGATACAGAATGGTGTTCCGATTTCGTCCTGTCTGCGGTAACGCTTACCGATTGAGCCAGCGTCGTCATATTCCATATTGAACTTTTGTGAAAGCTCGTCAAATACCTTCTGTGCACCCTCATTGAGTTTTTTAGAAAGAGGAAGAACTGCAGCCTTAACAGGTGCAAGTGCCGGATGGAAACGCAGAACTACACGGGAGTCGCCATCGCCCAAATCCTCTTCATCATAAGCTTCTACCAAGAATGCAAGTGTTACACGGTCAGCACCGAGTGACGGCTCTACGCAATAAGGAACATATCTCTCGCCTGTAATCTGGTCGATGTATTCCATGCTCTCGCCTGAGTGATTCTGATGCTGGAGAAGGTCGTAGTCTGTTCTGTCAGCAATACCCCAAAGCTCACCCCAACCGAATGGGAACACGAACTCAATATCCGATGTGCCTTTGGAATAGAATGCAAGCTCTTCCGGTGAATGGTCACGGAAACGCAGGTTTTCTTCACGGATTCCAAGCTCTTTCAGCCAGTTCATGCAGAAATCTTTCCAATAATAGAACCATTCCATATCCTCGCCCGGCTTACAGAAGAACTCAAGCTCCATTTGCTCAAACTCACGGGTTCTGAATGTGAAGTTACCCGGTGTGATTTCGTTACGGAAGGATTTACCCACCTGACCGATACCAAACGGAATTTTCTTTCTTGAAGTACGCTGAACATTTTTAAAGTTCACGAAAATACCCTGTGCTGTTTCAGGACGAAGGTAAACTGTTGAGGAAGAGTCCTCTGTAACGCCCTGGAAGGTCTTGAACATAAGGTTAAATTGTCTTATATCAGTAAAGTTCTGCTTTCCGCATTCAGGACATACAATACCGTGCTCGGTTATGTACTGGACCATCTTTTCGTTGCTCCAGCCGTCAACGGTAACATCCTCGCCGTTTTCATGTGCATAGTCCTCGATAAGCTTGTCGGCGCGGTGGCGTGCATGACATTCCTTGCAGTCCATTAAAGGATCTGAGAAGCCGCCAAGGTGACCTGATGCAACCCAGGTTTCAGGGTTCATAAGGATAGCACAGTCAACGCCAACATTATACTTGGATTCCTGAATGAACTTTTTCCACCATGCTTTTTTTACATTGTTTTTGAATTCAACACCCAAAGGACCGTAGTCCCAGGTATTTGCAAGACCGCCGTAGATTTCGCTGCCCGGGTAGATAAAGCCTCTGCCCTTGCAAAGCACGACAATCTTGTCCATTGTTTTCTCTGAATTTTTCATAGATCCACACCTGCTTTTTTAAAAAAATTACTCAATATATAGTTTACTTAAAATTTTGTGTTTTGTCAATAGAAAAACCCGTTTTTTGCAACTTTACGGAATATAATGGAAAAAATACATTATGTAAACCAATCAGGAGTGGATAGTTTTATCCACATTTACGCCAAAAGGGTGTGGACAAACTGGAAAATTGAGATATATCGACACAAAAACCTTGAAAAATGAGGGATAACTGCGGGGATAGAGTGGATTGTAATCTTGCTGTAACTATGATGTAACACAATTATGTAAACTGAATTTATGGAAAGTGCCAAAATTACCTTTATGACTTTTAGCAATACTAATGCTTGCATTTTTTGTCGATATATGGTAATATGTTGGTATCTATTATTAATATGGAGGGGAAACAATGTTTACCAAAAAGACAAAAAAGAGAATTTCAGTATGCTTTTTACTGATGCTCGTGATTATGGCCGTAATGGCTCCTGCAGTTTTTGCAGAGGGTGAGGAGCATGTAAGCAACTTCTCAGCAACATTCTGGTCACTTCTGCCTCCGATTGTTGCAATCGGTCTGGCACTCATAACAAAAGAGGTTTATTCCTCGCTGTTTGCAGGAATTTTAGTGGGCGGACTTTTATACGCAAACTTCAATCCTGTAGTTACAATGAACCATGTTCTAAGCGACGGCTTTATAGCAAGCGTGTCCGATTCCTATAATGTGGGAATTCTTCTGTTCCTTATCATTTTAGGCGCTTTGGTTTCAATGATGAACAAGGCAGGCGGCTCTGCTGCATTCGGTCGTTGGGCATCAACAAAGATTAAGTCAAGAATCGGTGCACAGCTTTGTACAATCGTTCTCGGCGTACTTATTTTCATTGATGACTACTTTAACTGCCTGACGGTAGGAAGCGTTATGCGTCCTGTTACAGACAAGAACAATATCTCTCGTGCAAAGCTTGCGTATCTGATTGACGCAACGGCAGCTCCTATTTGTATCATTGCTCCGATTTCATCTTGGGCGGCGGCAGTTGCAGGATTTGCACAGGATTCGGGAATGAACGGTATTCAGCTTTTCATAAGCGCAATTCCGTATAACTTCTACGCAATCCTTACCATTATAATGATGATAACAATTGCTCTTATGAAGTTTGACTTTGGCCCGATGAAAAAGCATGAAGATAATGCTAAAAAGGGTGATTTGTTTACAACTGCAAAGGAACTCTTCCAGGAAACAGCAGACAGTAATGCTAATCCTAAGGGAAAGGTTATTGACCTTGTTCTGCCTGTAGTTATCCTTATCATTTC
>JAZNTB010000006.1:0-15149 GCA_045591565.1 Clostridia bacterium
CTGTCTATTGTGTAGTTTATTCCCATATTGGAAAGGGAATTTTTAAAGCCTTCAAAATGCTCCCGACAATCGTCACAAATGTGGTCTAAAAGCCTTGGTGCATCCTTTGCAAGGTCTTGGCATATCTGCGACTTACAATCCAAAATTCTGAGCGGATTTCTGTCAAAACGGGTTTTGCAGGTATCGCACAGCTCGTCATATTTTGGACGAAGATATTCCTTTAGTGCCTCGTTATATTTTTTGCGGCACTCGGGGCAACCGATGCTGTTGATATTAACGGAAAGGTCGCAAAGTCCCACGCCTTCTAAAAAGGTGATAGCAAGCGCTACAACCTCGGCATCGATTGACGGACCTTTTGCGCCGAAAGCCTCTATTCCGAACTGGTGGAATTCACGGAGTCTGCCCTTTTGTTTGTTCTCGTAGCGGAAGCAGGGAAGAGCATACCACATTTTAAGCGGCAGAACGCCTGCATATAGGTTGTTTTCAAGATAACTTCTTGCAACAGACGCAGTGCCCTCGGGACGAAGCGTGACGCTTCTTCCGCCTTTGTCCAAAAAGGTGTACATCTGCTTTTCCACGACATCGGTTGTATCACCGACGCCACGCTCGAAAAGCTCGGTATGTTCAAAAGTTGGTACGCGGATTTCCTTATATCCGAATCTGTCGCACACATCCTTAAAATTTTTCTCAAGATACTGCCAGCGGTAGCTGTCCTGAGGCAATAAATCCTCAGTGCCCTTAGGCGCTTTGGTAATTAACATATCCTATATCACTCCTATTTTTATGCATACATATATATTTTATTATTTTAAGAGGGTATTGTCAAGAAAAATATACTTTATTTTACAATACTGCTACATTTTACATATTTTGCTTGATAATGGACGCAGTTTGTCATATAATATAAGTTGAATATTTGTGATTTTTTGTAGAAAGGAACGCATAGAAATATGGCTGACATAAAAAAGAAGTCTTTTATGATGAATGTGGCGACGGTCATGTTTTCGCAAGTGGCGGTGAAGCTTTTAGGTATGGTTTACCGTGTTGTGATAACAAATATAAGCGGCTTCGGCGACCTTGGAAACGGGTACTTGAATTCCGGCTTTCAGGTCTATACTCTGCTTCTTGCGATATCGTCAATAGGCATCCCGAACGCCATTTCCAAGATGACATCGGAACGAAATGCAGTCGGGGATTTTCGCGGTGCACATAAGATTTTCAGATCTGCGATGCTTTTGTTTGCGCTTGTAGGCTTTGTTGCATCGGCACTGCTATATTTTGGGGCGGACTTCATCGCATTCTCGGTTATTCGTATGCCCGGAACGCAGTATGTTTTAATGTGCCTTGCGCCGTCTATTCTGTTTGTATGCCTGTCCTCGGTTATCCGCGGATATTTTGCCGGCATGGAGGATATGCGGGCAACCAGTAACTCGCAGGTTTTAGAGCAGTTTTTCAAATGCATACTGACGGTTGTAATTGTATACTCGCTTGCGACCTTTCCGATAATTTTAGAGGCGCTGCTTAATGTGACAGAGGCGGATGCGGAAAAAAGAGCGGTATTTATGGCATCGGGTGCACAGGTTGCGACAACTGTTTCGACCGTTTTAAGCTTTTTGTATCTTGCACTTTTCTATACAAGACGCAGAAAAGCGATTCTTAAAAAAATCGCATCTTCGGATGCACCGACCATTATAAAGCCGCTCGGGCAGATGCTTAAGAGTATTTTAATGATTTCGATACCGATTTCACTAGGCTCGGTTATATCGGCGGTAAACAGACTTATCGACACGGCGACGATAACCCGTGGAATAGAGGTTGCATTCCGGGATTTGATTCCGGCGTACGGAAATGTTCAGGCGATTGCAAAGCCTACGATAGAACAGCTTGCAAAGGAGGCGGCACGCCTTTCGGGACAGCTCGGGAAAAGCGACACCCTTATAAATCTGCCGCTTTCAATAAATATTGCATTTTCCACCGTACTTGTACCGGTGATTGCGGGAGCACTTAAAAGGGGCGACAAAAAAACTGCCTCGGACAAGATTTCTTATTCAATGCTGATATCGGTGCTGATTGCACTTCCGTGTGCGGTTGGATATATCGCGCTTGCAAAACCGATTTACGGACTTTTATATCCAAATGCACAGCTCGGCTATGACCTTTTGCAGATAAGTGCCGTTGCGATGGTGTTTACGGCACTTAACCAGACACTTTCCGGCTCACTGCAGGGTGTGGGAAAGGTGTTTGCTCCGGCAACGGGACTTTTGATAGGATGTATTGCAAAGTTTCTGCTGAATGTGGTGTTGATACGCCGTCCGGAAATCAACATTTACGGAGCGCCTGTAAGCTCAATTGTGTGTCAGGTGATATCCTTCACCTACAGCTTCTCTGTATTGAAAAAACAGGTTGAGCTGAAAATGAATTCGGTGAAGTATGTTGTAAAGCCTCTTGCGGCAGGAGTGATTATGGGGATATCTGCAATTTTGGTGCATACTGCAGTTATGATGCTTTTGCCGGTAAAGGTACTCGCAATTGCTCTTGCAATAACTGTGGCGGCGGTTGTATACTTTGCGGCTCTTCTTCTGATGAGAGTTCTGTCAGAGGATGAGGTTAAACAATTGCCTGCCGGAGTAAGGATTTTAGGAATTCTCAAAAAAGCAGGATTTTATAAATGATTGACTTTTATCAATATATTTGATATAGTATATATGAAAATTTTAATCAGTATTTACTTATGAAAGGATGATGGTTTTGGATTCACTTCCCTCTCGATGTTTGTGGATAATCGTATTAATATTTGTTATAGGAGTTCTCCGTTTGCTCGAAGCTGCTGTTGAGAACATAAACGAGGCAAGGCTTCAAAAGCTGGCGCAGGAGGGCAGCAAGGCTGCACGGCGCGTGCTTGTGTTTACGGAAAATTCAAATATGTTCTATAACTCCATAAGAGTATGGACTGTTGTTATTGAACTGTTTTTGGCGCTTGTCAGCATAACCGGCTTCACTGCGGCGGAATTTACAGGGGTGATAGCTGAATATGCAGTATTATTTGCGGTACCGGCTCTGGCGGTGCTTTTGCTGACCTTTGGTGTTTATGCACCAAAGAGAATTGCCGACCTTCACGCCGACAGTATTGCTTTTAAAATGTCGGGACTTCTGACATTCCTGTACTATACGGGGCTTCCTGTTTCGTGGGTGCTGACGCATATATCAAACCTGTTTCTGCTTGTCTTTGGAATAAAGCCGGACGATACAGAGGAGGAGGTTACCGAAGAGGAAATCCGTATGATGGTGGACATCGGCTCAGAAAGCGGCGCAATCGACCCTGAGGAAAAGGAAATGATTCACAACATCTTTGAGCTTGACGATACGCAGGTCAAAGAAATTATGACACACCGTACCGATACCGAGCTTTTATGGATTGACGAGAAGGATGAATGGGAGAATATTATTTCTTCATCCAATCATACTGTTTATCCTGTATGCTCCGAGAGCATTGATAATATAGTGGGAATTTTAAGCAGTAAGGACTTTTACAAGACTTTGCTTAGCGGTGGAGATGTGGCTACGATTCTGCGTTCTGCGTACTTCGTGCCGGAAACCATTAAAGCGGACGACCTGTTCCGCCAGATGCAAAAAACAAAAAACCACTTTGCAGTAGTGCTTGATGAGTACGGCGGACTGGGCGGAATAATTACAATGTCCGACCTTTTAGAGGAAATCGTGGGAACGCTTTCCAATGAGTTTGATGATGCTGTTGAGGAAGACATTGTCCAGCTTGATGCAAATACATGGAAAGTTGCAGGCTCATGTGACATAGACTTGGTTGCCCAGACCCTTGAGGCAGAGCTGCCGGTTGAGGAATACAATACCTTTGCGGGAATGATTTTATCCGAGCTTGGTGAAATTCCGGAGGACGGCTCAACACCTGAGCTTGAGGCGTACGGACTGCAGATTAAGGTCACCAAAATCAGGGAACACCGGATTGAAAGTGTAAAGGTTGCAGTTTTAGAAAAAGTACAAGATAATAAATAATATAAATATACATCATATCATATAATTATTTCGGGTGATATGATGTATATTATTTTAAACAGAAAAAAATGTATTATCGGCGGTCTGGTGCTGGGGATTATCGGCATAGCCGCCGGTTCTTTGCTTGCGCTTTCTTCCTATGCTGATACCTTTTACGGCGATAAATTCCTGTCGGTTATAGTGGATGCAGGGCATGGACTTCCGGATGGCGGCGCTGTTGGTGTAGGCGGCACGATTGAACAGGAAATTAATCTTGCGATAGCAGAAAAGCTTGCCGAGGTAATGGAGGCAAAGGGAATAGGGGTGGTAATGACCCGTGGCGGACAAAACGGGCTGTGGACGAAAAAGAGCAAGACGATTCGCGAGAAAAAGGTGGAGGATATGCATGCCCGGCTGCAAATAATGAAGAAATCTTCGGCAGACCTTTTTGTTTCAATACATATGAATTCTTATACGGATAAAACGGCATCCGGACTTCGTATTTTCTATTCACCTAAGCACAAAGAGATAAAGCCTCTTGCAGAGCAGATACAGACTCGCATGAGCGATGTCACAGGGGCTAAAATCAATGTAGTAAAGGCGGCGGACAGCACACTTTTTTTAATGAAAAACCCGCCGGTGCCTGCAATATTGGTAGAGTGCGGATTTTTATCAAATGCAGCAGAGGAAAGGAAATTAGCCGATGAAGATTATCAGGCACGGCTTGCTTGGGCGATAGCGGACGCGGTGGAAAAATACTATTCCCACCCATAAATCAACCCGAAGTGGAAATTTGAGAAATTTTTAACAAAAATATCCCCCTTCGGTTGACTTTGGTCTTTAGCTGTTGTATAATGACTTCATTACGAAAAAAAAGAGAGGTATTTGAAAATGAGCAGAGTTTATAACTTTTCAGCAGGCCCTTCAATGCTGCCACAGGCGGTTTTAGAGAAGGCACAGAAAGAAATGGTGGAATATGGTAAAGCAGGAATGTCTGTGATGGAAATGAGCCACCGCTCTAAAGATTATGAAGAAATAATAAACGGCTGTGAAGCGCTCGTGAGAGAGCTTATGCAGGTTCCGGACAACTATAAGGTAATGTTCCTGCAGGGCGGCGCATCAAGCCAGTTCACAATGATTCCGATGAATCTTGGAAACAAGAACAAAAAGTGTGATATGGTAATTACAGGTCAGTGGGCAAAGAAAGCCGCACAGGAAGCAGAGAGATACATTACAGTTAATAAGATTGCATCTTCTGCTGATAAGACCTTCTCATATATTCCAAAGCTTAATAAGGATGATTTTTCAAAGGATGCAGACTATTTCTATATTTGTATGAACAATACAATCTACGGAACAAAGTTTGCCCAGCTTCCTGATACAGGCGATATTCCGCTTGTTGCAGACATTTCATCATGTGTTATGTCAGAGGAGCTTGATGTTTCAAAATTTGGACTTCTTTTCGCAGGTGCACAGAAGAACCTAGGTCCTGCGGGCGTTACGCTTGTAATTGTTCGTGAGGATTTGATTGGAAACGCAATGGATATCTGCCCGACAATGTTCAACTATCAGATTCATGCAGATAACGGCTCTATGTACAATACACCACCGACATACGGTATCTATATTATGAAGCTTGTTCTTGAGTGGATTAAGGAGCAGGGCGGAATTAAGGCTGTTCAGAAAATCAATGAGAAGAAGGCTGAAATTCTGTATAACTTCCTTGATAATTCAACAATGTTCCGTGGTACTGTTGTGCCGGAGGACCGTTCACTTATGAATGTTCCGTTCGTTACAGATGACGAAGATTTGAACGCTAAATTCATAAAGGAAGCAAAGGAAGCAGGGTTTGTGAACTTAAAGGGTCACAGATCAGTAGGCGGAATGAGAGCCAGCATCTACAATGCTATGCCGACAGAGGGCGTAGAGGCGCTGGTTGCATTTATGAAGAAATTCGAAGAAGAAAACAAATAGAAAGAGGGAAATAAAATGTTTAACATTTTGACTTTAAATAAAATTGCTGCATGCGGTCTGGACCAGCTGGACGACGCAAAGTACAAGGTTACAGACGACGCTGCAGCAGATGCCGACGGCATTATTTTAAGAAGCTATGCAATGCATGATATGGAGCTTCCAAAGTCTTTGGCAGCGGTAGCCCGTGCAGGCGCAGGAACAAACAATATTCCAATTGACAAGTGCTCAGAAAAGGGTATCGTAGTATTCAATACTCCGGGTGCAAACGCAAATGCAGTTAAGGAGCTTGTTTTAGCAGGACTGTTTTTGGCATCAAGAGATGTTACAGGCGGAATTAACTGGGCATCAACCCTGACAGGGGACGATATTGCCAAGCAGGTAGAAAAGGGTAAGTCAAACTTTGCCGGAAATGAAGTTCAGGGAAAGACTCTGGGCGTAATCGGTCTTGGTGCAATCGGTGTTTTGGTTGCTAATGCTGCAAGACATCTCGGAATGAAAGTTATAGGCTATGACCCATATCTCTCAGTTGATGCGGCATGGAGGCTTTCACACCACATCACACGTGCAAAATCTGCAGAAGAGGTTTATGCGGAGGCTGATTATATCTCAATTCATGTGCCGCTTACCGACGGAACAAAGAGAAGCATTAACCGCGACACTATTGCAAAGATGAAGGACGGCGTAAAGATTTTAAACTTTGCAAGGGGCGAGCTTGTGGATAATGATGCAATAAAGGCAGCGCTTGCTTCGGGCAAGGTTTCAAAGTATGTAGTAGACTTCCCGAATGCAGAGGTTATCAATCAACCTGGGATTATTGCAATCCCGCATCTTGGTGCGTCAACAGAAGAATCTGAAGATAATTGTGCTGTTATGGCAGCTCAGGAAATTTCAAATTATCTTGAAACAGGAGATATCGTAAACTCAGTTAACTTCCCGAACTGTGAGCTTCCGCTCTCGGGTAATGGCAGAGTTTCAATCCTGCATAAGAATATCCCGACAATGCTTACACAGTTCACAAATATCTTTGCTGAGGAAAATCATAATATTGCAGACCTTATAAACAAGAGCAAAAAGGACCTTGCTTGCACTATTATCAATGCTGATGATATTATCACAGACGAAATTGTGGATAAAATCAAAGCAGTTGACGGCGTTTTAAGAGTAAGAGTAATAAAATAATTAAAAAAGAACAGGCGGAATTTATATACGCCTCAAAAAAGATAGAAAAAACCGGACTAAATGTCCGGTTTTTTTACTGTGGTGCAGGATTTATATGCACCATACAATGCTTTACATATTCTATTTCACTTTCAATGCAGTCGTGAACCTTTTCTGCAATTTCGTGGGCGTCTATAAGGGGGAGGTTTGCGTCAACAAAAATTTCCACATCTATATAAATTTTGTTCCCGAAAATTCTGGTTTTCAAATCATCTATTCCCATAACACCGTCACAGCTAAGAATAATATCCTGAATTCTGGCTGCTGTTTCGGCATCGCAGGCATGGTCGGTCATCTTGTTGAGAGAATCGCGGAAAACATCGATGGCAGCCTTTATAATGAAAATACTTATCAAAACCGCCGCAATCGGGTCTAAAAGCGGAAATCCAAGCCTTGCTCCTAAAATTCCTGCAAAGCTGCCGACAGAGGAAAGTGCATCGGAGCGGTGATGCCAGGCATCAGCGGCGAGTGCTCCTGAATTAATGCTGTCTGCTGCGGCTTTGGTGTACCAATACATACCCTCTTTAACGGCGATTGAAAGAATGGCTGCAAAAAGGGCAAGCTTTCCTGGGATTGCCGGAGATGTGGCAGGAGAAAATACCTTTTCTATGCCGGAGATTCCAATTCCTATGCCGGTCAGGGCGAGAATGGCGGACAGGATTATTGCGGCTGCGCACTCCAGCCTTTCGTGTCCGTATTGATGCTCTGTGTCGGCGTCCTTGCTTGCAAGGCGTATTCCTATTATAACCACGACGGTGCTGATGATGTCGGAAGCTGAATGAACGGCGTCGGATATCATTGCAACGGATGAGGATATAATACCCGCAAAAAGCTTGAATGCGCTAAGTGCGGCATTTATTATAATTGTAACGGCAGATACCCGCGAGGCAATTTGACTGGATGGTGTTTTTTGCATAAAACCACTCCTATAAAAATATCTGCAGATTTTAAGCAGACGAAAAATAACAATTTTTCATATAATATCATAATCACTTTGGTGTGTCAAGGCAAGCTTTTGAGAAAAGGTGTTAAGCCGCCGGCTGTAGCCGGCGGCTTTTCGCTAAAGCACATTAAGTATTTTATTAGTCGTTGCACATGCATGTAACAATTACGATGATGATAAGAACCCATAAAATCATATCGAAATCGAAATTACCGCAGCCACCGTATCTGGTGTTCTGGTATCCACATTCACCCATGATTATGCCTCCTTTCAGCGTCGGTCTTATGACCGATTTAATATATACTATGTTTTTTGAGAAGATTTGGTAGCTTGTATTGAAATTTTTTTATTTTTGGTGTATAATGTAAATTGGAGGGAAAGATGATATGGAACAAAGTAAGATTTTAAGAATAAATGAGCTTGCGAAAAAGTCCAAAGAAGAAGGGCTGACCGAAAGCGAAAAACAGGAACAAAAAGCCTTAAGAGAAGAGTATTTAGAGGCTATAAGACGAAACTTCAGGGCAACACTTGACAGCGTTGAGATTGTGGATAAAAATTAAATTTAGTATAGAGAGGAATTTTGAAATGAAAGCATTGGTTAAGGAGATTTACAGAAATACCGAAAAGTTTGCAGGTCAGGAGGTTACGGTTTCCGGCTGGGTCAGAAATATCCGTGCATCAAAAAACTTCGGGTTTATTGAGCTTAATGACGGAAGCTTTTTTAAGAGTATCCAGATAGTGATTGAGGATAATCTTGACAACTTCGACAAGCTGACACACTTAAATATATCGGCGGCTGTTACTGTTACGGGAACACTCGTTTTGACACCGGATGCAAAGCAGGCGTTTGAAATCAAGGCGGAAAAAGCTGTGATTGAGGGACTTTCAACTCCTGATTACCCAATCCAGAACAAACGCCATACCTTTGAATACTTGCGGACACAGTGCCATCTTCGCCCGAGAACAAATACATTTAGTGCGGTATTTCGCATAAGATCAATGATTGCCTATGCAATTCATCAGTTCTTTCAGGACAGAGGCTTTGTCTATGTTCATACTCCAATTATCACAACAAGTGACTGCGAGGGTGCAGGAGAAATGTTCCAGGTTACAACTATGGATATGAATGAGCTGCCGAAAACAGATAAGGGAAATGTTGATTATTCAAAGGATTTCTTCGCAAAGCCTGCAAACCTGACAGTTTCAGGTCAGCTTAATGTTGAAACCTACTGCATGGCGTTCCGTAATGTTTATACCTTCGGACCTACTTTCCGTGCAGAAAATTCAAATACAACCCGCCACGCAGCAGAATTCTGGATGATTGAGCCGGAAATTGCCTTTGCTGACCTTGCTGACAATATGGAGATTGCCGAGGATATGATAAAATATATTATTAACTACTGTCTTGAAAACGCACCGGAGGAAATGGCGTTCTTCAATCAGTTTATCGACAAGGGACTTTTAGACAGGCTTAACAATGTAGTTTCAAATGAGTTCGCAAGGGTAACATATACCGAGGCGATAGAAATTTTAAAGAAAAATAATGACAAGTTCGACTATCCAGTTGAATGGGGCTGCGACTTGCAGACAGAACACGAAAGATTTTTGACCGAAGAGGTTTACAAAAAGCCTGTGTTTGTGACAGATTACCCGAAGGAAATCAAGGCATTCTATATGAAATTAAACGATGACGGAAAGACTGTTGCGGCATGCGACCTTTTGGTTCCGGGTATCGGCGAGATTATCGGAGGAAGCCAGAGAGAGGAAAACTACGAGGTTTTAGAAAGCCGTATGAAGGAATGTGGATTAAATCCTGAGGATTATGGTTTCTATCTTGACCTTAGAAAATACGGAACAAATAAGCACGCAGGCTTTGGACTTGGATTTGAAAGAGCGGTTATGTATATAACAGGTATGCAAAATATCCGTGATGTACTGCCGTTCCCGAGAACAGTGGGCACAGCCGAATTTTAATCAGAGGAATAAACAATGCTTGAATTCAAATATATTTTTGGCGAAAACGGATATGAACTTGCGAAGGATATGCGAGAGCGTATCTTCGGAGAAGAGCTTGGAATGACAAAGCTTTGTGACGACAAAGAGGCGGACTCATACCATTTTATCGGCTATGACAAAACTCTGCAGATTGGTGTTTCAAGACTCACACAGATTGATGAGAGAAACTTTTCTATCGCTTATGTCGCGATAGAAAAGGGTTATCGCCGTCAGTTCGTGGGCGACCTTGTGATGCGTGCATTGGCAGATAAAACAGTAACTCTTGGCGGAAGCTCAATCATGGTGGAATCGCCAGTTACCGAAAAGGGATTCTTTGAGTATGAGGGCTATGAGGCTGTCGGCGAGGAATATATATCGGACGGCAGGAGCTATATTAAGATGGTAAAGGATTTGACTAAAGTTGAAAAGTCGTGCAGGGGGTGCGCAAAATGAGCAGACCTTTGGCTGACCGTATGCGCCCCCAAACTTTGGACGAGGTAGTGGGTCAGGAACATTTGATAGGAAATAACGGGATTTTGCGGCGGCTTTTAGAGCAGGGCGAAGTCCCGAATATGATTTTTTACGGACCGAGCGGTATAGGAAAAACGACGGTTGCAAATATTATAGCAAAAAGAACAGGAAAAACTCTGCACCGCTTAAATGCGACATCTGCATCGGTTGCAGACATAAAGGATATCATAAATTCGCTCGATACATTTATGACGGCGAACGGGGTTCTTTTATACCTTGACGAGATTCAGCACTTCAATAAAAAACAGCAGCAGTCGCTTCTTGAATTTATGGAGAACGGTAAAATAACATTGATTGCAAGTACCACCGAAAATCCGTACTTCTATGTGTATAATGCTGTTTTGTCACGAAGTGTTGTTTTTGAATTCTTGCCGGTAAATGAAAATGAGATAAAAAAGGCGCTTGAGCGGGCAAGCGGAATTTTGGCGGGGAGCGACTACAGCTCATATAAAATCACGGCAGAGGATGCCGCGCTTATGCATATTGCACGAACTAGCGGCGGAGATGTACGAAAAGCACTAAACAGTCTTGAGCTTTGCTTTTTAACGACAGTTGCTAATGAGGACGGCGAGATGGTAATAACCGAAAAAACGGCAGAGGCGGCAACGCAGCGAAAGGTTTTGAGATATGACCGTGACGGGGACAGCCATTATGATGTTTTGAGCGCATTCCAGAAATCGATACGCGGCTCAGACCCTGATGCGGCGGTTTACTATCTTGCAAAAATATTATCGGCAGGAGATATGATGAGTGCCTGCCGCAGACTTTTAGTGATTGCATCGGAGGATATCGGGCTTGCCTATCCACAGGCAGCGGCAATAACCAAGGCGTGTGTTGATTCGGCCCTGCAGCTTGGAATGCCGGAAGCACGAATCCCGCTTGCTGAAGCGGTTATTATGCTTGCAACAGCACCGAAATCAAACTCTGCAATAAACGCGATAGATAGTGCAATGAGCGATATCGCATCAAAGGATACGGGAAGTATTCCGGCGCACCTGCAGGATTCACATTACGCAGGAGCGGAGAAGATGAATCACGGACAGGGCTACCGCTATCCACACGGCTATCCGAATCACTATGTAAAACAGCAATATTTACCTGATAAAATAAAAAATGTCGTTTATTATGAATACGGCGACAACAAAATGGAAAAATTAAACAAGGAATATTGGGATAAAATAAAGGAGAACTCCTGATGAAACACGGATTTGTAAAGGTTTGTGCAGCAACCCCGGAAGTTAAGGTTGCAGACTGTCGGTTTAATTCGGCAGAGATAATAAAGAGCATACAAAGGGCGGCAGAAGAAGGGGCAAAAATTGCGGTGTTCCCCGAACTCTGTGTTACGGGCTATACCTGTGGCGACCTGTTTTTACAGGACGCGCTTATTTGTGCGGCAAAAGAAGCTGTTTTAAAAATTGCTAAGGCAACGGCACTTTTTAATATGACTATAGTTATAGGCGCGCCGATTACAGTGGGACAAAAGCTGTATAACTGTGCTGCTATATTATACCGCGGTAAGGTGGTTGCGATAATACCCAAGAGTAACATCCCGAACTATGGCGAGTTTTCCGAGATACGACATTTTGCTTGCGGAACCGACGAAACAAAAATGATTGTGTTTGGTGATGAATGTGTTCCCTTCGGTACAAAGATATTGATAAAAGATAGGAATGTACAAAATCTTGCACTTGCGGTAGAAATATGCGAAGACCTTGAGGTGACTGCTCCGCCGTCTGGTATGCATAGCGCAGCCGGGGCAACGGTTATCGCAAATCTTTCGGCAAGTAACGAATTTGTAGAAAAAGCATTAAAGCGGAAAAATTTGGTTGTATCACAATCCGAAAGGACTATTGGAGGATATATATATGCCGCAGCGGGTGTGGGGGAATCTACTACCGACACCGTGTACGGCGGAGATAGCATCATATGCGAAAACGGAAAGCTTCTTGCTCGCAAAAACCGTTTTGAAAATGGTATTGTGTTTTCTGAAATTGATGTTGATATGCTTGCTTTTGAGAGAAGAAGAATTTCAACATTTGAACAGGGAGAAGATTATTATATAGTAGAAACTGAGCTTGAAACGGAAGAAACCGGGCTTACAAGAACAGTAAAACGCTTACCGTTCTTGCCGGAAAACGAACAAAATATTAAGGAATATTGTAACGAAATTCTACAAATCCAGTCTAATGCGTTAGCAAGACGCCTTTTTCATACGGGCGCTAAAACTGCAGTTATTGGGATTTCAGGTGGACTCGACTCGACTCTTGCTCTTATTGTTGCAGCAAGAGCATTTGATATAGCAGGCCTTGACCGCAGGAATATCCTTGCCGTTACGATGCCTTGCTTCGGTACAACAAAAAGAACATATGATAATGCGGTAGCACTTTCAAACGAGATGGGAGCTACTCTTAGCGAAATAAACATCAAAGCAGCTGTTCTGCAGCACTTTGAAGATATAGGACAGGACAAGGAAAAGTTCGATGTGACCTTTGAAAATGCACAGGCAAGAGAACGTACACAGGTTTTGATGGATGTAGCCAATAAAACGGGCGGTGTTGTTATAGGAACAGGCGATATGTCGGAGCTGGCACTTGGCTGGGCGACCTATAACGGCGACCATATGTCGATGTACGGCGTGAATTCGGGAGTGCCGAAAACAGTAATCAGGTATCTGATAGAGTACGAGGCTCACAGGCTTGAAAGTGCGGAGCTGAAAAAGGTACTGACCGATATTTTAAACACACCGGTAAGCCCTGAACTTCTTCCGCCGGAAAATGGGGAGATATCGCAAAAAACAGAACAGTTTGTGGGGCCGTATATTTTGCACGATTTCTTCTTATATTATATGATGAGATTTGGGTTTGCTCCTGAAAAGATATACCGCCTTGCAAAGTGTGCCTTCTCTGGTGAGTTTACAGACAGCGAAATACTTGAATGGATGAAAGTGTTCTACAGAAGATTTTTCTCGCAGCAATTCAAGCGGTCGTGCCTGCCTGACGGGCCGAAGGTGACGGAAATATCTCTTTCTCCAAGGGGTGGTCTTCAAATGCCGAGTGATGCATCCGGCAGCGTATGGATTAACGAAATTGACATATTGCTACAAAAAAGCCCCCGCAAAAATTGAAAAAGAGGGGAATTTGCATAGACTTAAACAATTTTGTCAAAAACTCTTGACAAATATAAGCCGGATGTGATAATATAAACAAGCTGTCCGCTTGAAAGATGCTTTTAAAAAATATTTCAAAAAATATTTAAAAAAAGTATTGACAAGAGGGAGTAGATGTGATAATATAAATAAGCTGTCTTTGAGACAGCGGCTGAACATTGAAAAATAAACAGTGCAGAGTTCTTGTCAGTCAATGTAATTGACTAAAAACAAAAAGAGTTTTTTATGACAGAAATTCGGAAACGAAAATTAAAGTCAGCGTACGAAAGTACACAAGTTAGTAGAGCTAACAAACCAAGATAAGTATATAACATCGAAAGATGAATATATAACCATTTTATCGAGAGTTTGATCCTGGCTCAGGACGAACGCTGGGGGCGTGCCTAACACATGCAAGTCGAGCGGAGCCATCCGAACAATCCCTTCGGGGTGCGTTTGGGGAAGCTTAGCGGCGGACGGGTGAGTAACGCGTGAGTAACCTGCCCATCAGTGGGGAATAACACAGAGAAATTTGTGCTAATACCGCATACAGAATATTTATCGCATGGTAGATATTTGAAAGATTTATCGCTGATGGATGGACTCGCGTCTGATTAGATAGTTGGTAGGGTAACGGCCTACCAAGTCGACGATCAGTAGCCGAACTGAGAGGTTGATCGGCCACATTGGGACTGAGACACGGCCCAGACTCCTACGGGAGGCAGCAGTGGGGGATATTGCGCAATGGGGGAAACCCTGACGCAGCAACGCCGCGTGCAGGATGACGGCCTTCGGGTTGTAAACTGTTGTCGCAAGGGAAGAAAAAAATGACGGTACCTTGTGAGAAAGCCACGGCTAACTACGTGCCAGCAGCCGCGGTAATACGTAGGTGGCAAGCGTTGTCCGGATTTACTGGGTGTAAAGGGCGCGTAGGCGGGATAGCAAGTCAGTCGTGAAATACCGAGGCTCAACCTCGGGGCTGCGATTGAAACTGTTATTCTTGAGTATCGGAGAGGAAAGCGGAATTCCTAGTGTAGCGGTGAAATGCGTAGATATTAGGAGGAACACCAGTGGCGAAGGCGGCTTTCTGGACGACAACTGACGCTGAGGCGCGAAAGTGTGGGGAGCAAACAGGATTAGATACCCTGGTAGTCCACACCGTAAACGATGGATACTAGGTGTAGGAGGTATCGACCCCTTCTGTGCCGCAGTTAACACAATAAGTATCCCACCTGGGGAGTACGGTCGCAAGACTGAAACTCAAAGGAATTGACGGGGGCCCGCACAAGCAGTGGAGTATGTGGTTTAATTCGAAGCAACGCGAAGAACCTTACC
>JAZNTB010000007.1:0-3929 GCA_045591565.1 Clostridia bacterium
CTTAAAAAATCTTTTCAAATTTTCCGTTGCGAGTTAGACCTTCCCGAAGGTCATCCTGTGTCTATTCCTTGCGAGCTTCGTTTTCGCCAGGATGGTTCCCCTTACTTTGTTTATTCAGATCCGGAGCTGGATAAAAATAAATTAAATTCCGCTATTAAGGAGGAATAAACTTGGAAGGTGTAACTATGTCAACTATTCTTACAAGCATTGGAACTTTCTTTACTCAGGTTATTACCTGGGCTGGTGAGGTCCTTTCCCTTATCGTAGGTAATCCCCTTCTGCTTCTCTTTGTTGCTGGTTTCCTTGTAACCGGTTTTGTACTTGGTTGGGTTACCAGACTTTTTAGAACGAATTAAGGGGGCAGATTATGGAAGCTTTACTTGCCGATATTGGAATTGTCTTTACAAAGACGATAGGCTGGGCAGGTCAAATATTAACATTAATTGTTGATACTCCTTTGCTTTTGCTTATGGTAGCCGGCTTTGCCGTTACCGGTTTTGTTCTCGGATGGGTCTCTCGCCTTTTCCGCACAAATTGATTAAAGGTCCTCGCTCAGAGCGGGGGCTTTTTTCAAAGAAGGTGATGTTATGAAAAAAATCTTTGTTTTGATTTCTTCTTTGGTTTTATGCTGTAGCTTTTTTTGTTTTTCAGCTTATGCTGCGGTTGAAACAATTCCGTTTTCTCAGCATTTTCAAATGAGTTATAGTGAATTGTATGGATTGGAATTAGGTACAGACTATACTCGTTCTGTTGATTATGACCAAACCGGCGATTCATTTACTTCTGCCATTTACGCTGTGAATCCCGGTGATAAAGATTATAAGTCTTGGATCACTAATTTTTATTATACTGAAGATGATGTTGGTGCCGGTATTCTTTATGATGAATACATTACTTTTACTTTGCGTTTTACAGTTTTAGGAGATTTTAGAACTGATGATATTCAAAGAGCCGGTGTTTATGTTCGTAACCCGTCTGTTCCCGGGGGTAGTTTTCAATGGGCTAAACATTATTATGCAGGTGATATAGATATTCTTTCTGTTTCTGATGATGGTCTCATTAATTGTGAAGCTCATGTATCGTTTCATAATACTTATCAAGATATTGAAAGGCTTCGGTTCTTTTTAGCTTTTGAATTAAATAACCGTACAGAGTTTTATGAAAATATCGAGACTTTTTCCGGAAATGTTTATAATTTCTATAAAGGATCCTATACCGGAGCCGGTGCAGATGTTCCTAAATATGAGAATCCAAAAGATTCAGTTGGCAGCTCGGTTGATGATTATAAGGATCAGGAAGATGCTATTATGAATGATACCGAAGCTGGACGCGATTCTACAATATCTTTGTTTTCCGGTCTTGGTGATTTGATTGATCTTGTTGCTACTCCTATTATGGCAATTTCCGCTGCAGTGTCATATTTCATAGATGGTTCTATAGTAAATTCAATTTTGCTTATATCTTTAACTCTTGGTCTTTTATCGTTTGTTTTTAATCTTGTTCCTTCTTATCAGTCAAAGCAGCGTCGTGACCAAGCTGCAGCACGAGCTGCAGAGAAAAATGTTCAATATAATGCAATGATGAACAAATTAAATAAAGGTGGTGGTTAATTGTGCTTGATTTCTTTGATTGGATTGTTTCATTTTTTGAAACTATTGGTACGATTATAACTACTCTTATTGAAAGCTTAATCACTGCATTTGCTGTTATTGCTTCAGCTGTAGCTGTGCCGGCTATTTTTTCAGGAATCGTTCCCGGAATTCTTTCTACCTGCATGGTTGCCCTTATTTCTCTTGCTGTAATAAAGTTTCTTTTGGGAAGGTGATTATGTGACGAGTGTAATTAAGTTTTTAATAGACTGTTTTTGGCAATTTTATGATCTTCTGAATGAAACTGTAGTATTTGATATATTTGGTTATGATGTTAGTTTAATGGGATTGTTTGTAGGCGCTATTGTTCTTGGTTTTGTTGTATCTGTATTCTGGAAAGGAGTTAAAGCATGATAATACTCTCCTGCTTGCCTTTTATTCTCGAAGGCTTTACTTATGTTTCAGCTTGTTTTCTTTTGATGTATGCTTTTGGACTTGTATTTACACTTATCGGAGGTAGGTTATGAGCTTAACAGTTATTTTTTTAATTGCAATTTTTATGGTTTTCTCAATTTTTGTTTTTGGGGGTGGTTCTAATTGACGAAAGAGTTCTTTTATGGGGCTATATTTGTTATTGCCTTTCAATTATTCGATTATATTTCTATTCGAAAGATATTTTTTAATCCTAAAAAGTATAATTATGATTGCTCTAAATGTAAGCAGTGGGACTGTCCTTATAAGTTTTGTGAGTCAAAAAGGAGGAAATTAGATAATGCAAACAATTCTTGAAGCTCTCCGAGCTGTCCTCGGAGAACCTGACTTTTATAAGCAGCTTACTCCTACCGGAAATTATACATGGGACTATGCTGCCATGATAGAATATCTTACCGGCGCCCTAATTCTTTGCATTGTGGTTTCCTCTGTGTTCCGGTTCCTTATGCTCCTTGTGCGAGGTAAACGAAAATGATTAGAGTATTCTTTGGAAACATTGGCTGCGGAAAAACAACCTTCGCTTGCCGTCAATTTTATAAGAGACTCCGCGCCGATCAGCGCGACCAAAAGAAAAAAAGACTACCACTTTATAGTAATTATTACTGTAATTTTGAATGTTCACTTGCTAAGTCGGTTACGCTGCAGGATCTCGGCAAATGGACTTTCCCGGAATATTCTTATATAATTGTCGATGAAGCCGGTATTGAATACAATAACCGTAAGTTTAAAACACTGTCTCAGGAGACAATCTCTTGGATGAAGCTCTCCCGGCATTATAAATGTGATGTCGATTTTGTTTCTCAAAGCTGGGATGATATGGATATTACCATCCGAAGGCTTGCATCAGAGCTGTGGTATGTTCGTAAGCTCGGACCCTTCACAATGCTCCGCCGCATATATAAGCGGGTAGACATTGACGAGGAAACCCACCAAATTTGCGATTTTTACGAGTTTGGCAAAATCTTGCCCTGTATACTCCCCTTTCCCTTTCATCAGCATAATTTTGAAATTTTCCTGCGAAAACCATACTATAAATACTTCGATAGCTATTCAAAACCCGAAACACCGGTTAGAGTGGATTATTTAAGCTATAGTAAACCTTACGCAGCATCTTTCTCAGAGCAGCTTTTCTTCCGGTTTAAATCATTAGGGCCGCGCGCCCGTAGCGCCGTTACCAATATGCAGCGTAAAGGAAAAGCCGCAGACTTCCTTTCCCGCCTGCGTCGGAAATAGCAGTTCCCCTTCTGCCGTTCGTTACAAAAAATCGTTATCCGAAGGGATAACGCAACCAAACAAGAAAGACCGCCAAAATATGGCGGTCTTTCGCCGTTTGGAGAGCCTTTAATCCCGAGGGGTATCACGGGATTAAATTTCCGCTGTTTCTCTTGACAAATGTAAAAATATCCCTTATAATGAAAATACCGGATGCGAAGCATCCGTTTCAAATCCGGTACCGGTAGCGGCGGGGCAGAACTCCATACTGCCCCCTGCAAACTATATGGAGGTATTAAATTATGACACAAGAATTTTTCCAAAAAAATTATAAGTTCGGAATGGACTGGTTAAATGGCGTATTACCTATTACGGATGTTTCTGAGGTTTGGGATGCCCTGGAGAGCTTTTCATCGAAGCTTAAGAAAAATCGTTGGCATCTTGCTTCCACAGGCAAATACAATTACAAAACGCGTTATATGCTGGATAATAAGCCTTTTATTCAATTTATGTTTAATCCTTTTGCTTTCGAAGCTGATGGGACCCCTTGTGACATTGCATTAAATCCTGAAGATTCGAATAACCCTTATATTTTCTTTTCTATCTCCGGTGATGGTATTAGATACCTCTCATCTA
>JAZNTB010000008.1:0-5747 GCA_045591565.1 Clostridia bacterium
ACAACCTCGTGTGCGTCACGGAACGGCATACCCTTTTTAACAAGATAATCCGCAACATCGGTTGCGTTTGTAAAGCCGCCCTTTGCACCCTTTAGCATATTTGCCTTGTTAACCTTCATTGTGGCAATCATATCGCAGAACACCGGCAGGCAGAGCTTTACGGTATCAACTGCGTCAAATATCGGCTCCTTGTCCTCTTGCATATCCTTGTTGTATGCAAGCGGAATACCCTTCATTGTGGTCAAAAGTCCCATCAGGTGACCGTAAACACGCCCGGTTTTGCCACGGATAAGCTCGGCAACATCAGGGTTTTTCTTCTGCGGCATAATTGATGAGCCGGTAGAATATGCATCGTCCATTTCAACGAAGGAGAATTCGTGGCTCGACCACAGAATAAGCTCCTCGCAAAAGCGGGATAAGTGCATCATTATAATGGACAGACAGCCTGCAAGCTCAATCGCAAAGTCACGGTCGGAAACGCCATCTAAGGAGTTTTGCGTAACTGATGAAAAGCCAAGTTCCTTTGCGACAAACTCTCTGTCTAAAGGATAGGTTGTGCCGGCAAGTGCGCCTGAGCCGAGCGGCATTACATTGGTGCGCTCTTTGCAGTCAGTAAGTCTTGATGCATCACGCTTTAGCATTTCAAAATACGCCATTAAGTGATGCGCAAGCGTTACCGGCTGGGCCTTTTGCAGGTGTGTGTAGCCCGGCATAATTGTTTCGGTGTGCGATTTAGCAAGGGAAACGAGCGTTTCCATGAGCGCCTTTATCATCGCCGATATTTCGTCGATTTCGTCCATTAAGTACATACGGATATCGAGCGCAACCTGCTCGTTACGGCTTCTGCCTGTGTGCAGGCGTTTGCCGCTTTCACCGATTTTGTCGGTCAATAGCTTTTCGATGTTCATATGTATATCCTCAGCGTCGATTAAAAATTCCACCTTGCCCTTTTCGATATCGTCGAGGATTTCCAAAAGACCTTTGACAATCTTTTTGGAATCTTCTGCATCAATAATGCCCTGTTTTCCGAGCATTTTTGCGTGCGCAATGCTGCCCTTTATGTCCTGGGCATACATACGCTTGTCGAAACGGATTGAGGAATTGAAATCGTCAACCTTTTTGTCGGTGCTTTTCTGGAACCGACCGCCCCATAATTTTGCCATATTAGTTAGCTCCTTTGTGTGTTTTTTTATTGAGGGGCGCTGCCCCTTGAACCCCGCAAGCCTTTTGGAAAAAGGCTTGACCTAAAACTTTATGGCATTGGCTATGCCAATGCAGGGTGGAAACTCTAAACTTCTGGAAATTATTATACCACAAAATTCCTCAAGTAACAACCCGTTTTTTAAACATTATTAAACCAAACCAAATAAAATAAGACCTCCAAAATTTTTGCGCCTTGCCGTTTTGAAGTGCGGGTGCTGTACTTAGGGTACCGCCCCGCACAAAAAATGGTTAGATGCGTAAATTTTGAAGGTCTATCGGTTTACATTATTTCTTATATTTATTCTCGCCGTTCTTATTCATCATCATAGCACGAACCTTGAGTGGCAGACCGTAGAGGTTGATAAAGCCTTCGCTGTCCTTGTGTGAATAAAGCTCGTGTGAGTCGCCGAATGATGCGATATCCTCGTTATAGAGTGAGTACGGGCTTGTTGCGCCTGCAGGGTAGATGTTGCCTTTGTAAAGCTTTAACTTAACATCGCCTGTAACTGTTTCGTCCATAACATCGAACATTGCGCTCATAGCCTCACGAAGAGGTGTAAACCACTTTCCGTCATATACAAGCTCTGCGAACTTAACTGCGCTCTGGCGCTTAAAGCTCTGTGTGTCACGGTCGAGGCAAAGATACTCAAGCTCCTTGATTGCGGCGTAAAGAATTGTTCCGCCCGGAGTTTCATAAACGCCCCTTGACTTCATACCAACAAGACGGTCTTCAACGATGTCTGCAATTCCTACGCCGTATGCGCCGCCGATTGCGTTAAGCTCCTGCAGGAGTGCCAGCGGTTCCATCTTCTTGCCGTCAAGTGCAACAGCCTCACCCTTTTCGAAGCTGATTGTAACATACTTTGCTTCCTCAGGTGCTTTCTCCGGCGATACGCCAAGCTTTAACAGGCTGTCAAGCTGTGGCTCGTTTGCAGGGTCCTCAAGGTCCATACCCTCATGACTGATGTGCCAAACATTTCTGTCACGGGAGTAAAGCTCTTTCTTTGTAACAGGGATTTCGATGCCGTGAGCGTTTGCGTAGTCAACTGCATCTTCACGGGATTTGATATCCCAGATACGCCACGGAGCAATTATTTTGAGGCTTGGGTTTAGTGCCTTTACTGTAAGCTCAAAACGAACCTGATCGTTACCCTTTCCTGTACAGCCGTGGCAGATTGCTGTTGCGCCTTCCTTTTCAGCGATTTCAACAAGCTTTTTCGCAATAATCGGGCGTGCGTGAGATGTACCTAAAAGGTACTTGCCCTCGTACTCTGCGCCTGACTTAACAACCGGCCAGATGTAATCCTTAACATATTCAGCTTTGAGGTCAGCTATGTAAAGCTTTTCTGCGCCTGCCTTTTTAGCACGCTCCTCGAGGCCCTCTGTTTCCTTGCCCTGACCAACATCGCCGCAAACTGCGATTACCTCGCAATCGTAATTCTCTTTAAGCCATGGAATAATAATTGATGTATCAAGTCCTCCTGAATATGCGAGGACAACTTTTTCCTTTGACATATTGAAATTCCTCCTTATTTGGTGTACAATAAAATATAACTAAGTATTATTATACATTTTGATTTATAATTATGCAATAGTAAAAAGTGATAAAAGTATACAAAAAGGGGAGGCTTTTTTTGTGATTATTTTAGGAATTGACCCAGGGTATGCTATTGTTGGCATCGGGGTGCTTGAATATAAGGGCAACAAGTTTCGCCCTATCGAATACAATGCGATTACCACTCACGCATCCATGATAACAAGCCTAAGGCTTCGCAAGATTAAGGAAGAGATAAATGAATATTTGCATAAATATAAGCCGGATGCAGTCGCGATAGAGGAACTGTTTTTCAATAACAACGCAAAAACAGCAATTAGCGTTGCACAGGCAAGAGGTGTGCTTGTTGCGGAAGTGGCGTCAAGCGGAACACCGATTTATGAATATACACCTCTGCAGATAAAGCAGGCGGTTACCGGCTACGGACGGGCAGAAAAGGGGCAGATTCAGCAGATGGTGAAGATGCTTTTAAACCTAAATGCCATACCAAAGCCTGACGATGCGGCGGATGCTCTGGCTGTTGCAATCTGTCACGCACACTCTGCTAGAATGAACGACGAGCTTGGGGAAAACCGGCTGTAAAATCCGTTACATACTTGTAATGTAATCGTAAATGCGCAATATGACAAAATGTGATATAATTTTAATGTAGACTTTATCATGGGACAAAAATCCCCTTTAAGGGTAGTCTACAAAGGAAGGAAACGGGTATGTATTACTATTTAAAAGGCGAGCTTGTGCTCAAAAAGGACAACTTCTGCGTTGTGGATAACGGCGGTGTAGGATACAAGATTTACACCTCGCAGCTTTCTGCAGACAGCGTAAAAGCAGGAAGTGAAGTAACATTCTATACCTATGTTCATGTAAGAGAAGATATTTTTGACATTTACGGCTTTACAAAAGAGGAAGAGCTTGCGATGTTTTTGCAGCTTTTGTCGGTTTCGGGAGTAGGCCCTAAGGCCGCGCTTGCGATACTGTCGGTTGTGACACCCACACAGCTTGCTGTTGCGGTTATCACAAATGATGCAAAAACGCTGACAAAGGCATCGGGCGTCGGACAGAAGATGGCGCAGCGTGTAATTTTGGAACTTAAAGACAAAATGAAGAACGCCGACATTCTGCCGGAAGAAATTGCAGAGGACGCGGCACTTGATGAGGACAACGGCTCGGAGGCGGTGAGTGCACTTGTGGTTTTAGGATATTCCAGCCAGAAGGCACGCAATGCAGTTTCTCGTATTGACCGCTCGCTGCCTACCGAAGAAATCGTTAAACAGGCTCTTAAAAAGCTGATGTAAAGGGGATAAAAAATGATTTTTGACGATAACGAAAGAATAGTAACCGGCGATTTTCTGGAAGAGGACGCAGATGTTGAGGTAGGACTTCGCCCGAGGACACTTGCCGACTATGTCGGACAGGAAAAGGTTAAGGAGAACCTGAGCATTTATATTGATGCGGCAAAGGAACGCCGTGAACCGCTTGACCATGTGCTTTTGTACGGCTCGCCGGGACTTGGTAAAACAACTCTTGCCAGCATAATCTCAAACGAAATGGGAGTGAATATCCGTATAACAAGCGGACCTGCTATTGAAAAGGCTGGTGATTTGGCGGCTATTCTTACCAACCTTTCGCAGAATGATATTCTGTTCATAGACGAAATCCACAGAATGTCAAGAACTGTTGAGGAAATTCTCTATCCTGCAATGGAGGATTTTGCGCTTGACATTATTATTGGAAAAGGCCCATCGGCAAAGTCAATACGCCTTGACCTGCCGAAGTTCACACTTATCGGTGCAACAACCCGTGCGGGACTTTTGACCGCACCGCTTCGTGACCGTTTCGGCGTAATTGCAAGGCTCGAGCTTTATACACCTGAGGAGTTAAAGCGTATAGTAAAACGTTCTGCAAGTCTTTTAAATGTCGATATCGACGACGGTGGAGCGGAGGAAATTTCAACCCGTTCACGCGGTACGCCGAGAATTGCAAACAGACTTTTAAAGCGTGTGCGTGACTTTGCGCAGATTAAGTACGGCGGTAAAATCACAAAAGAAATCGCATCAGCGTCGCTCAATCAAATGGAAATTGATGAAATGGGACTTGATATGATTGACAAAAAAATGATAACAACAATGATAAAAAATTACGGGGGAGGTCCTGTGGGACTTGAAACACTGGCTGCAACTATTGGCGAGGAGGCAAACACCATTGAGGATGTTTATGAGCCGTATCTTCTGCAGCTTGGCTACATTTCGAGAACACCGCGGGGAAGAATTGTGACACAGGAGGGATATGCGCATTTTAATATGCCGATTCCCGAGTAAAAGGGAGGAAAACACCTGATGAAAAAAATAGCAATAACACTTTTAGTGCTGTGCTGTATTCTTGTAAACACAGTCGCTTCCGCTGCTATGCTGCTTGAATATGACGGGGAAGTTCATAACTATACCGGCTCTGTATATACGCTCAAGGTTAACGGAAAGGTACTCACCGATTTGCCGCTTGAGCCGATAATATTCAATGACAGAGCGTTAGTTCCGGTACGCGAGGTTTTTGAGGCACTTGGTGCAACGGTGGATTATCAGGAAAGCGACAAATCCATAAAAATTTCATATAATAAAAAGACGGTAAGACTCCAGATTGGAAAAACATACGCTACCGTAAACTGGGAGAAAAAGGAAATTCCCGATAAGGTTGCACCGAAGCTCATCGCAAAATGGGGCGAGAGTGCAAAAACAATGGTATCGGTAAGATTTATTTCGGAGAATGTAGGACTCGATGTGAAGTTTGACGGAGATGCAGGAGTTATTTCGGTATCCGAAACGGTTGCAAGACCGACCGCGAACCCGACTCCAAAGCCTACCAGCACCCCGAAACCGACGGTATCGCCGACAGCAGCTCCGGCTGTTACCTTGACAAAGGTTAAATATGTACGGGATGATGAGATTGTGAAAATAACCGTTTCGGCAAATGGCGAAATAGAAAAGCTTTCAAA
>JAZNTB010000009.1:0-10879 GCA_045591565.1 Clostridia bacterium
GCAGCTTGATAAGGAAAGCCTTCAATATGCACTTACATTTGTGCCGTGGAGGCTTTCTGCGTTTGTTGTACAGGGTTTTATTTTCCTTTCAGGAGTAAAAATGGCATTGGGATTAAAAAAAGCTATAAGGTACAAAGACTATATATTTTCAAGATTTAAAGGGGTTATAATTCTGTATCTTATTTGGGTTTTTGTGTTTTATATATACTTTGTGTCAAAGAATTATTTCGCATTTAGCTTAAAAGACTTTGCGGAATATGTTTTAAAAGGAGATTTGGTATCGCATTTCTATTTTGTTATAATAATAATTCAATTTTATTTGCTGCGCCCTGTCTGGAGGATAATGACGGAGAAAGTTAAATTTCCGGTTGCACTTTTTGTCGCAATGGCAGTTATGGTTTTGTCAAAGTTATTTCTACCTGTACTTTTCGGCGGGTATACCGACAGAATATTTACAACCTATTTAATCTTCTGGATTTGCGGATGTTATATGGGCGCAAGCTACGACCTTTTTAAAGAAAAGATTCTTAAACACAAAGGGGTAATTGCATTAATATTCTTAGCCGTAGCCATTGTTGAGGCGTGTTTAGGCTATACACATTTTACAGGAAATCCGGTTGGATATATTGAGGGTGTACATCTGGCTTACTGCGTTTGTGCGGTTTTGTTCTCTGTGGCAATTTCTTTTGGTATCGGGGAAAAGGTTATGAAAAGCCGACTGTTAAAACAAATAGATGGTGCAAGCTACTACATATATCTTGTGCATCCGCTTTTAATATTTGTAATTGATGAAAAAATGGCAGAAATCTCTGTGGATTCAATAGGTAGAGAATTTTTGATAAGAGCGGTATTTGTTTATGCTGTATCAATACTTGTATGCACCTTGTACGCTAAGGTTAAAAGGAAGGTAAAAAAGATTATATGCTGAGTTTTAAAAAGATAGAGATAGAGGATAGGGAAAAAATCAATAGTATGCTGTCAGCGTATGAATGTCCGTCGCTGGAATATAATTTTACTACGCTGTTTTTGTGGCAGGAACAGTATAAAACGGAGTTTGCAATATCAGACGGTGTGCTTTTTGTGCGCTCGGGCGAGCAGGACAAGTCATATCTGTTTCCATGCGGCAGCGGTAATGTATATGCGGCAGCCGATATGCTTTTGGAGGAGGGAGTGAGGTTTCATTCGCTTTCGGAATCGCAAAAGCAGTATATAGAGAAAAAATTTCCTGGGAAATTTGAATTTTGCGAAAGGCGCGACATGGAGGATTATGTATATACCGCTGAAAGCCTGATGAACTTAACAGGAAAAAAGCTTAGTGCTAAAAGAAACCACATTAACAGATTTATTAACGAAAACCCCGATTGGAGGTATGAAGCTATAACAAAAGATAACCTGCAGGAAGTGCTAAAGATGCACAAAAAGTGGTGCGCACTTGCAGATATGGAGAATGGCCTTGAGGAAGAAACAGAGGCAGTAAAAAAAGCATTTGATTATTTTGATGAATTAGAGCTTATCGGCGGAGTTATACGCACACATGGCGAAGTTATAGCCTTTTCGATAGGTGATCGCTTAAATGACGAAACCTTTATTGTCCATATTGAAAAGGCATACACCGACATAAATGGTGCGTACCAGATAATAAACAGGGAGTTTGTTCGTAACAATTGTGGAGGCTATAAGTATGTAAATCGTGAAGAGGATACAGGAGATGAGGGACTAAGGAAAGCAAAGCTATCCTACAGGCCGTATGAAATAGTTAAAAAGTACAGTGCAAAGGAAAAGTAATGATGATAAAATTTGCAGAGGATAAGCATAAAGCAGATATAGCGTGCGTATGGGAAGAAGCCTTTGGCGACAGCAAGGAAGATATTCTTGTGTATCTTAATACGCTTTTAGATTATGTCCTTATATTTGAAGAAGAGGACAGAGTTTGTGGTATTCTTACACTTTTGCCTGTTCGTATCGGAAAAAAGCAGGGACGGTATGTTTATGCTGTTGCAACCTTAAAAAAGCATAGAGGACGGGGAATAAGTACGGCTCTACTTGACTTTGCAAAGGAATATATAAGCAGACAGGGTGAAGAGTTTCTTGTTTTGGTACCACAAAATGACGGACTTTTTGAATTTTACAAAAAGAGAGGGTTTAAAACTGTATGCAATATAGTTCGCAAGGAAGCTTTGGTACCACACAATATTAAACGAGAGTTTTCAGTAGAAAAGCTTTCGGCTGACCAATACTATGATTTTCGTAATAAACTACTAAAAAGCACTGATTTTGTAGAGTGGGGAAAGGATATACTCCGGTTTGTAAAGGATATGTATAACGGCGAGTTTTGTGTTGTTAAGGAAAAATGTGCAGAAGTAGGTATAGCTTTTTGCTTTGTACACGATAATACTTTGCATATTAAAGAACTTTTAGGAAACGAAGATTGCATGCTCGCAGCACTTTCGGCGGAATTTGGCGCATCCTCAATTAAATACAGTATTGCAGGCGAAAAAGGTATGCCGTATGCTATGATGTATCCAATGCTTTTAGATTCAGTATATTTTGAGATTGCGCTTGACTAAAAAAATATAAACTTATTATGGAAAAAGACTTGAAATTCAAAAAAAGATGTGGTATAATATCATTCGTTGGATAATTTTCGGGATGTGGCTCAGTTTGGTAGAGCACTACGTTCGGGACGTAGGGGCCGCAGGTTCAAATCCTGTCATCCCGACCACTAAAAGCGACAAGTCAGACTTGTCGCTTTTTTCAAATCAGGTTAAATTAGGAGGATTACTTTGAAAAAGGGTCTAATTATGGAGGGTGGCGCTATGCGCGGACTGTTCACCTCTGGCATAACAGATGTGATGATGGAAAACGGAATTGTATTTGACGGTGCTATAGGAGTTTCAGCAGGAGCGGCTTTTGGCTGCAACTATAAGTCCGGACAGATAGGCCGTGCTTTAAGGTACAATGTTAAATATTGCCGCGACAAAAGATACTGCAGTATGCGTTCGCTGATTTTTACAGGGAATTTGTTTGGTGCGGATTTTTGTTATCACGAATTGCCTGAAAAGCTTGATATTTTTGATGATGAGGCATACAACAAAAATCCGATGGAGTTTTATGTTGTGTGTACGAATATTGAAACAGGGAAGCCTCTTTATAAAAAATGCGATCGTGTAGACGGAGCATTCCTTGAGTGGATAAGGGCATCTGCATCGCTTCCGATGGTTGCTGAAATCGTTGAGGTTGACGGATATAAGCTGCTTGACGGAGGAATATCGGATTCCGTTCCTCTAAAATATTTTGAGAGCATTGGGTATGATAGAAATATTGTTATTCTCACTCAGCCAAAGGGATATTTGAAAGAAAAGAACAAGATGATACCTATAATAAGACGGGTATTTAAAAAATATCCTAAAATGATTGAGGCAATAGAAAACAGACATATTATGTACAACAGTACCTTGGAATATATCGAGGAAAGGGAAAGGACAGGCGAGGTTTTAGTGCTTCGTCCAAAGGAAATGCTTCCAATAAAGAGAACCACAAAAGATCCTGAAAAACTTAAAGAAGTCTACCGTGCCGGCAGACTTATAGGTGAAGAAAATCTTGAAAGAATTCAGGAGTTTTTATCAAAATAGCGTATTAATTTTGGCGCAAAATAAACTGCTCAAAGCTTATCGGGTATGATACAAGGTTATTTCCCGATAAGTTTTCTTTTTTTAGGTCTACGCAGGTTTTACAGCTGTTTTCGTAGGTGGTATAATAATAAATGCATTTATCTGTGTTGCAGCACGATGAATAAACAGTAATTTCGTATTTTCCGTTTACGCGGACGCTTCCTCTTGGATGTGCAACAGAATTCAGAATATGAAAGAACTGATTTACACTTGCTTCTTCTACTATATCGCATACAGAATTGAGCTTTGTAAATGTAGCTCGCACAAATCGGGATTGCGACGACAAATCGCCCGGAAGACCGAGTGCTCCCATACCGTTTGAGTAAGCAGAGAGATTTATATTATCTGCAAAGGTGTTTTCTGGGGAGTCTGCCGATAAATTCATATAATTATTAAGATAGTGAAGCTGCATATCAAAAGTTGGGTTGTTGGTGAGTACGCCAACAGGGTTATCATAAATTTTAATTCCGTCCTTTTGCGGCTCAGCTACGATCGAGTATGAAGAGTCAGAAATAATCCAATGAAGAGGGGTAAGCGGGAGCTCATTTGAGAAATTAATATTTACAAGATTAGTTTTCGAAAGAAGGTTTTTTGCATCGTCAACGGTTTTACATTGAGATAATATCCAAGGGATGAGTTCAAATGGCGTTATATTATACTTTTCGTATGAGTGTTCAAGATAATAAGCATTACCCGGGAAATTAAGACCTGCTATGCTAAGTCCTTTTTCGTTGGTGGCATCGTAATATAAGGGGTAGCCTTCCATAACTGTCGCAATGCCTATTATGGCATAATGCTCATTAATATCGCCTGCTTTGCGAAATTTAAAAGGGAAGTTTTGAGGAGTTATAGTAACTGTCTCATTATATGAGTATTCAAGGTCTAAGTTTCGTCCGAAATAATGGTCCTTTGTTTTAAAGCTGATTGCTGTACACATAGTCATTTCTCCTTTTTTGTTAGTATCTGCAAAGGGCAATAAAAAATCCCGCTTTTGCGGGATTTTTTATTATTTCATATTTATTGTCTTCTCATATGCAGATTTGACCGCATCCATAACAGTACCACGGAAGGAGTTCTTTTCAAGAGCATGAACACCGGCGATTGTTGTTCCGCCCGGACTTGTAACCTCATCCTTTAAAAGTCCCGGGTGCTTTCCGGATTCAAGGACCAAAGAGGCAGAGCCTATCATTGTGTTGCAGGCAAATTCGATTGCTTCTTTTCTTGGAAGTCCGCATTCGACGCCGCCATCGGCAAGAGCCTCGATGAACATATATATCCATGCAGGGCCGCAACCGGTAATACAGCTTGCAGCATCTATCAGTTTTTCGGGGAGAGCTTTAAGGGTTCCGCTACTGTTCATTATATTCAAAAACTCGGAAATGTCGCCTGCTTTGTCATTTGCAGTGTACAGAATAACGCCTTTTTCGATGGAAACAGGTGTGTTTGGCATAATCCGTATTATTGGATATTCCTTTCCTGCAAAGCCGGAAATATCTTCTATAGAAATTCCTGCGGCCATGGTGACAAGGATAAAGTCATCGTCGCGCGCCTTTAAAACAGGAGCAATTTCTGCAAATAGCTGAGGGAGTACCTGTGGTTTTACTCCTAAAAAAATGTACTTGGAATTTTTTGCAATATCTGTATTGTCAGAAAGAGTAGCACCGGTTTTTTCGCAAAGAGCCTGTGCTTTTTTGATATCGTGGTCGGAAACTGCCAGTTCCTTTGATGGAACAGACTTAGATGCCGCAGCAGCGAGTGCACCGCCCATATTGCCAGCTCCAATAAAACCTGCTAAATATTTCATTTGAATTCTCCTATCTTGTTTGTCCATTACCGTAAATTTTGTATTTGTATGTGGTAAGCTCACAAAGCCCCATAGGTCCTCTTGCGTGAAGCTTCTGTGTTGAAATACCCATTTCGCATCCAAGCCCGAATTCGCCACCGTCGGTGAAACGGGTCGAAGCATTCCAGTAAACGCTGCTTGAGTCTACATTGTTTAAAAACTTTTCGGCGGCTTTGGCGTCATCAGTAACGATTGCTTCGCTGTGTGAGGTGGAATGTTCGCTTATATGCGAAATAGCATCTTCAATGCTGTCTGCGACTTTGACAGCAAGAATATAATCCAAAAATTCAGTATCAAAATCATGCTCACCGCAAGGGGTGCCGCAAATTATGCCTTGTGCAGTTTTATCAAGTCGCAATTCTACTCTTCCGGAGAGAACTCTGCTTAGCATCGGCAGAAAAGTTTTGGCAATATCTTTATGAACAATGCAAACCTCACATGCGTTGCAAACAGATGGTCGGCTTGTTTTAGCGTTATTAATTATATTTATTGCCATATCAAGATTTGCGGATTTATCAATATAAATATGGCATATGCCTGTTCCGGTTTGAATGCAGGGGACAGTTGCATTTTGTACACATGCATTTATAAGGCCCTGCCCGCCACGAGGAATAAGGAGGTCAACAAGCCCGTTTGCAGTCATAATTTCTCTTGCACTTTCGCGTGTGGTATCGCTCACCAGACTTATCATCTCTTTTGGAATTCCGTGTGAAAGAAGTGCTGCCTGCATGGCATCGACTATCGCAGCTGCCGAGTTGTAGGCTTCCTTTCCGCCACGCAGAACACAGGCGTTTCCACTTTTAAAAGCAAGTGCTGCCGCATCCGATGTTACATTAGGACGGCTTTCGTATATTATTGATATAAGACCGACCGGAACAGAAACCTTTTTAATTAAAAGTCCGTTTGGGTGCGTATATTCATCTAAAATTCTGCCAATGGGGTCGGGAAGTGCGGTTACAGCTACAATTCCATCAGCCATAGCTTTAATGCGTTCTTTGGTCAGCATGAGTCTGTCGAGCATTACATCACTGATAATTCCGCGGCTCTTTTCAAGGTCTATTTTGTTAGCTTCGAGAATTTTATCGGTGTGTGCAATAAGTTGCTCCGACATGGATAGTAAAACAGCGTTTTTTGTTTCGCTGTCTAAAAGCCCGGTAGACTTCCATGCTTGCTTTGCACTTTTTAAAAGTTCAATGGTGGTCATAATTTATCCTTTCTTGCTCGCAAGGAATTTTGTTCCTGCATCCTTGTTTTCTACAATATCATAAAGAATATCAGGATTAACTCCGTTTGCAATCACCATATCGATGCCGCTATTCGTTGACATCTGCGCCGCTTTGATTTTGGTGGACATTCCACCTGTACCTAAAGTAGAGCCTTTTCCACCTGCCAAAGCGCAAATTTCGGGGGTGATGATTTCAACTGTTTTGATTAGTTGTGCGTCACTGTTTTTATGCGGATCGGCTGTATAAAGCCCGTCGATGTCTGAGAGTAGAATAAGAAGGTCTGCCTCTACATTAACAGCAACGATTGCAGAGAGCGTATCATTGTCGCCGATTTCGATTTCGTCGGTTGAAACAGTATCGTTTTCATTAACTATAGGAAGAACACCAAGCTCTAAAAGACGAAATAGAGTGTTCTTGAAATTTCTGTTTCTCTCTTCGTTCTCTATATCAAGACCGACAAGCAGGATTTGTGCAACCGTATGATTGTATTCAGAAAACAACTTGTCGTATGTGTACATAAGCTCACACTGCCCTACGGCAGCTGCGGCTTGTTTTGACGGGGTATCTTCGGGGCGTCCCGGAAGACACAGCTTTCCCACGCCCATTCCTACAGCGCCTGAAGAAACCAGAATGATTTCATGACCGCTGTTTTTAAGATCACTTAAAACCTTGCAAAGCTGCTCTACACGACGGATATTAAGATTACCGGTCTTATGTGCAAGAGTAGAGGTTCCAACCTTTACTACAATTCTCATTTTGTTCTCCTTTGTTTATTTTTGAAAGAATTTGTACTCTGTAACAGTATCGTACTTTTCGCCCTTTTTAACAATAATTGAAGGGAAGTGAGAGTATTTGAGCGCATTCGGGAATCCTTGTGTTTCAAGACATATAGACGGATATTCGCCGTATATAGCACCATCCTTGCAGTCAGCAAGACCGATCTTTGCAGGAGTAAAGATCTGTACGCCCGGAAGGTCTGTATAGGTTTCCATAACAATACCTGATCTGTCGCCTTCTAAAACGGCACACTTTCTAAAACCTGTACCCTTTATAATTAAGTTGTGGTCATATCCTCTGAATGTATCAGTAAGGTCAGCATCCAGCTTTTTAGGTGTTGTAAAGTCAAATGGAGTATCAGTAACAGAAAGAATTCTGCCGTCAGGAGCCGTGAAGGCAGAGTTGGGTGTGTAGAAATCACACATCATCTGGAGTGTGTGATTTCGCACGCTATCGCCACCGTGACCATTTAAATTAAAGTAGCAATGGTTAGTCATATTAATGACAGTATCGCAATCTGCGTTTGCCTCATAATGAATTCTAAGTGAGTTTTCTTTTGTAAGAGTATATGTAACGCTGACATTCAGATTTCCCGGGAAGCCCTCATCTCCGTCAGGAGAGAAAAGTGAAAGTATAAGCTTTGGCTCGTCCTCGTCAATGGCTTCTGCGTCCCAGATTCTGAATGCATAGCTGTTTCGTCCGCCGTGAAGATTGGATTTTCCGCCGTCATTTTTTTCTACGGTGTAGGTTTTGCCGTTAATCTCAAAGATACCATCCTCAATTCTGTTTGAGTTACGCCCGATCAAAGCGCCGAAATACATACCTCTTGTAAGGTATTCTTCTGCAGTATCATAGCCGAGGGAAACATCAGTGCCGTTAAAAACAAGGCGTCTTATCGTGCCGCCGAGTGTAAGTATCTCCGCCTGAAGTCCTCTGCCGTTATCAAGTAAAAACGAATCTACATTCCCTCTTGAAGTTGTTCCAAAGTCACTTTTTATAATACTCATAGTTCCATCTCCCAAAACAACAATATAATTATCTTTCAGTCTACCATATTTCCCTTTTTTAGTCAATAGTTACAGGTCGTATTCAGGGGTAAAAATATCACGCATATCCAAAAAACCGAGAAAACGATCTTCTTTTTTTCCTGATAAAGTAAACTCAACTTTTTCTACGCCTTCTATTGAGGAAAGAGAGTTAACCATCTGATACACCAAAAGCTTTTCTGTTTCAGCATTTTTGTGTGAAAAGTCCGAAATGGTAGGAGTCAGGTCGACATATGCCGTATCCTTTTCTATCTTTACTGAAATTTTATCGGTTGCATTTGATAAAAGTGTCAGTATCTCAGGATTTTTTTCTCCTTTTTCCAGTATTTCTTGTATTATTTCCCGCGCAATAGCTGTGCTTGATCTTGATTTTGGAATGTAATCTACCGGAACCAGCCGGAAAAGCTTTCGGTCTATATGATATATGCTGACAGACTCGGAGTTTTGGATTGCTTGTCCGTAATTTTTGGCAAAAAAAATAACTGCAGTAATGCAAAGACAAAAAATAATTAAATTTCTCTTCATAAAAAAGCCTCTTTTCAAAAAAATATCTCCCATAAATTATATGAGAGATATCGGAAAAATATTACAGCTCTTTTTGTGCAAGCTCAAGAGCCCGCGCAAGCTGGTCGGGACAGCTAGTTCCCCTTCCGTTGCAGTTAAGACCTTTAAGACGGGCAATTACATCGTCAACCTTCATTCCTTCGACGAGCTTTGATATTCCTTGTGTATTTCCGTTGCAGCCACGGGTAAACGAAACATTTTTAACCGTGTCACCATCTATTTCAAATTCTATCTGAGCTGAACAAACACCGCGTGGTGTATAAGAAAATTTACCCATAAAACCATCCTTTCCAAGCATCTTTTAATAATTGTAACATAAAAAAACCAAATTTGCAATTATTTTAGTACGGATAGCATATTGACTTTAAAAAATATTTGATATAAAATTAATGTATATTAATAAAATGGAGAAAATAATGGATTTTGTAGCAATAGATTTTGAAACCGCCACATCCAAATGGACAAGTATATGCAGTATGGGAATATGTGTGGTGGAGAATAATAAGATAAAGGAAGTAAAGGAATTTTTGGTAAAACCGGTTCCTTTTGAGTTTAATGAATATAATATAGCAATACATGGAATTACGCCTGAACAGGTATTGTACGCTCCTACCTTTAAGGAAATATGGGAGGAAGTTAAGCCATATATTGATGGAAAAACCGTGATTGCGCATAATGCGTCTTTTGATGTGGGAGCACTTACCAAGACTCTTGATATGTTTGGTATTGAAGCTCCTTGCTTTGATTATTTGTGTACAGTGAAGCTGTCGCAAAACGCATACCCTGATTTGGTGAGCCATAAGCTCAATCACCTTGGGTTTGCGCTTGGTATTGGTTTTTCACACCATACTGCATGTGACGATGCGTATGCCTGTGCGATGGTTTTGTTGCATATTTTAAAGGATTTTGGGATAAACTCTAAGGAGGAGCTTGCCGAGAGGTTTGAAATAGAAACAGGCAGGATTTATCCGGGGTACAAACAGCCGTGCCGGAAGAACAGAAGGAAAAACAATGTAAAAGCAAAATACTGTTGATTTTTTGCGATGGATATGTTAAAATAATTAAGTGAATATGGGGATGCAACGGCTTCGACGGGGATGTTGAAGCTTCGGAAGCGAGTAGTGCCGGATAACACTGAAACTGTCCAATTTTTAAAAATAAACGCTAACAAAAATTTAGCTTACGCTGCCTAATTTCGGCGGCCGTCTTACCCTCGCGTACCACGGCAGGGAGCAAGGCGTCGTTAAGTGGTGCACATGAACCGTCTTTTGTTTTGGGGACGGTCAGGAACTAAAAACTACCGTAGCATATAACTTGATTGTGAGGGATATGTGAGGGGAATCTAATAACACAATCTACACTCGTAGATGCCGGGGTGAATATGTTTTCGGACACGGGTTCAACTCCCGTCATCTCCACCATGTCGCAGTAAAATAGGCTGTAATCAAAATGACCGCTATAGGAGCGGTCATTTCTCATATGTTCCGTTGCTTCTCCTTTTTCGTAAAAGGTCCCGTTCAAGTAGACTGTTCGATTGTAAATGCGCTCACGACGCCTTTGTTTCACTATCCACATTTACGAGTGTGCTTTCGGCACACTTTTATCTAAATCACTTTGCTAAATTATTTAAAACCGCTATCTTATGCGGTTTTAATTTTTTTTTCTGAAAAATCCCCGATTTTTATTTAATTTTGTTTAAAATCTTCAATGTGCGTTCGTTTTCTCTTGGATAAAGATATGAATATGTATCCC
>JAZNTB010000010.1:0-2091 GCA_045591565.1 Clostridia bacterium
CTTTGCATAACGGTAGGTGCAGCACCCTCAAAAACAGGATATGCAAGAACCGACAGCTCAATCTTTTCCACGCTGTTGTCAGGATAGGTTACATCATCACGGGTATAAAGAATACCGGCAGACGAACCGATGTAGGATATAATATCGCCTGTTTTCCAAAGATCGCTTCCGAAATTATCATAAAGGCTTATACCGCCTTCAATTCCGGGCTCGGCAATCGCATAAAAAACATCCTTAAATTCGTTGGTATCGCAGTTTACCTTGCCGTTTTTGATAAGCTCGTCACCCTTTGCGGCAACATTGATAAGGAAATAGTTGTAGAAATCATCATACTGGAATAAATCCTTGCCGTCCGACCATTCATAATAGGCGGATGCCATTTCAAAAAGACCGTCAAAGGTTTCAAAGTCCTTGACTGAAAAACCGCTTTCATTTGCAAAACGGTCAAATAAGGTTTTGTTTACAAAAAGAAGCTCTGTCGATTTGGCAATGGGAAGCGTGAGCTGTCTGCCCGAAATATTGCCCTCCGCAAGAAAGTCATCAACAAAGACGGAAAGCTCCTCCTCGGAATATATCTCGTTCCAGTCTGTAAGCAATTCTTCACCTATACCCTCGGCAACTCTCGGATATGCAGTAAACAAATCGGGGAAATCACCGCTGCCCGGTGTACCCTTTGCAGCGTCAAAAAGGTGCTGGTCAATGGAATCGGAATCAACCATAGAGGTTACGGAAACAAAAACACCCTTTTCCTTGCCGACAGTTGAATTAAATTCATCTATTGCATCGTTAAACGGCGACTCGGATTGATTTCCGTAAACATGCCAGATGGATAAGGTCGTCGGGCTGCTTGGATTAAGTCTTGTATTTTGACCGCAGCCGACAAGTGAAAATGTAATTAAAATTCCCGTGAGAATGAGTGCCGTTAATTTTCGCATAAAAATATGTCCCCTTTACCAAATTTTTCTAATTTCCCACCCTTTTTCTCACCCTTTTGAGAAAAATTTTTTAATTTTTTTTGATTTTTCCCATCCTTTTGGCATTTTGGGGTGAGGACAAAGGTAAAAAAATATGTATAATTGAGCTTGTAAAGTACATCAAAAAATCATTTTCCGATGCACCTTACCAATTCTGATTATTTATATTATATTAGATAATGTTGAAAAATTCAATACTTTAGAAAAATTTGTTACTTTTCTAAGGAAAAATTTTCTGAAAGGAGGATGCGTATGCCGGAGAAAATTGCTTCTTATAAAATCATAAACGGAAATCGGTACAGCTTCTTCTGCGATTTATCGGGAGCGAGAGTTTTTCTAACCGAACCGATCGAGGGCGGCACACCGGAGGAAAGATTAAAAAGAGCATGGGAAATTGCAAAGCCGGAAATCAGCAGATGCAAAAAATGCGGACGGTTCGTATGCGATGCAATGTATAACGCAGATACTTTTATGTGTGTTGACTGCTCCCCCTGGGAGAACCCGCCGAAGTTTTGCAGACATTGCGGAAGCAAGGTTTCAATATCTGATACATTTTGCACAAGCTGCGGCTCGGCTCTGCGCTATGAGGAGGTATGAAGAATGAGACTGATTTTAGCGGAACAGGTACGGCAGGAAAGTATGGACGAATACGGTTTCGGTCCCCGTGCTATGAAAAGACTGAAGGTTTGCAAATCCTGCGGACGCGCATCACCTTCAACAGAAAGCTTCTGTACCGAGTGCGGTGCAAAGCTTCCTGAAAAGAATATGTTTCAGGAATATAAGGAAAGACACAAGTTTTGTAAAAACTGCGACACGGTTGTAAAGGATGACACCGAATACTGTCCGCAGTGCGGAGAAAAAATGTAGTCAAAAAATTTTTACCTATATATAAAGGAGGCATAAGTTATGAGTTTCTTTGATTTGGAAAGAGCAATCAGACGAGGTGTGAGTCAGGGAATCGGCAGAGCCGTTGGCGATGCCATAGGCAAAGCCATTGAGCCGCGTGCTGCCGACCTTGCAAACAAGGCGGCGGCGCACCTTGACAGCGCCGCACAGAACACGCAGCAGCAGGCACAGCGCACATCGGGACTGGAGGGCACATTTGCAAACCTTGAAC
>JAZNTB010000011.1:0-2014 GCA_045591565.1 Clostridia bacterium
AAAGCTTCCCGAGCTTTTATCAAAAAACCGACTGGACGCCTACCGTACAGCCGAGTTTTTAAAGGAAAATAAGGACGATGCAGACCTTATTCTTTCCTTCTGGCAGGACTTTGTCCGTGATATAATGCTGATACAAAACGGTTGCAGGCAAATAGTTGCAAATACTGATTTTCTTGACCGTATGATAAATCTTGCATCAAAGACAAGCGAAAAAACGATAATTTGCGCACAGGAGCAGCTGCTTTTGGCAAAAACAATGAGAAAAAGATATGTTAACTTAAAGGTACTTGCCTTACACTTAGCATTTTCAATAAAGTTACAAGGAGAAAAAGAATGAACAGATTTCAGGAGCTTGCACCGCTTATAGAGAGGCTGGCGCAAAAATGCGATAATAACGGACACATCGACCCCGAGCTTTATGATAAGTACGAGGTTAAAAGGGGTCTTAGATATAAAAGCGGTCGAGGTGTTTTGACGGGACTTACCGAAATCGGTGAGGTTAAATCATACACAATCGACGACGGCGAAATGATTCCGTGCGAGGGAAAGCTTTACTATCACGGCGTTGATATAGAAAAGATTGTTGAGGGCTTTACAAGCGAAAACCGCTTTGGCTTTGAGGAGGTTACATACCTTTTAATTTTCGGCGAACAGCCGACAGAGTCGGAGCTTGCCGACTTTAAGAGTCTGCTTGCGGAATACCGCAAGCTGCCGACAAGCTTTGTGCGTGATATCATTATGAAGGCACCGTCCTCCGATATGATGAACACTCTTGCAAGGAGCGTGCTGACGCTTTATTCCTATGACGAGTCTGCTGATAACACAAATATTGAAAATGTTCTCCGCCAGAGCTTGCAGCTTATTGCACTGTTCCCGCTTTTGTCGGTGTACGGATATCAGGCATTTAACCATTATCAAAAAGGACACAGCCTGTTTATACATACTCCGCCTGCAGAGCTGTCAACAGCCGAGGCGATACTTTATATGCTCCGCCCCGACAGCAAATATACCGAGCTTGAGGCAAAGCTTTTGGATATCTGCCTTGTTGCACAGGCAGAGCACGGCGGCGGAAATAACTCCACCTTTACAACGCATGTGGTTTCTTCATCAGGAACTGATACATATTCGTCGGTTGCGGCATCGCTCGGCTCATTAAAAGGCCCGAAGCATGGCGGAGCAAACAAAAAGGTCGTTGAAATGTTTGCTGACATTCAGGCAAATGTCAAGGATTGGACAGACGAGGACGAGGTAAGGGCGTATTTACAGAAAATACTTGATAAGCAGGCGTTTGACAGAAGCGGACTTATATACGGAATCGGTCACGCCGTATATTCTCTTTCCGACCCGAGAACTACTATCCTTAAAAAGTATGTGGGAAATCTTGCAAAGGAAAAGGGAACAGAGAAGGAGCTTGCACTTTACGAGCTGGTGGAAAGGGTTGCACCGGAGCTTTTGAAACTAAAGAGAAACAGACCGGTCAGTGCAAATGTGGACTTCTATTCGGGCTTTGTTTACCGTATGCTCGGACTTCCGCTTGAGCTTTACACACCGATTTTTGCCATCGCAAGAATTGCCGGCTGGAGTGCACACCGCATTGAGGAGCTGATGAATTCGGGCAAAATCGTTCGTCCTGCATATAAGAATGTCGCAAAGCACACCAACTACATCCCGATGAATGAGAGAAAATAAAAACCAAATAAAACAAAGAAAAACAAGAAAAACTAAAATTTTTATTGAAATAGGGAAATATATATGATATAATGAGTTTGCGAAGCAAACTCAATGAATTGCCTTCGGCATGAATTGAAATCAAAGATTTCATGAATTGAGCCTGCGGCTCATGAATTACACTTCGTGCATTAAAAGGCAATTCAATTCATGGAGCGAAGCGAGAATTCATGGCTTTAGCCAATTCATGACAACGGAGTTGTCAATTCATTAAAAATGCTTGGCATCTGAATCGTACACTGATTCTATAATCATTATAACTATTGATGCATATAAAATTTTGTTA
>JAZNTB010000012.1:0-10503 GCA_045591565.1 Clostridia bacterium
GTTATGACCACTTCGATATCACTCCATAATATTTGGCACCAGTACATTATACAGCATAATAGTCAAATTTGCAAGTGTTTTTTTGGAAAATGTAGAAATAATTTCACAGAAATCTCTTTAAAACATAGTATATAGTATATAAAGCAATCGAGGTGCATTAGTATGCTTAAGTTAGGATGCAAAGCAGTAGGGCTTGCCGCTCTTACTTTTTGTATTGGAATGATATGTGGTTTGGTTTTTCCAATATACATAGTTGCTGTGGTTGAAACGCTGCTTTTGCTTGTAATGGCGTACTGCTGTTTGTTCAGATTTTAGTGCCGTATTTGCAGGAAGGAGATTTTTATGAAAATTGTTGTAATGAAAATGCCTAAATTTTTATCCGGAATAGTAAAAACCGTACTGAAAATGAACTGAAAATAACGAATATGACAGCTATATGAATTTTTCTTGTCACATCTTGTGGGATTACAGTAAAATATACCAAAAAACCGCAAAATAAAGGATTTTTTCTTGACAATAAACTGCTAATATGTTAGAATTTTATTGTGATATATTTCTGCTGTAACTGACGGATGTGCGGTGAACCGCAAGGGAGCAGCAGATGGTTAATGCCGACCGTCTGGGCGTACCTATCGAAATTGGATAGGTGCGCCTTTTTATTGCACAAGAAAAGGAGAATTTACTATGAAAAAAGTGGCAGTTATTATGGGCTCGGACAGTGATTTGCCGGTTGTGGAAAAGGCAATAAATACCCTTACGGAGTTCGAGGTCCCACATGAGGTACATGTTTTTTCTGCGCATAGAACGCCGGAAGAGTCTAAAGAATTTTCTCAAAGCGCGGCTGAAAACGGATTTGGAGCTATTATTGCAGCGGCAGGAATGGCAGCTCATTTAGCCGGTGCTATTGCAGCAAATACTGTTGTGCCTGTAATAGGCATACCGGTAAAATCTCAGGCCTTAGACGGCATGGATGCACTTCTTTCAACCGTACAGATGCCACCAGGAATACCGGTTGCAACAGTTGGAATAAACGGAGCTGCGAATGCTGCGCTGCTGGCAATTCAGATTTTAGCAACTGAGGACAAGGATTTATATAAAAAGCTCCTTGACGCAAGACGAGCCGGGTATGAAAAGGTTATTGAAAAAAACAAGGCAATAGAAGAAAAATTCAACGGTTAATTTCCGGGGAAATATTTATCATAAGGGAGGACATAAAAGTGGAAAAAAGCTTTAGCGAAACTTACAAAGAGGCAGGCGTTGACATTACTGCCGGTTACAAGGCTGTTGAACTTATGAAACAGCATATCGCAAGAACAATGATTAATGGAAAGGCTTCTGATATCGGTGGATTTGGAGGTTTATTTGAGCTTGATCTCACGGGGATTGAAAAGCCGGTTTTAGTAAGCGGAACAGATGGAGTTGGAACAAAGCTCAAGATGGCATTTTTGCTGGACAAGCACAATACCGTTGGTATTGATTGTGTGGCTATGTGTGTAAACGATATAATCTGTGTTGGTGCAAAGCCGCTGTTTTTCCTTGATTACATAGCTTGCGGAAAGAATTATCCGGAAAAGATTGCAGATATTGTATCCGGAATAGCTGAGGGCTGTGTTCAGTCAGGATGCGAGCTCATAGGTGGAGAAACCGCAGAAATGCCGGGATTCTATCCTATTGATGAATATGACCTTGCAGGATTTTCTGTTGGTGTTGTTGATAAGAAGAAAGTTTTAGATAATTCAAAGATAGAGGAAGGTGATGTAATAATCGCACTTCCTTCAAGCGGTGTACATTCAAATGGATTTTCGCTGGTAAGAAAGGTATTCGATGTAGAGAATGCTGATATTAAAGTTCCTTGTGCTGAGCTTGGTGGAAAGTCTATCGGTGAAACGCTTTTAACACCTACAAAAATATATGTAAAGCCGATGCTTGCACTTTTTGATGCCGTTACTGTTAAGGCGGTATCCCACATAACAGGCGGAGGATTTTATGAGAATATTCCAAGAAGTATTCCAAAGGGTTTTACTGCTAATATCGAAAAAAGTTCAGTAAGAGTTCTGCCTATTTTCAACCTTCTGCAGAAAACAGGAAATATTTCCGAGCATGATATGTTCAACACTTTCAATATGGGTGTAGGAATGAGCATTGTTGTTTCTGCTGCTGACAAGGATAAGGCTCTTGAGGTTTTAAAAGCGAACGGCGAAGACGCTTATGTTATCGGTAACATAACAAAGGGCGAGGAAAGAGTGGTTATATGCTAAAAACCAAGATTGCGGTTTTTGTTTCAGGTGGTGGAACTAATCTTCAGGCGCTTATTGATGCCCAAAAATCAGGCGTGATAAAAAGCGGAGAAATAAAGGTTGTTATAGCAAGCAGACCCGATGCCTATGCGCTTGTAAGAGCGAAAGAAAACGGAATTGACACGGCGGTTGTATCAAGAAAAGAAAATCCAATTCAATCTGATTTTGAGCAGGGGATAATAAATATTCTTGAAAAATATGAAATTGACCTTATCGTTCTCGCCGGATTTATGAGCATTTTAAGTGCTGATTTTACAAAGCGGTATGAAAACAGAATAATAAATGTTCATCCGTCGCTTATACCATCTTTTTGCGGACAAGGTTTTTATGGATTAAGAGTCCATGAGGCGGCGCTGGAATACGGAGTAAAGGTGAGCGGTGCAACAGTACATTTTGTTAATGAAATTCCGGACGGCGGAAAAATCATACTTCAAAAAGCCGTTGAAGTAAAAGACGGGGATACACCTAAGATTTTACAGGAGAGAATTATGGAGGAGGCTGAATGGAAGATTCTTCCTGAGGCTGTTGAGATTATTTCAAAGAAAATGATGGAGGATTAAAATGGAACCATACAGAGTAGATAAAATAGGCGAACTTATTAAGGATAATTCTTATGTCGGCAGAGGCATTGTTGCCGGAAAAACAGCAAACGGCGAAAAAGCCGCTATTGCGTACTTTATTATGGGAAGATCGGAGAATTCGAGAAACAGGGTATTTGTTGAAAATGGAGAAGAAGTGATTATACATCCGTTTGACGCATCAAAAGTTGAAGACCCGAGCCTTATTATCTATTCTCCTATAAGAGTTTTTGAAAACAACCTTATTGTTACAAACGGTGACCAGACCGATACAATTTTTGATTTTGTAAAGGATGGAAGCACATTTACCGAAGCGCTCAAGACCCGTGAATTTGAGCCTGATGCTCCTAATTTCACACCAAGAATCAGCGCTATGCTCACATTTGATGAAAATGACTTTACTTATGAAATGAGTATTTTAAAAAGCGCCGATAAAGACGGAAGTGCTTGCAATAGGTATACATTCTCCTATCCGGCGCTTTCGGGACTCGGTCATTTTATTCACACATATCAGCATGACGGAAACCCTATTCCGACTTTCTGCGGCGAACCGGAAAGAGTTTTAATTCCTGACGATATCGATGAGTTTTTGACAGATATATGGGAAAACCTAAACGAGCAGAATAAAATTTCTATATATGTAAGATTTATTGATTTGAAAACTGGCGATGTGGAAAACAGGATGATAAATAAGAATGTAAAGGAGAACTGATGATGAAAGAGTTTGAACTTAAATATGGATGTAATCCGAATCAAAAACCGTCCAAGATATATATGCATGACGGAAGCGAATTACCTATTGAAATTTTAAACGGAAGACCGGGATTCATCAATTTCCTTGATGCATTCAACAGCTGGCAGCTTGTAAAGGAAATCAAAGAAGCAACAGGAATGTGTGCAGCAACCTCCTTTAAACATGTAAGTCCTACATCGGCAGCAGTAGGAATCAAAATGAGTGATAAGCTCAAAAAGGCATGCTTCGTTGATGATATTGAAGGACTTGACGAATCTCCTCTTGCAACAGCGTATGCAAGAGCGAGAGGAACAGACAGAATGAGCTCTTACGGCGACTGGATTGCACTTTCTGACAAATGTGATGTAACAACAGCAAAAATTATTTTCCGTGAGGTTTCAGACGGCGTTATTGCTCCTGACTATGACGATGAAGCGCTCGAAATCTTGAAGGGCAAGAGAAAGGGAACATATAATATAATCAAAATTGATGAAAATTTTGTTCCTGACGAGCAAGAGAGAAAACAGGTATTTGGTATTACCTTTGAACAGGGAAGAAACAACTTCAAAATTAATGAAGAACTTCTTTCTGAGATTGTTACAGAGAATAAAAATCTTCCTGATGATGCTAAGCGTGACCTTATAATCGCACTTATTACATTAAAGTATACACAGTCCAATTCTGTATGCTACGCAAAGGACGGACAAGCAATAGGCGTAGGTGCAGGACAGCAGTCCAGAATTCACTGCACACGCCTCGCCGGTGGAAAGGCTGATTACTGGCACCTGCGACAGAGCGATAAGGTTTTGAATCTTCCGTTTAAGGACAGCGTAAGACGCGCAGACCGTGATAATGCCATTGATGTTTACTTAGGTGAAGATTACGAAGATGTTTTGGCTGACGGAAAATGGCAGGATCTTTTCACGGAGCAGCCTGAGCCGTTTACAAGATGCGAGCAGAGAGAATATCTTTCAAACATTACAGGAGTTTCACTCGGCTCGGATGCTTTCTTCCCGTTTGGGGATAATATAGAAAGAGCAAAGAGAAGCGGGGTAAGCTATATTGCTCAGCCGGGCGGATCAATCCGTGATGATAATGTAATTGATACATGTAATAAATATGACATGGTTATGGCTATGACAAAGATGAGATTATTCCATCACTAATACAGGAGGACCCAAAAACTATGCAGAATTTTTTTGATGAACTTAAAAACTATGACAGCGAAGTGTTTGATGCCTGCGACTTAGAACTTAAAAGACAGCAGCATAACATCGAGCTTATAGCTTCTGAAAATATTGTTTCAAAGGCTGTGCTTTTAGCAGCCGGTACACCGCTTACAAATAAGTACGCAGAAGGATATCCCTCTAAGAGATATTACGGCGGTTGCGAGTATGTTGATATAGTTGAGAATATAGCAAGAGAGCGTGCTAAAAAGCTGTTCGGTGCAGAACATGCAAATGTTCAGCCACATAGTGGAGCTAATGCTAACCTTGCGGCTTTCTTTGCTGTGCTTGAGCCGGGCGATACTGTTATGGGATTAAGCCTTGCTCACGGCGGACACTTATCACATGGCTCTCCTGTTAATATATCGGGCAAATACTTCAATATTGTACCGTATGGTGTATCTGACGATGATGAAAAGATAGACTACGATAAAATGCGCGAAATTGCGCTTGAATGCAAGCCCAAAATGATTGTATCAGGTGCAAGTGCATATTCAAGGACTATTGACTTTGAAAAAATCCGCGCTATCTGTGATGAAGTGGGCGCATATATGATGATTGATATGGCTCATATTGCAGGTTTGGTTGCGGCAGGCCTTCATCCAAGTCCTGTACCTTATGCAGACATTGTTACTTCAACTACCCATAAGACTTTAAGAGGTCCTCGTGGCGGACTTATTCTCTGCAAAGAAGAGCTTGCACAGAAGATAGACAAGGCTGTATTCCCGGGAACACAAGGCGGACCTTTGATGCACATAATTGCGGCGAAGGCTGTTGCTTTCGGCGAAGCACTTACCGAAGAATTTAAAGAATATCAGAAACAGATTATTAAAAATGCAAAGGTTTTATCGGAAGAGCTTGTAAAAAAAGGCTTTAAGGTTGTGTCAAACGGTACGGACAATCACCTTATGCTTTTAAATCTCACTCCGTTCGATATTACGGGAAAAGAGCTTGAAAAGCGCCTTGATGAGGTTCACATTACAGTCAATAAAAATGCTATACCTAACGACCCGCAAAGTCCGTTTATAACAAGCGGTATAAGAATAGGAACTCCTGCAGTTACAAGCCGTGGATTTAAAGAGGAAGAAATGATTAAAATAGCCGGATGGATATATGATACAGTTGTTGATTTCGAAAACTCAAAGGACAGAATTTCTACAGAGGTTCAGGAGCTTTGTGCGAAATTTCCTATTTATTAATCAGGAGGTGTAAAAGTGAAAGTTTTGGTAGTAGGCGGCGGCGGACGCGAGCACGCCATCATTAAAAAAATTAAAGAAAACAAGAATGTAACTGAAATTTATGCACTTCCGGGTAATGGCGGTATTGCAAATGATGCAATTTGTGTTGATATCGGAGCAAAGGATATTGACAAAATAACGGAATTTGCAGTAGAGAACAAAATTGATTTTGCAGTTGTCGCCCCGGACGACCCGCTTGTTTTAGGGGCAGTTGATGCTTTAAATGCTAAAGGGATAAAGACTTTCGGCCCAAACAAGGCGGCTGCAATCATAGAAGGAAGTAAGGTTTTCTCTAAAAACCTTATGAAGAAATATAATATCCCAACAGCGCAATATGAGGTATTTGATGATATTCAAAAGGCACTTGAATACCTTGATACTGCGCCGATTCCGACAGTTATCAAGGCGGATGGCCTTGCTCTCGGAAAGGGAGTTATCATAGCAATGACACGCGAGGAAGCAAAGGCTGCCGTGGTTTCTATGATGGAGGATAAGGTTTTTGGTGACAGCGGCAATAATATTGTTGTCGAAGAATTTTTAGAGGGACCGGAGGTGTCGGTTCTCTCCTTTACAGACGGAAAGACAGTAGTTCCGATGATTTCTTCAATGGACCACAAGCGAGCATTAGATGGTGACGAGGGACTCAATACAGGCGGAATGGGAACAATTGCACCTAACCCTTACTATACAAAAGAAATTGCGGAAGAATGTATGGAAAAAATATTCCTTCCTACTATCGATGCAATGAACCAAGAGGGAAGAAGCTTCTCCGGGTGCCTGTATTTTGGTTTGATGCTCACTAAGGACGGTCCTAAAGTTATTGAATATAACTGCCGTTTTGGAGACCCTGAAACTCAGGTAGTACTTCCACTTTTGGAAAGTGATTTACTGGATATTATGCTTCATATCTATGATAAGACATTAGATAAAGCAGAAGTTAAGTTTTCAAATAAATATGCCGCATGTGTTGTTATGGCATCAAAAGGATATCCTTCAAAGTATGAATCAGGTTTTGAAATTACTATGCCGCTTGATAAAAATATCTATGTCGCAGGTGCAAAGCTTGATAATGGAGTGTTGAAGACGGCAGGAGGAAGAGTGCTTGGAGTTACAGAGGTTTCAGATACTCTTGAAAGTGCTATTTCCAAGGCATATGAAACAGTGAAAACAGTAAAATTTGAAAACGCATATTACAGAAGTGATATAGGCAAAAGAGCACTTGCAGCGGAGGTTAAATAAATGGTATATAGAATTTATGTTGAGAAAAAAGCAGGACTTGCTCATGAAGCAACATCGCTTAAAAGCGAACTTAAGAATCTGCTTGGTATTACTGCACTTGAAGATATCAGACTCTACAACCGTTACGATGTAGAGAATATAGAAAAGGACCTGTTTGATTATTCTGTAAAGACTGTCTTTTCCGAACCGCAACTTGATATTGTGACAGATTACTATGCTAATGATGCGGATTTTGTATTTGCGGTTGAATATCTTCCGGGACAGTTCGACCAGAGAGCAAACTCTGCCTCGGAATGTATACAAATCCTATCAAAGGGAGAGCGTCCTTTGGTAAAAACAGCAAAGGTTTATGCCATCTACGGAAAACTGACAAGCGAGCAGATTGACAAAATCAAAGGATATGTTATAAATCCGGTTGAGGCAAGAGAGGCATCCTTAGAAGTTGTAAAAACTCTAAAGACAAACTACGAAATTCCGACAACTGTTAAGACTTTAGACGGTTTTTGTCAGCTTACAGAAGAAGGATTAAAGGAATTTATGAACGAGCAGGGCCTTGCTATGGATCTTGACGATATAAACTTCTGCCAGCAGTATTTTGTGTCGGAAAAGCGTGACCCGACCATTACTGAAATCAAGATGATTGATACATATTGGTCAGACCACTGCCGTCACACAACTTTTCTTACAAATATTGAAAATGTTGAATTTGCAGACGAGCTTTTGCAGAATGCATATAATGAATATTTGAATGTCCGTACGGAACTTGGCAGAACAAAACCGATAAACCTTATGGATATCGCAACTATTGCGACAAAATATCTAAAGAAGAACGGCAAGCTTGAAAAGCTTGACGAATCGGAAGAAATAAATGCATGTACCGTTAAGATTGATGTTAATGTAGAGGGGAAGACCGAAAAATGGCTCTTACTCTTTAAGAACGAAACCCACAATCATCCAACCGAAATTGAGCCGTTTGGCGGTGCAGCAACCTGCATCGGAGGCGCAATCCGCGACCCGCTTTCCGGAAGAAGCTATGTTTACGCCGCAATGCGTGTAACAGGCGCGGCTGATCCTCTAAAGCCGGTATCTGAAACCTTAAAAGGAAAGCTTCCGCAGAGAAAGATTGTTACAACTGCTGCAAACGGATACAGCTCATATGGTAACCAAATAGGACTTGCAACAGGACAGGTAGATGAAATTTACCATGACGGATATGTTGCTAAAAGAATGGAAATAGGAGCGGTTATTGCGGCGGCACCTGCTGAAAATGTACGCCGCGAAAGACCGGAGCCGGGAGATATCATAATTCTTTTAGGCGGAAGAACCGGCCGTGATGGCTGTGGCGGTGCTACAGGTTCATCAAAATCTCATAGTCTTTCTTCACTCGAAAGCTGTGGTGCAGAGGTTCAGAAAGGTAATGCTCCAGAGGAAAGAAAGCTTCAAAGACTTTTCAGAAATGCTGAAGCCTCAAAGCTTATTAAAAGATGTAACGACTTTGGTGCAGGCGGTGTTTCTGTTGCAATCGGCGAACTTGCAGACGGACTGGATATTGACTTAAATACTGTTCCTAAAAAGTACGACGGTCTTGATGGAACTGAGCTTGCAATTTCCGAATCTCAGGAGAGAATGGCTGTTGTAGTTGAGAAAAAGGATGTAAAGCGTTTCTGCGAGATTGCTGAAAGCGAGAACTTAGAAGCAACAGTTGTTGCAGTTGTAAAGGAAAATCCATATCTCACAATGACATGGAACGGAAATACTATCGTTAATATTTCAAGAGAATTCTTGAATTCGAATGGTGCGCCAAAGCACATAGATATAGCGCCGTCAGCACCTGAGGCTTTTGCAAAGGACACAAAAGGTGATTTTGCCGAGCTTTATAAAGAGTTGGCAGGAGACCTTAATGTTTGCTCAAAGAGGGGACTTTCGGAGCGTTTTGACTCAACTATCGGCGCAGGTACCGTGCTTATGCCGTTTGGTGGAAAGTATCAGAGAACACCTATTCAAGCTATGGTAAACAAGATTTCAGTCGAGAAAAAGGATACAGATACCTGTTCACTTATGGCTTGGGGATACAATCCGTTCATAACCGAAAAGAGTCCATATCACGGCGCTTATCTTGCAGTTGTTGAATCAATATCAAAGCTTGTTGCAGAGGGTGCGTCCTTTGAGGATGTTTACCTCACATTCCAGGAGTACTTTGAAAAGCCAATGCAGGATAAGAGAAGATGGGGAAAACCGCTTGCAGCACTTTTAGGCGCATTTATGGCGCAGAAGGACTTTGAAATTGCTTCAATCGGCGGAAAGGACTCGATGAGCGGTACTTTTGAGAATATCGATGTTCCTCCAACACTTGTTTCATTTGCTGTTACAACCGATAAGATTGAAAATATTATTTCACCGGAATTCAAGGCAGCCGGACATAAAGTGGTTATGATAAAGCCTGACTATAACGAGGCAGGACTTCCTGACGCAGAGTCTTTAAAGGCTGTATTTAAAAAGGTTACAAGTCTTATGAGAAGCGGTAAGGTTTATGCTGCATATACTCCTACTTATGGCGGTGTTGCGGAAGCTATCCTCAAAATGGCCATGGGTAACGGCATTGGATTTAGCTATGCAGAAAATCTTACAAATGACGATATTTTCGGCTATAATTACGGTGCGTTTATACTTGAAACAGAGCAGGATGTAGATGAAGGTGTTCTTCTCGGAGAAACAACAGCAAACGCTGTAATATCATACAAGGAAACTGTTTTAACACTTTGTGAGCTTTGCGAAATTTACGAGAATAAGCTTGAGAAGATTTATAAGTGCAATATAGAAATGCCTAAAAAAGAAATCCCAGAATTCAAGTACGAAGCGACATCTTTCGCAGCTCCTGCAATAAAGGTTGCAAAACCGAAGGCGCTTATTACAGTATTCCCGGGAACAAACTGTGAATACGATACCGCAAAGGCATTAAGAACAGCCGGAGCAGAGCCGGAGATATTTGTAATCAAGAACCTTTCAGCAAAGCATATTGCAGATTCTGTTGCAGACTTTGCAAAGAAAGTAAAGAATTCACAGATTATATTTATTCCGGGCGGATTTTCAGGCGGCGACGAGCCAGATGGTTCAGGAAAATTCATAACTGCATTCTTCCGCAATCCGGAAATTAAAGAGGCGGTTACGGAGCTTTTGGAAAATCGTGATGGT
>JAZNTB010000013.1:0-22932 GCA_045591565.1 Clostridia bacterium
GTAAGAACCAAAACGGTATCCACATTTGACTCAATTCCTGCAATAATATCGGTATCCATTCTGTCGCCGATGAATGCGATTTCATTACTGTGGCAATTGATTTTATTTAAACCGTGGCGCAACATGAGTGGGTTTGGTTTACCCACAAAATATGCTTTTTTGCCCGTTGAAATCTCTATCGGTGAGATAAGCGAGCCGGTTGCCGGCATAATTCCCCGCTCAGTAGGGCCGGTTATGTCAGGATTGGTGCCGATAAGCTTTGCACCCTTGTTTACAAGCTCGATAGCCTTTTCGATTTTTTCAAAGTTATAGGTACGGGTTTCGCCCACAACAACATAGTCAGGGTTTACATCATTCATATAGATGCCCTGGTCATAAAGAGCCTTGGTAAGAGCCGCCTCACCTATAACATACGCCGTGCAGTCAGGCTTCTGGCTGTGGAGAAATTCTGCTGTCGCCATCGCACTTGTGTAAAAATGACCGGCAGAAACCGATAGTCCCATTCTTTCGAGCTTCATACTAAGCTCGTGCGGGGTTTTTTCAGGACTGTTGGTTAAAAATACAAATTTCTTATCGTTATCAATAAGCCAGTTAACAAAGTCTTTGACCCCGTCTAAGATTTTGTTGCCGTGGTAGATAACGCCGTCCATGTCACAGATAAATCCTGTCTTTGACAAAATTTCTTTCATAATTAATCTCCTTCTGTAATGTTTATATAAGTAAAGCAAATATCAGATTTTATGGTATTCGCTGTAAACTTCACGCTTTGGAACGCCTCTGTCCTTTGCCGCTTTTTTGACGGCTTCTTTTGGGTCATCGCCTTTTGCAATATACCTTTCGACATGCTCCTCGACCGATAAATCTTCCCACCACATACTCTCCGGCAATTCCTCTTTTGCACCCTCAATGACAATCACATATTCGCCCTTGGGAGATTTTTCGGTATATAATTCCTGCGCATCCTTAAGTGTTGTGCGGATTACCTCCTCGTGGAGCTTGGTAAGTTCACGGCAGAGAGCAATTTTTCTGTCGCCCAAGATGTCGAGCATATCGGCAAGCGTATAGGTGAGCTTGTGAGGTGCCTCATAGAAAATAAGGGTGTGCGTGTCATTTTTCACGCTTTCCAAATGCTCTTTCCTGTGTCTTTTATTAACCGACAAAAATCCCTCAAAAGCAAACCTTTTGGTGGAGAGCCCTGATAAAATAAGGGCATTTACACCTGCCACACAGCCCGGTATTGATGTTATTGTGATATCGTTTTCGATACACATTTTAACCAGATCCTCGCCGGGGTCGGATATTGCAGGAGTGCCTGCATCCGATACTAAAGCGACATTTTTATCTTCCTTTAAAAGTTCGACAATGTATTCGCCCTTTTCGCGCTTGTTGTGCTCGTGGTAGCTTGTAAGCTGTTTTTTTATGTTAAAATAGTTCAAAAGCTGAACTGTTCTGCGGGTGTCCTCGCAGGCGATTAAGTCAACGCTTTCAAACACTTCAAGGCATCTTGACGAAACATCGCCGAGGTTGCCTATAGGTGTTGCGCATAAGTATAAAGTTCCACTCATCGTCCGTAAATCCTTCTTACTTCCTCAGTTTCCGAGCCGTCATCGTTGTAGAGGTATAAAGGCGGCAGAACCCTGAGTTCCTTTCCGCCACGATATGCACCGTCAACCAAAAGCAGGCTTGGCTCGGCACCTGCCTTTTTATGTACAAACCGAATACGCTTCGGCTCGATGTTATATTCTCTCATAAGCGCCATTATATCCACAAGCCGTGCAGGTTTGTGCACGATAACCAGCCGCCCCAGATGGCGTAAAAGCTGTGAAGCTTGAGATATTACATCCTCCAGGGTACACATAACCTCGTGGCGTGCGATAATCTTGGTATCAAGCTCGTTTTTGACAGCGCCCTCCTGCGGCATATACGGAGGATTGCAGGTTATTAAGTCAAAACGCCTTTTACCGTAGATTGAAACGGCATTTTTCAAATCTCCGCATTCGAGAAAAATTCTGTTTTCAAGACCATTAAGCTCCACCGAGCGGCATGCAGCCTCATAAACTGTGCGCTGTATTTCAATGCCGAATATCTGCGAAGCATTTGATTTGTGCGAAAGAAGTATCGGCACAATAGCGCTGCCGCAGCACAAATCAAGAACCTCTTCGGCACGGACATTTTTTGCAAAATCCGCAAGCAAAACCGCATCAATACCGAAACGAAATCCGTCCTTTTTCTGTATCAGCCGGAGTCCGCCTGCCTGCAGGTCTTCTAAGGTTTCGTCATCTTTCAAAAAAATACTCATATCAGCATTTTGTGAAAACATATGTGTTTTCAGTCATCTTATCCATATTTTCAGTTACCGAACCTACGCCGCGTACCACGCACATATCGGCTTCTTCGGCAAGGAAAACCTTGACGCCGAGGTCGCCTCTAAGCTTTCTTGCAAGACCGTAAAGCTGTGATGCACCGCCGATTAAAAGAATTCCGTCCTCCATAATATCTCCCAAAAGCTCGGTTGGGGTTTCGTCCAGAGTTGCTTTTATCTCGGAAGCGATTTTTTCTGCAAGATTGCGGAAGACTTCTCTTGTTTCTTCTGCGTGAATAACAATTTTTTCGGGCTTTCTTAGTTTTTTGTTATAACCGCTTGCAAGAGTGGTATCGTCGCGGTCTCGCTGGAAAGCGCAGCCGATTTCCTTCTTTATTCTCTCTGCAGTGCTCCAGCCGATTTTAAGGTCGTGCTTTTCTTCAATCTGCTGTATTAGTGCTTCGGTAAAGTCAGCACCGCCAATCTTTACAGACCTGCCGATTACCGCCTGACCGAGTGAAATTGCGGCAATATTACAGTTTCCGCCGCCGATATCAACTATCATCATACCTCTGGCAAGGTTTACATCACAGTTTGCACCAATAGCACCTGCAACGGGAGCCTCAATAAGATAAACATCACGGATGTCGGAAGCCTTTACGGCGTCACATACCGCTCTTTTTTCAACATCGGTAATCCCGCATGGAACGCTTATCATAACCCTCGGCTTTAAAACACCGCCGATTACCTTTGCCAAAAATCCATTTATCATCTGGCAGGCAAGCTCAAAATCAGTAATAACTCCCTTTGAAAGCGGTTTTACAACAGCTATCGTCTCAGGGCATCTGTCCGCCATCTCAGCGGCTTTCTGTCCGATTTCAACAATGGTACCATCGATAGTATCGTAAGCGACCATTGACGGCTCGTCTATAATATTTCCTTTATAATAAACACGCGTGTTGTCAGTTCCCAAATCAATTGCGACATCATTTGTAAGAGTCCCAAACTTCATCACAAACTCCTCCTATTTTATATCATACTTACATTTTAACTCAAACGAGCGGAAAAATCAACAAAAACTATTGAATTTGTAATTTTTGAATGTTATAATAATACGATACAGTGAAAACGGGGGTGAGTTTTTGTGAAAATTTCCGAAAATGACATCAAAAAAATCTGTTCGTCGGGCATATACAAGTCGGGCGTGGACTATTTCAAAGAGGGCCGCGCTCATATTCGTGTGCGTGATAAAAACAGCATAGTTGCTTCAGTGGACAGCGATAAGCCGTATAATGTTCATATAGGCTTTGATGACGAGGGAAATATTGCAGAAACCTTTTGCACCTGCCCGTACTATCAGACGATGAATGCAAGCTGCCGGCATATAGTTGCCACTTTAAAGGTGCGTCAGCAGGAACTTGAGGCAGGAAACGATTTTTGCAGCGATAACGACCTTGCTGCACAGAAAATATGTCTTGATTTCAAAAAACAGCAGGAGGAGAAAAAGCAGCTTGCAATAGGCTTTACATTCAGGATAAACACTACAAGAAAAGCAGAATGTCAGTATTCTGTTTCGCTTTCGCTAGGAACGGCGAAAATGCAGATTGCAGGGACAGAAAGCTTTCTTGCTGCATATATGAGCGGCGCAGAGTATAAAATTTCCAAGCATAAAGCGTTTTCCACCGCACTGTTCAGGTTTTCGGACAAGGAGGACGAGGCATTAAAAGTGCTGGCGGAGGCATATCAAAATAAGGCATCCTGTACATCGCTTTATACGCCAAAGCTGACAGCGTCAGATTTCGGCGCATATACCGCAAAGCGGCTGCTCGAGCTCATGAGAGATGTTGACTGCAGCTTTGTAATAAACGGTATGCCGTATCCTAATCTTATGATTAAAGAGGAAAATCCGGACATTCTGGTAGATGTAACAGCAACCGATGACAATATTGCAATTTCGGTTCCGCAAAGGGGTATTAGCCTTGTTCCTGACGGAAGCTGGTTTTTGTTTGACTGCGACATATACCATACCACATCCGAGTGGAGAGAATGGTTTATGCCAATCTACAATGCACTTTCCGAAGAAAATCGTACGCAGGTAGATTTTAGAGGCTCGACCTCTATTGCCTTTGCCGCTGATGTTCTGCCCAGTCTTAAGGGAAGGCAGGGCATAGTTATGCAGGGCGTTGAAAATCTTGTGGTGGACTCAAAGCCGCATTTTGACATATATCTGGATCGTTTTTATGACGGAGTATCAGCTGCAGTTACGGCAAGCTACGGGGACATAGTAATCCGGTTGCCCGACACAGGAGAAGAGCATAATAAAATTGTTGTAAGAGATTATGTGGGAGAAAGACAGCTTCTTTCGTATTTCGGGAACTTTACCAAAGAGGATAAGATGCTCTATTTGTCGGGCGGCGATGAGCTTTATGAGTTTTTGAGAAATACGGTGAAAAAGCTGTCGCAGCTTGCAAGAGTGCACGCATCAGACAGTTTTTCATCACTTATTGCGCCGACCGTTCCGAAAATAAAGGGAAGCGTTTCGTATGACACTAAAATAGATTTATTAGAGGTTGGTTTTGAAAGCGACTTGTCTCCTGTTGAGATAGTGGGAATTCTTCATGCCATTCGCCATAAAAAGCAATATTTTCGTATGAAGGACGGAAGCTTCCTGCCGATGGAGGATGGACTTTCTGAATTTGATGTGCTTAGTAACCTTGACTTTTCCTATGAAGATATCAAGAAAGGGAAAAAGCAGCTTTCGGCGTCAAGCGCCCTGTATCTTTCAGGACTTTCGGAAAGCAGGATAATAAGCTCGGACAAGGCCTTTGATGACTTTGTGGCAAAAATTAAAGCTTTGCGCGCAGATATTCCGGATTACCTTGACAGAGTGCTTCGTGACTATCAGAAAACTGCCGTTCATTGGCTAAAACAGCTTTCAGGACTTGGTTTTGGCGGAATTTTAGCAGATGATATGGGTCTTGGAAAAACCGTTGAGGTTATCGCATTTATAATGAGCGAAAAACCGGAGAAGCCCTCGCTGGTTGTTGCGCCGAGCGCACTTACCTATAACTGGCTTTCGGAAATTATGCGGTTTGCGCCTGATGCCAAAGTGAAGATTATCGACGGAACAAAAGAGGACAGAAAGGCGTCGCTTGCTGATATTTTAGGCTATGATTTTATAATCACCTCCTATGCACTTTTGCGTCGGGACATAAAGGAATATGAGGAGCTTGAATTTTCATACTGCTTTGCAGATGAAGCGCAGTATATAAAAAATCCAAAAACCTTAAATGCAAAGACAATAAAGAGAATTCGTGCGTCGAGATGCTTTGCACTGTCGGGAACACCGATAGAAAATTCACTTTCCGAGCTGTGGTCGATTTTTGACTTTGTGATGCCGGGATACCTTTTCTCAAATCAGCAGTTCCAGAAAATTTACGAGAAGCCTATCCTGCACGATGATGACAACGCAAGAGCGGCGCTGCTTTCAAAAATAAAGCCGTTTGTTATGCGCAGGATGAAGTATGAGGTGCTTTCCGAGCTTCCTGAGAAAATAGAAAACACTTATTTTGCCGAGCCGGACAGCTCGCAGAAAAAGATGTATTCCACATATCTTGCGGTGGCACGGCGAGAGGCAGCAGAGCTTTTAGAGTACGGCGATAATATGAGGATTTTGTCGCTCCTGATGCGACTTCGTCAGATTTGCTGCCATCCAAGGCTTTTGGATGAAGACTATGATAAAGGCAGCGGCAAGCTTGAGCTTTTGGAGGAGCTTGTCACAGGCGGAATTGAGGCAGGACACAGAATTCTCATTTTCTCGCAGTTTACATCAATGCTTTCGATAATAAGGGAGCGACTTACCGCTCTTGGAATTGAGTCCTTTTATCTGGACGGACACACACCGCCTGCGGTAAGAACAGAGCTTGCAGATAAGTTTAACAGCGGAAGCAGGAGCGTATTCCTGATTTCACTAAAGGCAGGAGGAACAGGACTCAATCTAACGGGCGCAGATATGGTTATCCACTATGACCCTTGGTGGAATCCGGCGGCAGTCAGTCAGGCATCCGACCGTGCATACCGAATCGGGCAGACGAGAGCCGTGCATGTCATCAAGCTGGCAGTTAAAGGAACAATCGAGGAACAGATTATGAAGCTGCAGGAGAAAAAGCAGATTCTTGCCGACGATATGATAAGAAAGAACTCGTCGATGCTCTCAAGTCTTTCAAAGGAAGAAATACTGAATTTATTTAAATAAAAAACTCCCTTCGGGGAGTTTTTTATTGTATAAAGAAAGCTACGCGATAGTGAGCTGCACCATTTTGTACTGTCTGCGCAAAATGGTGCAGTTCGTATGCGGGTGGATAGTTATTTATTATGCCTTAAAATCCAAACAACCGCACGGTTTGCGTGAACAGAAAGCAGACGGCTATGCCTGCGAGAGTCGGAAGAATAAAGGCTAAGAGTGTCCATTTTATACTTCCGGTTTCTTTTTTTATTGTAAGCAGAGTTGTGGAGCAGGGCCAGTGCATAAGAGAGAAAAGCATCATATTTATTGCGGTCACCCAAGTCCAGCCGTTGGCGACAAACAAATCCTTCATCTGCGAAAGCGTGAGAGTATCTGAAATGGTTCCTGCCGACATATAGGACATAATGATAAGGGGTACGACAATCTCGTTTGCCGGAAAGCCGAGGATAAAGGCAAAGAGGATTGTTCCGTCAAGACCGATAAGCCGTGCGGCAGGGTCTAAAAACGCTGCGGCGTGAGTAAGCAATGTTGAATCGCCCATACGGATGTTGGCAAACAGCCATATCACAAGTCCTGCCGGAGCGGCTACACATACTGCCCTTGACAGCACAAACAGAGTTCTGTCGAAAATCGAGCGTATTATAATCCCGCCAATATCAGGGCGGCGGTAGGGAGGTAGCTCAAGAGTAAAGGAGGACGGTTCTCCCTTTAAAAGTGTTCGTGATAAAAGCTTAGATACAGCAAATGTTGCTGCGACACCCAAAAGTACCACCGCTGTCAGCAAAAGCGTGCTCAAAAGTGAAGCCGTAATACCTGATGCCGAAAAAACAAAGAACATGGTTATAATCGAAATCAGGGTAGGGAATTTGCCGTTACAGGGAACGAAGCAGTTGGTCAGAATTGCGATGAGCCGTTCTCTTGGTGAGTCGATTATGCGTGCGCCCACAACCCCTGCACTATTGCAGCCGAAGCCCATACACATGGTAAGTGCCTGCTTCCCGCACGCCGAGCATTTTTTAAAGCTTTTATCAAGATTAAAGGCAATTCTCGGCAAGTACCCAAGGTCTTCAAGCAGAGTAAAGAGCGGGAAAAAGACCGCCATCGGAGGAAGCATTACCGCAACAACCCATGTGAGAACATTATACACACCGAAAATAAGAGGATTATAGATTATTTCAGGCACGCCGAGCTTTATGCAGGCACTAAGGAGCTTTTCACCTAATGCGGCAAAAAGAGCCGACAGCATTTCGGACGGAATGTTTGCACCGTAAATAGTTATCCAGAACACAAGTACCAGAAGCAGTACCATTGCAGGAATACCAACCGCCCTGCCGGTTAAAAGCCTGTCGGTGCGGCGGTCACTGTCGCGGTATTTGTTGCCGCTGTAGGTGACAGCGCCGTTACAAATATCCTCTGCTGCAAGAACGGTACAGGATGCGATAATATCACCGAGCCGCTCTTTAGTGATTTCATTTTGCGAAAGGATATTCTGCGCCGTCTTTAATGCTTCGCAAACGCCGCTGTCTGCCAATATATCAAAACCAACAGCTTCACTTATTGATTGTATTGCAGAAGAATCATTCTCTAAAATACGAAGAGCAGCCCAGCGGGGGCGTATGGAACCGGTGAGGTCGCAAAGGGCCGGAGTAAGCACAGCAAGGGCATCTTCTATTGGCTTGGTGTATTTTATTTTAAATACATTGTCATTTCCGTTTGTCAAAACCGCTTCGGTGCTGTCAAGCAGACGGGAAAGCCCCTTTCCTTTACGGGCGACAGTACCGATAACAGGAACACCGAGCTTTTCGGAAAGCTTTTCAAGGTTAAGCCTTATGTGGCGGCTTTTTGCCTCATCCATAAGGTTTACGCACACTACAACACGGTCAGTGATTTCGGTCACCTGCAGAACGAGGTTCAGGTTTCTTTCACAGCAGGTCGCATCGCATACTACAATCACGGCATCGGGTTGTGAAAAACATATAAAATCGCGCGCCACCTCCTCCTCTTGTGAATGTGCCTGAAGCGAATATGTACCGGGGATATCTACCATTATATAATTTTTATCGCCATAGTGACACACGCCCTGTGCGTTGGAAACGGTTTTTCCGGGCCAGTTTCCGGTATGCTGATGAAGTCCGGTAAGCTGATTGAAAACACTGCTTTTTCCGACATTCGGATTACCGGCAAGGGCAATAATCCGGTCAGATGCCGATGTTTTTTTAATATCCAGCTCTGTTTTTGCAGCACCTTTCCCGGTAGAGCTTTTGGAAAGTCCCATCTTTGCACCTCCCTAAACTGAAACGAGAACAGCCCGGGCGTCCTCGTTTCTTATTGCAATTACACAGCCTCGTATCATATAGGCACTTGGGTCGCCAAACGGACTTTTAAGTACGCACTCAACCGTTGTTCCCTCAATCAGTCCTATATCTAAAAGCCGTCTGCGTATGGCTCCCTGAGAGTCGAGTTTTTTCACAGTTGCACATTGCCCTACCGAAAGCTCTGAAAGGGCACATATATTATTCATAAGCTACACCTCATTACATCTTTTATGGGGAATATTATCCTTATTGATATATTATGAGTCGCCGTTTTTTCTGTTACAGGGGAAAAGTTATCTAATAGCGTCGGGAAATCTGTACCGGTCTTTGTTTGTTTTTTAACAAAATATGGAAGAGGCAGCTTCATTTCCTTGATATATTGCGTGTTTTAGGATATAATAATGACAACAAAATTATTACGGGAGATAATTATGGGATTAAGCGCAATAGTATTTGAACAGGTTTTGATAATATTCATCTTGATTGCAGTTGGTTTTGTTCTTTCAAAAACGGGTGTTATAAATGAAAAGGGAACGCGCCAGATGACAGAAATTCTGCTTATGGTAGTAACTCCGTGTGTGCTTATAAATGCATATCAAAAGGAATTTAGTCCTGAACTGATAAAAGGCTTACTGTTATCAGTATTGCTGGCAGTAGTTGTGCATATTGTAGGAATAGCGATAAGTACCCTCGTCTTTAAAAAGGAAGAAAGCCTTAAATATCGCGTCAGCATATTTTCTTCGGTTTATTCCAACTGCGGATTTATGGCAATTCCGCTTTTATCGGCAGCACAGGGAGCAGACGGAGTGTTTTACGGCTCGGCATATCTTGCGGTATTCACTATTTTATACTGGACCCACGGGATATGTATGTATGCCGGAAGCATAAAGGAAATTTCGATTAAAAGAATATTAACTAATCCTGGAATAATAGGTACAGTCATCGCAATAATACTTTTTGTTACAGGCATACGCCTGCCGGGAGTTTTGAACGAAAGCGTAAAGTATCTTGCCGGAATGAATACACCGCTTGCGATGATAGTGATGGGAGCATATCTCACAAGGGTGGACTTTAAAAAGGCGCTGAGAAACGGCTCGATTTATGCTGTGACAGTCTTGAGGCTTATCATTATACCGGTTGTGGCAGTTCTTATAATGCATATATTTGATGTGGAGCCTGTTATAGCACGGTCTATTTTAATTTCGACGGCCTGCCCGACAGCTGCAGTTTCGGCGCTGCTTGCAACAAAATACAATCTTGATTCGGTTTACGCTGCCGAAACAGTTTCAGTTTCGACAGTTATATCAATAGTAACAATTCCGCTGATACTTCTTCTGTATTAGAAGATGTATCAGCGTTAAAACATTGACAAAGCGTCAAAAGAGTGATATAATGTAAAATTACAAAATAGTGACATCGCAGAAAGGATGGTACTTCATGGAAAAAACGTTGGCATTTATTCCCTTGACAGGAGCGCTTATAGCGCTTATTTTTGCTCTTATAAAGGCAAGAGGTGTGCTGGGATTTTCCGAGGGCACGGACAAGATGAAAAAAATAGCCCAATATATCCGCACAGGTGCAAATGCATATCTTGCACGACAGTATAAGGTGGTTGCAGTATTCTTTGCCTGCCTGTTTGTATTGCTGTTTGTTCTTTCAAGGTTCGGACTTGTATCGGTATATGTGCCGTTTGCCTTTGTAACGGGAGGTGTTTATTCTGCACTTGCAGGATTTGTGGGAATGAAGATTGCAACAAGTGCGAATTCAAGAACCGCAAATGCCTGTACTGAAAGTCTGAACAGGGGATTAAGGGTTGCCTTTTCCGCAGGCTCGGTAATGGGATTTACCGTTGTGGGACTTGGTCTTTTCGATGTATCGGTATGGTTTATACTTCTTAATTATGTGTTTGGATGTGATATCCAGACGATTGCTACAACGCTTGTAACCTTTGGAATGGGAGCGTCTTCAATGGCGCTGTTTGCCCGTGTTGGCGGCGGAGTGTTCACCAAGGCTGCCGATGTGGGAGCAGACCTTGTGGGTAAGGTTGAAGCAGGAATTCCTGAGGATGACCCGAGAAACCCTGCAGTTATAGCAGACAATGTCGGCGATAATGTCGGTGATGTTGCAGGAATGGGAGCAGACCTTTATGAGTCCTATTTTGGCTCGATAGTTTCGGCATGCGCCTTAGGTGTTGCGGCTTTAGGAAATATCGGAGCTCTTGCTGTTCCTATGCTTCTTGCATTTTTGGGAATTATCGCATCGCTGATAGGTTCATTCTTTGTTAAAACAAATGAGAAAGCAGATCAGAAAACATTGCTTAGCGCACTTCGCAAGGGAACAAACCTTAGTGCTGTGCTTGTTGCTATAGGAGCGTTTCCGCTTATATGGTTCGTGCTGGGAAAGGAAAATATCAGCCTTTATATAGCTGTCCTTTCAGGACTTGTAGCCGGTGTTTTGATAGGTCTTGCGACAGAGTATTTTACATCCGACACATATAAACCTACACAAAAGCTTGCCGGAACCTCGCAGACGGGTTCAGCAACAATAATAATCGGCGGAATGAGTCTTGGTATGCTTTCAACAGCGCTGCCGATAGTGATTATTGCGGCATGTATTCTGATTTCATATTTTTCCGGCGGCGGAAATGCAGAAATGGGACTTTACGGAATAGCGCTTGCAGCGGTTGGAATGCTTTCTACACTTGGTATAACGCTTGCATCCGACGCATACGGCCCTGTTGCTGATAATGCCGGCGGAATTGCGGAGATGTCAGGTCTTGACCATTCTGTAAGGGATAAAACCGATGCGCTTGATGCGCTTGGCAACACAACTGCCGCAACAGGAAAGGGATTTGCGATAGGTTCTGCTGCACTTACAGCACTTGCGTTGGTGGCATCCTATGTGGACAGAATTAAGCTTGAGGGCTTTACTCTCGATATGAGTCTTATGAATCCATCGGTGCTTGTGGGATTGTTTATAGGCGGTTGCCTGCCGTTTGTTTTTGCGGCTCTTACTATGGAATCGGTAGGAAAGGCTGCACAGAGCGTTGTTGTTGAGGTAAGACGCCAGTTTAAGGAAATTGCAGGAATAATGACAGGCGAGGCAGAGGCTGATTACGCGTCCTGTATTGATATATGTACAAAGGCAAGCCTTAAGGAAATGATACTTCCTACAGTTATTGCAGTAGTCGTTCCGGTGCTGACAGGACTTCTGCTCGGACCAAACGGCGTAGTAGGAATGCTTGCAGGTGCTACTGTAACAGGTTTTCTTCTTGCTATACTTATGTCTAATTCAGGCGGTGCATGGGATAACGCTAAAAAGTATATTGAGAGCGGCGTGTTCGGCGGTAAGGGCAGCAGTTGTCATAAGGCAGCGGTTGTCGGTGACACGGTTGGTGACCCGTTTAAGGACACTTCAGGACCTGCAATCAATATTTTGATAAAGCTGTTATCAACAGTATCAATCGTGTTTGCATCACTTATAGCAAACTTCCATTTGTTCTAAATAAAAGCACCCCGGAAATTTCCGGGGTGAATTTTTTTACTAAAAAACGGCAGCAACAGCTGCCGCGAAAGGTTAAATAAAAACCCCGCCAAGACCGTAGACGAAGCCCGATTTCTTACCTGCATAAGCAGGTGGGTTATCTCCTTCTTGCATTATATGTCCACTGGCAGTTCCAAAAGGAAAAGGAGGCGTATACGCCGCAAAAAGAGTCGAAATCCCGTATAAAAAGTGTTGGTAAAAAATAAAGGCTCTATACGCGAATTGCAGGGTGATTTGGTTTTAAAAATGTACGAGTTAGTCTTCTATATCCTCGTTGTCTCGGCGAACAAACTCGTCAAAGGCCGCCTGAAGCTCTGCTTCATCTTCAACCATTACCAGCTCGGCGTCATCGCCTTCGCCCTCGACACGCATGATAACAACTTCGTCTGATTCCTCTGTGCTGCCTTCAATAACCTCGATCATGGCAAAGTAGGTAGCACCTTTAAATTCATACACATCAATAACCATAAACTCGCATGGGTTATTGTTTTCGTCTTCTAAAATTAAAATATTTTCGTCCATTTGTAATCTCCTTATTGCTTTAATAGTATGCTTAAAAGTATTAATATTATGCTTATATTTTAATATATAACGCTGTATCTTGTCAACTGTTTTTTATGCTGTTTAGGTATCCTTCTAAAATAAGACACGCCGAAACGGTATCAATTACATCCTTGCGTGCTTTTCCGCGGGTGTTGGTTTCGTTTAAAAACCTTGTTGCTCCGACGGTTGTTAAGCGCTCGTCCCAAAAGATTATTTCGCCGTTAAAAATTGTTTTCAGGTTTTCTGCAAATTCATAGGTCGCATCTGCGCGAAAGCCAAGCGTTCCGTCCATGTTTTTTGGAAGCCCGAGCACGATTTTTTCGGGTGCGTATTTTTTTAAAATTTCCGAAAGCTCACCCGAAAGCTTTTCCCAGCGTCGGTTCCTCACCGTACCGACGCCTTGTGCTGTCCAGCCCATAATATCACTCACAGCAATGCCTATTCTTGCATCGCCGAAATCTATTCCAAGTATCCTCATACTACCCTCTCCTTAGCGGTTAAATGATATCATAATACCGTAAAAATGTCAATTATCAAAAAAAGCAAGTTTTATTTAAAAATGTCTTGAAATTATGGATAAGGTATGATAATATACCAATTTGATTGAAGACAAAACGGAGGGACACAGATGGAAAAAGGAATGAAAAGTGTTTACAAAAAGGCGATTTTGATAGCGTTGCCTGTTATGATACAAAATCTTATAACCAACTTTGTTGCAATGGTTGACAATATGATGGTGGGACAGATAGGAACCGAGCAGATGTCGGGCGTTGCGATAGTAAACCAGATATTGTTTGTGTTTAACATTACAATTTTCGGTGCAACTTCGGGCGCGGGGATTTTTTGCGCGCAGTTCTTTGGCAAGGGTGATGATGAGGGAGTTCGAAGCACCTTCCGTTTTAAGCTTATGCTTTCAGCAATTTTAACGGCAGTCGGAGTTTTGCTGTTTTTGCTTTTCGGCGGACCACTCATAACTCAGTATCTTCATGATGCGGATAAGGGCATAAACTTAGAGCAGACCTTTTTATATGCAAAGGAATACCTTGCAGTTATGCTTTTCGGACTCCTGCCTTTTGCGATAGAACAGGCATATGCAAGCACGCTCCGTGAGGGTGGTCATGCAATAGCGCCGATGGTAGCGGGAATTGTGGCGGTTATTACAAATATAGTGCTTAACTATTTCCTGATTTTCGGAGTGGGGATATTTCCGGAGCTTGGCGTTGCCGGAGCGGCGATTGCTACGGTTATCTCAAGAGTGGTGCAGGTTGCTATTGTAATCATATGGACGCATGTACGCAGGGCGACGCTTGGCTTTGCAAAGGGACTTTACAGAACAATGCGCGTGCCGGGTGAGCTTGTGGCAAGAATGATGAAAAAAGGCGTCATACCGCTTGCTGTGAACGAATTTTTATGGTCAGCAAGTGTGGCAATGCTTGCTCAGTGCTATTCTGTTCGTGGAATAGATGTTGTTGCAGGACTCAATATTTCCAATACTGTTGTAAATCTTTTTAATGTGATGTATGTCGCACTTGGCTCGGGAATAGGTGTTGTTATGGGACAGCTTTTGGGGGCAAACGATTTAAAAACCGCAGAAAAAGCGGCACCGAGGCTGGTAATTCTTTCGGGACTTGTGTGCGTAGCGGTGGGCGGCGTTATGGCGGCAATCTCCCGTACGGTTCCGCAGATTTACAACACTACCGAAAGCGTCAAGCTACTCGCAACCTACTTTATACTGATAAGCTCTGCGGCGCTGCCCATTCAGGCATTAACTCATTCGATTTACTTTATAATGCGCTCGGGCGGAAAAACGGGAATAACCTTTATTTTTGACTGTAGTTTTTCCTGGGGAGTGAGCGTGCCATTAGTGTTCTGTCTTGCACATTTTACCTCTATGAATATTCTGCTTATCTATATGTGCTGTCAGCTTGTAGAATTAGTAAAGTGCGGCGTGGGATTTTATATCATTAAAAGAGGGGTATGGATTTCAAATATTGTATCAACTGGAGAGGGCGCAGCATAGGCTTGCGTCCTCTAATATTTTCCTTGCTATTTACAAATTTTGTATTTTATGGTATAATTTTATACAAACTATGGATAAACAAAGAAGAACGGAGAGTACTCATGTTTACAGATAAAGCGAAAATTTTCATAAAAGCAGGTAACGGCGGCAACGGCGCAATAGCATTTCATCGGGAGAAGTATGTTGCGGCGGGCGGTCCGGACGGCGGCGACGGCGGCAAGGGCGGCAGCGTTATTTTCCGTGTCGATTTGGGACTTACAACCCTTATGGACTTTAAGTACAAGCGCAAATATGTCGCACAAAGCGGACAGGCAGGTATGCGAAATAAGATGAACGGAAAGCGCGGTGATGACATCATCGTGTCGGTGCCTCAGGGAACGGTTGTAAGGGATGTTGCAACAAATAAGATTATTGCAGACCTTACTGACCCTGATAAAGATGTTGTTCTTGCACGGGGCGGCAATGGCGGATGGGGTAATGCACATTTTGCCACGGCGACACGCCAGACTCCGAATTTTGCAAAAAACGGACAGCCGGGCGATGAGAGAGAAGTTTACCTCGAGCTTAAGCTTTTAGCGGATGTGGGACTGGTGGGATTCCCGAATGTCGGGAAATCCACAATTTTGTCGCGCACCACAAAGGCAGAACCGAAAATAGCCAACTACCACTTTACAACCTTGGAGCCTAATCTCGGTGTTGTTTCAATCGAGGAGCATATGAATTTTGTGCTTGCCGATATTCCGGGGATTATCGAGGGCGCAAGCGAGGGTGTGGGACTCGGCCATGAGTTTTTGCGTCACATTGAGAGGACAAGGCTTTTGATTCATGTTGTCGATGTGTCGGGAATTGAGGGCAGAAACCCGATTGAAGATTTTGATATAATAAACAGCGAGCTTGTAAAATACAATATGGAGCTTGAGGAGCGTCCGCAGATTATTGCGGCGAACAAGACTGATATTATAGGTGACGAAGGTGTTTACAACGCCTTTTGCACCGAGATGGAGGATAGGGGATACAGGGTGTTCCCAATCTCTGCTGCAACAGGCAAGGGCGTGTGGGAGCTTATGAAATATGCGTACGAGCAGCTTTCTAATCTGCCGCCGATACAGACCTTTGATATCGAGCTTGACATAAATGAAGAGGAATTTATCGATAAGACAGATAAGGGCTTTGAAATCACAATGGATGGAGAGGTTTATGTTGTTTCAGGTTCATGGATTGAAGCGGTCGGCGGAAGCATAAACTTCTCGGATAACGAGAGTCTGCAGTTCTTCCAGCAGGCGCTAAAAAACCGTGGAGTAATTGATGCACTTGCAGACGCAGGAATAAAAGAGGGCGACACCGTAAGGATAGGCGATTTGGAATTTGACTTTGTGTGGTAAACGAGAGGTATTACTATGGAAAAAGGTTTAAACCGCCTTATAAAGCGGCGTAATAACAGAAAAAAACAGAAGAAGCGCATAGCACTTGTTCTTGCAGGGGTAGTGGCGGCAGTTATTGCATTAAGCGCAGTTATTTCCGCCCTTGACGACGGAACGGTAACTGTGAGGGTAAAAAAGGGAACACCGACAAAAGAGATTGCACAAATACTTAAGGACGAGGGCGTAATTCACTCAAAAACATGGTTCCTTCTGCGCCTTGCGCTGTCTGAATACAACGGAAAGCTTCAGCACGGAACATTTAAGGTAGATAAAAACGATTCAATCGGTGAAATTATTGAAATTCTTGCAACAAAGGGCGAAAAAAAGAATACAGTGACACTGACAATTCCGGAGGGGTACTCGATAGAGAGAATAAAGGCGCGTGTTACCGATATGGGTCTTTGCACCGATGCGGAGTTTGAAAATGCTTTAAGGGCAAGCTATGACTACCCGTTTTTGAAGTCGATTCCGCAAAACAAGAATATACGATATAGGCTTCAGGGATTTTTGTATCCGTCAACCTATGAATTTTACTCGGATGCAACGGCGGAAACTGTTATTAAAACTATGCTTTCTGAATTTGAAAAGCAGACCGCATCGCTTGGAATTTCAGGTGAGAGAATGTTTGAAACAATAACCAAGGCATCAATCATAGAGCGTGAGGCAAAGGTGGATTCTGAGCGTGCGAAAATTGCAGGAGTTATCGAAAACCGCCTTACAAAAGATATGCTTTTGCAAATTGATGCGACGGTTGTTTATGCAATATCGGACGGTATGTATGATGTGGAGCGAGTTTTCTATAAGGACTTAGAAAGCGGCTCACCGTACAACACATATAAGTACAAGGGCCTTCCGGCAGGACCTATATGCTGTCCGGGACTTAAATCAATTCAGGCTGCGGTAAATCCTGAAAAGCATAATTATCTTTTCTATCATACCGACACCGCCAGAAATGACGGAAGTCATATATTTACCGAAACCTACAGTCAGCACACAAATACTCAATAAAAAAAGAAACCGATATCGGTTTCTTTTTTTAATACTGCATTTGTTTTTTAATAGTATCTGCAAGCTCCTTGCCCTTAAATATTTCCACCATTTTAAAGCCAAAATCACTTGCAGCACCGGCACCTTTTCCGGTCAGGAATTTGCCGTCCAAAACGGCCTTTTCGCCCGAATAAATTCCGCCCTCCACCATTTCTTCAAAGCCGGGGAAACAGGTGTATTTTTTGCCGCTAAGGAGTCCGCGCTTGCCGATTATCGACGGAGATGCGCAGATTGCGGCAATGTAAATGCCGTTTTCTGCGGCATAGTCAATAAGAGCGTGAACCTTGGCTGAATTGTCAAGATTTGTGTGTCCTGCACCGCCCGGAAGAACGAGCATATCCATATCTTCCTTTACTATTTCATCTATCAGAATATCCGCCGTAACAGTAACATCGTGAGATGATGTTGCGGATGCCGAAGAAACTCCTACTGTTTTTACCGGAATATCTGCCCTTCTTAAAATATCAAGCGGCTCGAGCGCCTCGATATCCTCAAAGCCATCGGTCAAAAGAATATAAATCATAAGCCTTGCCTGCCCTTCTTAAAATATTTTATTCGTATAATAACATATTTTTGCCGGACGGTCAATATTTTATAGGCGTGAATTTGTGTATTTTCCTTGCTTTTTTGAGAAAAAAAGGTTATAATATAAAGTAATATTAAGAATGGGTGTATAGGCACAAAATGTGAGAGGGAAATGCTTATACATAGCCGGAAAGGAACAAAGCCAGATGAGTAAAAAACTTTCAAGAAGCGAGGCAAGATGCGAGGCTTTTAAAATCGTTTTCGAAGTAAATCAGCACAGAGATGATGTGGATTTCCTGTTTGATAATCTTATGAACGAAGAGCCAAAGAGTATCTCATCTATGCCATACATAAAAAATGTGGTTTTAGGAGTTTTGGAAAAGTATGACGAGCTTTCGGATATAATCTGCCAAAATCTTGCAGAGGGCTGGAGGATAGAGCGTATTTCAAAGGTGTCAAGGGCAATTTTGATGCTTGCAATATACGAGATTAAATATGTTGATGATGTGCCTGAGAGAGTGGCAATTAACGAGGCTGTTGAGCTTGCCAAAAAGTTCGGCGAGGACGGTGCAGGAGCTTTTGTTAACGGAGTTTTAGCAGGGGTTGTTAAAGCTAAGGGGTGAGAAAATGGAACCTATTATGGCAACGGTGAGCCAACTGAATGCCTATATGAAAAGAGTCATAGACGGGCAGAGTGCGCTTGCCGATATATGGATAAAGGGAGAGATATCAAACTTTAAGGAGCATTATTCGGGACACCTTTATATCACACTGAAGGACGAGGGCGGAGTTTTAAAGGCGGTAATGTTTAAAAGTGCCGCAATGGGTCTTACCTTTCGCCCTGAGGACGGAATGAAGGTGCTTGCCCGTGGCAGAATCGGTGTTTATGAACAGGGCGGCTCCTATCAGCTTTATATAAACGAAATGACGCCCGACGGAGTTGGCGAGCTTTATATCGCATATGAACAGCTCAAAAAGAGGCTGGAGGCAGAAGGGCTTTTTGATGATGCGGTGAAAAAACCGATACCAAAGTACCCAAAAAGTGTTGGAGTTGTAACGGCAACCACGGGAGCGGCCGTGAGAGATATTATAAATGTCATCACAAGGCGGTATCCGCAGTGTGAGATTATTATTTACCCGTCACTGGTGCAGGGTGACGGCGCCGCACCTAATATAGTAAAGGCTATCGAATATTTTAACGCACATAAGCTTTGCGATACATTGATTGTCGGCAGAGGCGGCGGCTCGATTGAGGACTTGTGGGCATTTAATGAGGAAATTGTGGCACGCGCCATATATGCGTCGGAAATTCCGATAATCTCAGCGGTGGGACACGAAACCGACTTTACTATCGCCGATTTTGTCGCCGACCTTCGTGCACCAACGCCGTCTGCAGCGGCAGAAATCGCAGTGCCGTCGAGCATTGAGCTTATATCCAGAGTTTCAACTATGGAAAACCGTATAAAAACGGCGGAAATAAATCTTTTGAAAAACAGACGCCTTAAAATTGAAAAGCTTGCGATGCGAAGCCCGAGGGACAGAATAGACGATTTGAGGCAGAAAAATGACAGCCTTTTAAAGCAGGCGGAAAAAAGCTTTCAGCTTCGTCTTGAGGGAAAGAAGAAGATTATGTCCTCACTCTTTGCAAAGCTGGATGCACTATCGCCCTTGGCGGTTATGGCAAGGGGTTATGCGATAGCATCCGAAAGCGACGGAACTGTGATAAGAACAGTAAAGGATATGACCGACGGCAAGGAATTTTCGCTAAGGCTTGCTGACGGGGAATGTGACTGTGTGGTAAAGGGGAGATAAAGATGTTTGAAGATTCAATAAAGGAACTTGAAAAAATTGTGGAACAGTTAGAGCGGGGAGATATCGGTCTTGATGAGAGCCTCGACCTTTTTGAAAAGGGTATAAAGCTCTCAAAAGCGTGTAACGAAATGCTTGACAAAGCCGAGAAAAAGGTATCGGTTTTAATAAACGGCGAGAAGCAGGATTTTATTGGAGAGGAGGAATAGTATGCCTCTAAAGTCATACACCGAGATTTTGGCGGATATGGTGGAAAACTACTGTTGCCACGCAATCATTGCCAATATGGAAAAGAAAAATCCGGATAAGCCCAATCCTGTTTTGGACGAACCGAATAAAACAATTTATGAGGCGATGCTCTACAGCATTAAGGCAGGCGGAAAAAGACTCAGGCCTGTCATAATGATGCTTACGGCAAAGATGCTCGGCACAGAGCCGGAAAAGGTGCTTCCATTTGCGGCAGCGATGGAAATGATTCATACCTATTCGCTTATCCATGACGATTTGCCGGCGATGGACAATGACGACTTAAGGCGCGGAAAGCCGACCAACCACAAGGTTTTCGGCGAGGCTACTGCAATACTTGCAGGAGATGCGCTTTTGACAAAAGCGTTTGAGGTTGCAACATGGAGTGCTCAGGATACAGACCCTGTGCGTGTTATAAGGGCGCTTGAGTGCTTAGCAACGGCATCGGGTGCCGACGGAATGGTTGGCGGACAGATTATCGACATTGAGAGCCATAATGAGGATTTGGAGCTTTTAAAATATCTCCACTCCTTAAAAACAGGTGCTATTATCCGTGCATCAGGAGTGATTGGTGCAATCTTAGCAGGTGCAAACGAGGAGCAGATAGCGGCTATTGACAGCTTTTGCTATAATCTCGGTATTGCATTCCAGATTCAGGATGACATTTTAGATGTTACCGGCTCGGAGGAAGAGCTTGGAAAGCCGATAGGCTCGGATGATGAGAATAATAAGTCAACATATGTAACTCTGTGTGGACTTTCAAGGGCACAGGAGCTTGTCAGCGAATATACAGAAAAGGCAATTCGCAGCCTTGATATTTTTGACGAAAATGAAGAACTTGTCGAACTTGCTAAAAAGCTGGTCGGCAGAAAGGTATAAAAATGAATTTCTGGAAAGATGGCGTGCTTGTAACCTGTCTTATTTCATGGTTTATAGCACAGTTTATAAAGGTAGTATTAACCCTTTGGAAAAGCAAAAAAATAGATTTTGCGAGATTTATCGGCTCCGGCGGAATGCCAAGCTCGCATTCGTCCTTTGTTACATCGCTGGCAACTGCCGTAGGTATTGAAAAGGGCTTTGTCGGCTCGGAATTTGCAATAGCAACGGTGCTTGCACTTGTTGTTATGTATGACGCCGCAGGAGTCAGGCGTGCGGCAGGTCAGCAGGCAAAGATTCTGAACAAGATTGTTGAAGAATGGGAACATGCGGATTTTGCAAAAACAGATAAGCGACTAAAGGAGCTTTTGGGACATTCTCCCAAGGAGGTTTTTGCGGGTGCAATTCTGGGAATTTTTATTGCCATTTTGCGGCATTTATGGTTTTAAGGATAAGGAAAAAGGAAAATGTTATTTGATTCACACGCCCACTACAATGATTCATGGTTTGATGAAGACCGCTTTCAGATTCTTGATACCATGCAGGAAAATAATGTGGGATATATAATGAACATCGCCGACTCAATGAAAAGTCTTGATAAGGTGATGGAAATTGCAAACAGGTATCCGTTTGTCTATGCGAGTGTGGGAGTTCACCCTGAGGCGTGCGGGGACTTATCGGAAGCAGATATGGACACGCTTAAAAGATACGCACAGCACGAAAAGGTAAAGGCGATAGGCGAAATCGGGCTTGACTACTACTATGACGATGTGCAGAAGTGCGTGCAGAAGAAGTGGTTTCGGGGGCAGATTGCTCTTGCAAAAGAAGTCGGACTTCCGATAGTTGTCCACGACCGTGACGCCCATGGCGATTGTATGGATATTTTAAAGGCAGAGGGCGCAAAGGATGTCGGCGGAATACTGCATTGCTTTTCGGGAAGTAAAGAGATGGCAAGAGAGGTTTTAGACCTTGGTATGTATATCGCCTTTGGCGGAACGCTCACCTTCAAAAATGCAAGGCGTGTTCGTGAGGTATGCGAGTATGTGCCGCTTGACAGGATTGTGATTGAAACCGACTGCCCATACTTAGCACCCGAGCCGAATCGTGGCAAACGAAATAGTTCGCTCTACATTCATTATGTAGCAGAAAAACTGGCGGAAATCAAAGAGATTTCTGCCGAGGACGCAGCGAAAATCACCTGTGAAAATGCAAAGAAATGTTATAGAATAAAGGATTGATGATATGTATTCATATGAGGTTCTGCACGAGGACATCGCTGAAAATTTAATAAGAAATGTCCGCAGTGGAATAGCCCAGCATGCATACATATTCGAGGGTGAAGCAGGCGTTGGAGCATATGAGGCGGCAAGGCTCTTTGCGGCGGCGCTTGCGTGCGAAAAAAAGGAAAATGCACCCTGTACGGTCTGCCATTCCTGTATTATGGCAAGGGCGGAAACACACCCCGACATAATGGTTATAACCCCACCAAAGGACAAGAAAAACATTCTTGTTGACCAGATAAGAGAGGTTGTGACGGGCGCATACACCAAGCCGTATGAGAGTGCAAAAAAGGTGTATATCATAAAGTACGGCGATGATATGAACGAGCAGGCACAGAATGCCTTTTTAAAGGTACTTGAGGAACCACCTGAATATGCGGTGTTTATAATACTTGCCGAAAATCAGGAGAGCCTGCTTGCAACAATCCGCTCACGGTGTGCGCTGATTAAGTTTGCACCGGTGTCAAACGGAAAAATAAGGGAATATGTTAAAAGAAGTTTCCCTGACGAGGGCGAAAGGGCAGACTTTTTAGTAAGATACGCCGGAGGCGTTGCAGGGAATGTAAAAAAACTTTTGGAGCAGGAAAACTTTATACCGCTTCGCAGTGCGGCGTTTGAAAAGCTTCCCGAGCTTTTATCAAAAAACCGACTGGACGCCTACCGTACAGCCGAGTTTTTAAAGGAAAATAAGGACGATGCAGACCTTATTCTTTCCTTCTGGCAGGACTTTGTCCGTGATATAATGCTGATACAAAACGG
>JAZNTB010000014.1:0-5795 GCA_045591565.1 Clostridia bacterium
ATAGACAATTTGCGGAACAAGGCGTCCCCAATTTATAGAGTTAGCACTTGACAGCTTAAAGTTATTGTTAGCAAGAATTTCTTTATATGCTTCGTCAGTGAATATTTTCTTTACACCATTTTGAGCATCATCAAAGTTACCGCACACCGCAGCTACACCAACATTGTCGCCTTCTTGTGTAACCATTTGAAGCTTCTGAATTTCAGACACACCGCTGTCGGGATAGAATACCACAATTCTTGTACCCTTAACATCACGGAATCCCTCAAGCGCAGCTTTTCCTGTATCACCTGATGTTGCAACCAGAATTACCACTTCATCTGTTTCGCCGGTCTTTTTCATAGAAACCGTCAGAAGATGCGGCAAAATCTGGAGCGCCATATCTTTAAATGCACAGGTCGGGCCGTGCCACAGCTCAAGAATATATTCATTGTCATTGAGCTTATATATCGGCGCTATATTGTCCGTTCCGAACTTTTCCTTTGTGTAGGCTCCTGCTATACATCCTTCAAGTTCTTCTTCAGTAAAATCAGTAAGGAACTTAGACAGAATAGCTTTTGCCCTTTGTCTGTATCCAACTTCCGAAAGTGCTGAAATTTCACTTTCACTCATCTGCGGAATCCGTTCCGGAACGAACAGTCCGCCCTCCTCCGAAAGTCCTTTTTTTATAGCTTCAGCAGAAGTTATTGATATACTGCTGTTTCGCGTACTTTGGTATTGCATTATTATAGTCCCCTTGAGAATAATTAGTTTGCGTATTTTTTGATATATTCAGGTGCACTTTGTGCATCAACAGAAACAGAAAGCTCAAAGTTTATATCAAACTTCTTTCCTGTTTCCTCAAGCTTTGCAAGAAACTCTTCAAAGCCGTCAAGGTCGCTTACAATCTTCAATGTTCCGTCAACAAAAACATTTGTGATATCAAAGTTTCCGCTGATAATTCCGCAGATAAATCCGAAGAACTGATCCCATGAAGATATATTAAAGTCTGATGTATCAGCCATTCTTGCTTTAGAACTGATATCATACATATTCTGTTTTGTGTTATTGCTTATAAATACAACATTTCCGTCTGCGTTTGAAGTAGCGTGATTAACGCTGTCAAGCAGCACCTTTGTTTTACCTGTTCCCTTTGTTCCGATTAGAAGCTTTATCATAATTAACTTCCTCCTTTAAATTATTTTTGGCTTATAAGCCAAGTCTTTTTTCCAGATTTGCTTTATCCGCCTCATAGCCCGGTTTTCCTAAAAGGGCGAACATATTTTTCTTATATGCCTCAACCCCCGGCTGATTGAACGGATTTACTCCAAGCAGATATCCGGATATACCGCAGGCTTTCTCAAAGAAATATACAAGCATGCCGAAGTTATAAGCGTCCAGTTTTGGAACTGTTACAACAAGATTTGGCACACCGCCGTCGGTATGAGCAAGACAAACGCCGTCAGCAGCTTTTTTATTGACGAAATCCATTGTCTTACCTGACAGGAAGTTCAGTCCGTCGATGTTTTCTGCATCTTCTTCAATTACAATATCCTTAGTCGGTTCTTCAACCAGTATTGCAGTTTCAAACAGAATTCTCTGTCCTTCCTGAATATATTGACCCATTGAATGCAAATCTGTTGAGAAATCTGCAGCCGCCGGGAAAATACCTTTTCCGTCTTTTCCTTCACTCTCGCCAAAGAGCTGTTTCCACCACTCAGCAAAATAGTGAAGTGCAGGTTCAAAATTAACCATCATCTCTACACTTTTTCCTTTACGCAGGAGTGCGTTACGGCAAACCGCATACTGATAGCACTCATTTTCTGAAAGGTCAGGATTTGCATATAAATCCTGTGCATCCTTTGCCCCCTGCATCATTGCATCGATATCAATACCTGCAGCCGCAATAGGTAAAAGCCCTACCGCGGTTAAAACTGAATATCTTCCGCCTACATCGTCGCTGATCACAAAGCTTTCATAGCCCTCTTTGTCCGCAAGGCTTTTTAAAGCTCCGCGTTTTGCGTCTGTTGTAGCGTAAATTCTTCCTCTTGCTTCTTCCTTGCCATACTTTTTCTCCAAAAGCTCGCGGAAGATACGAAAAGCAATCGCCGGCTCGGTGGTTGTTCCGGATTTAGAAATAACATTCACCGAAAAATCCTTGCCGTCAACAGCTTCGATAAGGTCAGCCATATATGTTGAGCTGATGCTGTTTCCTGCATATAAAATAACAGGGCCGTTTCTCTTTTCTTTATCTATAACATTATAGAAAGAATTGCTGAGCATTTCAATAGCTGCTCTTGCACCAAGATAAGAACCGCCAATACCGATAACAATTAATATATCAGAATCATTTCTGATTTTTTCAGCTGCTTTTTTAATTCTTGCAAACTCTTCCTTGTCATAGTCGGTCGGGAGATTTACCCAACCAAGAAAATCGTTTCCTGCCCCTGTTTTATTATGAAGCATATCGTGAGCCGCGCGGACATATTCCTTCATTCCGCTGATTTCATGCTCTCCGATAAACATATCTGCCTTTTTGTAACTAAACTTTAATTTGTTCACCTATAGGTACCTCCGGATGCGAAAATCATATTACTATTATTATTCTAATACATTTCTCAATATAAATCAAGTTTTTTTTGTATTTTTATTGCCAAAATGTGCATAATTAGTTTGATATTTTATTTTCTGCATCTTTTTTGCGCATTTATGCATGAAAAACCTTTGCAACATGTAAAATTTATGCTATAATATATTATGATAATCTAAATAAGGAGAGTGCGGTATGGAAAATACCAAGACACTTGCACAAAATAAAAAGGCAAGACACAATTACTTTATTATAGAAACCATCGAGTGCGGAATTGAACTTTTCGGCACCGAGGTGAAATCGGTTCGTCAGGGCAAGGTGAACATTGCAGACAGCTATGCGTCAGTAGATAAGGGCGAGGTTTTTGTAAAAAGCATGAATATAAGCCCTTACGAACATGGAAACATTTTTAACCGCGACCCTCTTCGTCCAAAAAAGTTGCTTTTGCATAAATCCGAAATCCGAAAGCTTATCGGTCAAGTACAGCAGGAGGGTTACGCACTCATACCGCTTTCGGTTTACCTGAAGGGTTCACATGTAAAGGTGGCACTCGGGGTATGCAAGGGTAAAAAGCTTTATGACAAACGAAACGACATGCTGTCCCGTGATGCAAAGCGCAATATGGACAGGGCATTTAAGGAACACAACAACAACCGCGCTTACAGCTGATTTTTATAGAAAGGACTACTGATATGATACTCAGAAACGGAAAAGTACTTTGCGATGATTTTACCTTTAAAAACATCAACATAGGTATAACAGAAAACAAAATAACTCTCTCCCCCGACCAAAACACCGAAACGCTTTCCTGCGACGGCTGTTTAGTAGTTCCGGGACTTATTGACATACACACTCACGGGGCACTTGGATATGAAACTATGGATTTATCGCAAGAAGCCCTTGATGCTATTTCTCAATTTATGGCAGAAAATGGTGTTACTACATATCTTCCAAATATAATGACCGAAAGTCACGAAAAAATGTTCGCAGCCGCCAAAAACATTGCTAAAGCTGCAAAGAAGAATTTTGCAGGTGCAAATATCGGCGGAATATATATGGAGGGGCCATATTTCAGCCAAAAATATAAAGGTGCACAGAACCCTGACTACATTCGCAACCCGTCATGCGAGGAATTCGACGAATTTTTCCAAGCATCAGAAGGAATAATCAGGATTATTGCTCTTGCTCCTGAGCTTGAAGGCGCGTTCGAATTCATAAAATCTAAAAAAGACCAGGTCAACATTTCGATTGGTCATACCGACGCAGATTACGAAACTGCGATGAAGGCAATTTCTCTTGGTGCATCGGTTCTTACCCATACCTTCAACGGTATGAGAGGCTTCCATCACCGTAATCCGAATGCAGTAGGTGCTGCGCTGGACAGTGATATTTTTTGTGAATGTATCTGTGATGGTTTCCACCTTTCAAAAACGGCTATAAATATGCTTTACAAAACTGTTGGTAAAGACAGAATGGTGCTTATATCCGATTCTCTCAGAACAACAGGTATGCCGGACGGAGAAAGCACTTCAGGCGGACAGACAATATATGTAGTAAACGGCGAGGCAAGACTTGCCGACGGTACTATTGCAGGAAGCAACGCAAGACTAATAGATTGCGTAAAGAAAGCAATTGAATTCGGAGTAAAAACCGAGGATGCCTTCCGTATGGCAAGCCTGAATCCCGCAAAAGCTGCAGGAATTGACGATATAACCGGAAGCATAACAGAGGGAAAACGAGCAGACCTCTTGGTTTTAAACCCTGACCTTTCGATAAGAAATGTAATTGTTGACGGTAAGATTTATAAGTAAAAAAGGAAAGCAACAGCTTTCCTTTTTTATCTTTTTTTGCCTTGACAACATTATTGCTTTGATGTATAATCTTATCAAACCCTAAGTTGTTTAATCGGGTGAGCAATTGGAGCTCACTATCAGAAAACAGCTTCAGGGTTTTTCCGTTTTGATTTTAGATACAATATCATTAACCCTCACAGGGTCTACGCCTATATCCTTTATCGTTCCGATACTCTCTCGCAGAATGGCATTTGCCTCGCGAAGCGCCGAGTTCTCACTCTCGATATCTGCAATATACTCTGAAAGCGTAGCAGTTTCAGGTTCTTGTAGTTTATATTTTTTCTCATTTATATCTGGAGAAATGTCGGATTCATAAACTTGCTTATCTTCATCATAAACTCTTCGTCTGTCTCCACCTGCCGAAGAATATCTATCAGTTCCTGAACCATTTCGAACGGGTTCTTTGCTACCTGTATCAATTTTATGGCTTGGTTCTTTGTTTCGTTGAACTTCATTTTCTCTAATAAGTCCAAGAATTCTTTCTGCGTATTTTCTGTCATATAATACTCCTTCCTCGAGACTTGTTGATTGATTGGATACAAAATATACTGACGGTTTTCCTCTTTTATATGTGCTCAATACAGTTTTATCTCCAATTTTCACAATAAAGGAAAACTCCTTTGTCCTCATTTCACTGTCCCAATCAAATCTGTTGACAGTGTCATAATACCTTACCCATTCAATGTTAGTCAATGAATTTTTATACTGATTCACCATACTTCCCTCAGGTAAAGCTCGCTGTGTATAATCTTCACTTTCAGGTTCTTGGAGCTTTAGTGATTTTCCTCTTCCCTCATTCCCGTCATTAGATATCTGAGTATCAGTTCGTCGGTTATTTCCGCCCCCTGGTCTGCCTGTTTCACTATATCTCTCGCCAAGGCTCTCTGGCTCTCCTCGTCCGGCAACATTCCCAATATCAACGCTATTACTTCTTCCGAAATCCCTAAGTCGTTTAAGCCCGCGATGAACTCTTTTTGTTCCATCGATATCTTCATTTTCTTTTCCTCCCATTTCGCGCAAAACTTGTGTTACTGTGTCTCTATACCGCTCATAATATTCATAATCAAGCCTAAATATTGGATCAATATCCCCATATTCGCCAACATTGAATACATAGAAGTAATGTTTTTCTCCTTTTACTCCTCCAGGGCAAGAAATGTAGTCAACTATATCTCCAGTGCGATTAGCGTAATGCTCTTCGGTCTTATATGTATGTCTAAGCATTGCCATATCACCGTTCGGGATCATTATCGTGTTTCCGCCATTATATCGTATCCCTCTCTTGTTTTTTAGTTTTTTTAATGCATTTCTGACTTTTTGATCAATCTGCAATCCACTGTCAGATTTATGTTCTATTTTTGTATCTGTTTCTT
>JAZNTB010000015.1:0-30135 GCA_045591565.1 Clostridia bacterium
CACATCCTTTTATATCGTATAGCTGCGCAGAAAAGCAAATACTGCAAAAAAAAGAGGTAAGTGCTATTATTCCTGCTTTAATGGGGTTTGGATTAAAAGGAATAGAAGTATATTATAAGGGATTTGATGAGGAACAGCAAGAATATTTAAGTGAGTTGGCTGTTTCTCATAACCTGTTAATGTCATCAGGAAGTGATTTTCATGGTTATATTGGTAGAGATTGTTTTTATAGAAATTCCAATATGAATGTTCAGAGGTTTGTACAAGTTTTGATGAAGAAACGATAGACAATAAGTGTTTTTTGTTCCTAACTTAATATAAGTTTAATATTATTGAATTGTGTAAAGAGGACATGAGGAGGATTGTTGTGAAGAAAAAGCTAATATTTGCAATTAGTATTATAGGACTTTTATTGGTATCAGGATGTGTTCCTGGTTCAAATCAAACTACAGATTATCAAAAAAATCTAGAAGGAAAGTCTGATTTCTGTCTGTATTCAAAAACAGAAACTATTGAATTAAATACGGACATTTCAAAGGTAAAGATGGAGCCTATAAGTGTAGAATATGGCTCCGGTGATGGCTTCAAATGGACAGAAAGCAAATATGAGGATGTTGAAATTAAGACTTTGACTTCAGATGATGGTAAAAGTATGATCAATAAAATCTCTACCAAATCTTCTTCTTATGAAACCACTAGAGGAATCAGGGTTGGAGATAACATAACAAAACTGGAGGATTTGTATAAGGAGAGTTTAATATTTTCTGAATCTGTAGAAAGTTGTTATTATTTATACGATCCTGAAGATGATATTGGCTTTAAGAAAATATATTTTTACATAAAAAATAATACGATCAACATGATTGTGATAGAAGACAGTATTGATGGTTAAAAATATAAGAATAGTTGGAGGTGTTATGTAGCTTGGCAGAGGAAAGGAAAATGCTGCATGAAAAGCACAGGAAGCGTCTGAAAGAAAAGTTCTTAAGCGTGGGAGCTGACGAACTTGCAGAACATGAATTGGTGGAACTATTACTGTTTTACGCAATTCCGCGAAAAAACACAAATGAAATTGCGCATCGCCTTATAAATGAATTCGGTAAATTAAGCGAAATTTTTGATGCAGATGTAGAAAGCCTTGAAAAAATTGAAGGTATAAGCAGGCATACGGCTGTTATGTTCAAGCTTATGTCAGCGAGCGTCAAGCGTTACATAAATGACCGAAACGATATTGCGAATGTTCATTTAACACCGATGAATATAAATACATATATCAAAAACCTTTTCTATGGACATACAAGAGAAATAGCATATGTAATATTTCTTGACAGCAAGTGCATAGTGCGAAAGGTAAAGAAGCTTTCGAGCGGTACGGTGAATGAAACACCGATTTATCCGAGAGAGGTTGTGAAGCTTGCAGTTAATGAGAGATTTCCATATATGATTATTGCGCACAATCATCCGAGCGGAAACGCCATTCCGTCTGAAAATGATTTGCGCCTGACTAAAATGATTGAGCAGGCGCTCAATTTCGTTGAAGTTCGCCTTGTTGACCATGTTGTGGTAGCAGGTGAAGAGGTTACAAGTATAGCAAGATGTTTTAATGTTTTTGAAAAGTAATAAAAAGGCACTATCAAATTGATTGTGCCTTTTTGACTTATTCGTTTTTTACCTTAATTATATATTCAATACCCCAGTCAAAGGAGTTGGTTTCCATATCTGCATCTACGCCGCCGTCACGCATTATGTCGAGCGCGCGTTTAATAGTATTTGTAAAAACCCGTATGTCCTGAAAGCTCTTAAAACGGAGCTTTTGCTTGGAAGGAACATTTGACTTAAGCATATCCTTAATCAGTTCCTCTGACTGTGCCACATTGAGTTTTTTTTCATTAATAGTGCGAACGGCAAGCAGCTGCGCCTCCTCGTCTGTTAAGTGAAGAAGCGCACGAGCATGCCTTTCAGAGAGAGAATATTCTAAAATAAGTCTGCGTGTTCGGGGATAAAGCCTTAAAAGACGCAGCTTATTTGCTATGTTTGATTGTGATTTGCCGAGCTTTTTTGCAATTTCCTCCTGTGTAAAGCCCTGAGATTTTATTAAATTCTGATAGCTTTCGGCAACCTCGAAAAATGAAAGGTCGTCACGCTGGAGATTTTCGAGCAGCGCAAGAAGTGCTGATTTTTTTTCATCTATATTCATTATTATTGCAGGTATTGTATCAAGCCCTGCATTTTCCGCAGCACGGAAACGCCGTTCGCCTGCTATAATTTCGTATCCGCCGCGAACACGCCTCACGCTGATAGGCTGAAGTACACCGAATTCCTCAATTGAGGCAGTTAGTTCCTCAAGACTTATTGAGTCAAAGTACTTTCTCGGCTGAGCCGGATTTGGGAAAATGCTGTGAATGGGAAGGCTTACAACCTTCATGGACTCTCTTTCTTTCGATCTGAATACCTGCATAATTATTATCCTTTCGTATAAGTTTGTAATGGAAGGTGGTAAGGCGGTTTAAAAAATGGATTTAGGGGGAGTAGATGTACACATATTTGGGAGCTTATGCACATATACATATATTGTTATATGAAAACCGCCTTACTAATTGCATTATAGCATAATTTTGGGAGAAAGAAAGAAAATTCGTTCGTCAAAAAAAGCCGACTTTTTTATTTAGTCGGCTTTTTCTTCAAATTATAACAATTCCCGATTGGATTTTTTGTTGCAATTCCGGGTTTTCTGGGATATTGTTGAGGAGTGTGTCGCACTTTTTTTACAACAATTATCTTGTGATTAAGGTCAGTTTCGGGGATTTGGGCAGAAAATACGCTGTCAACTTCTCCGCCGAGTATGTAAATAGCTTTCTTTGCAGATTCAAGCTCTTCGTCGGCTAACGGGCCTTTCAATGCAAGAAAGTATCCGCCGACCTTTAAAAACGGAAGACAAAGCTCTGAAAGTACGGTCATATTGGCGACGGCGCGGGAAACAACGGTATCAAACTGCTCACGATGAGTCCTTCCTGCGTCCTCGGCACGAGCGTGTATAAAGGTAGCAGGGGCATCGATCTCATCCGAAACAGCCTTTAAGAAGTTGATACGCTTATTGAGGGAGTCGAGAAGTGTAAGTTCTACCTCAGGCGCCAGAACTTTAAGAACTAATCCCGGAAACCCTGCGCCTGTGCCGACATCAATTACTTTTCCATGAACAAAACCTGTTAAAAGAGCAGTTGCGCTATCCAAAAAATGTTTACGGGCGACACCTTCTGTGTCGCAAATGGCGGTAAGATTGATTTTTTCGTTCCACTCACATAAGAGGTCGGAGTAGCAAAGCAGCTGCTCGATTTGTTTGTTTGTTACATCAATACCAAGTTTTGAAAAACCGGTTTCTAAAATCTTTTCCATAATCATTTCCTTGCCTTAATAGTATAGCATTATTATAGTATAAATTGCTGTTTAAGTCAAATAAAACTTCCCAAATGTGGAGCTAAGGTTATTTTTTACCCTTAAATATTAAAAAACTGTAACTTTTTCGAAAAAATAGACAAAAAAACTATACATTTCGAAAAAAATATGTTATAATGTAGTAGAATGTTGGTATATTACGGAGGAATGTGTTATGATTAGTAAGGCGTTTCAGGATATTGTTTCACAAATGGCGGAGGTTTTTCCTAAAAAATTCGGTATTGTGGATTCAACCGGCCTGATTTTAGCTGCAAATGGTCCGGAAATTTCTGAAGAGATTGCTGAGGAATTAATATCCACGGCTTCAGAAAATGAGAAAATGTTCGTAAGAGAGGGATATACCGTAAGACTCATTGAAGGAAGACCGTACCTTGAATATATTGTATATGTAGAGGGTACTGATGAGGTTTCGCGCTATTGTTGTAATGCAATTACTGTTGCAGCAAATAATGTGAGGCGCTATTATGATGAAAAATATGATAAAACAATATTTATGCAGAACATCATTTTTGATAATATGCTTGCATTCGACCTTCATCAGAAAGCTCTTGAGCTCCATGTAGATGTTGATGTTCCGCGTGTGCTTTTCTATATCAAGGTACTTAAAAAGGGTGAAGTGGGAATATACGAGGTAATACGGAATATGTTCCCTAATAAAGAAAGGGATTTCGTAATCAACATAGACAGCAGCAACATTGTTCTTATAAAGGAACTTACAGGTGACCTTGATGTCAGCTTCGTAGACGATACAGCGAAGCAGATTTTAGATACTGTACATTCCGAAACAATGATGAGCGTTTTAGTTGGTGTGAGTACGGTTGCAGAGAATATAACAGGACTTAACACCGCATACAAAGAAGCGCAGATAGCACTTGAGGTGGGAAAGGTATTTGACGAGGAAAAGTATATTCTAAAATATGACAATCTTGGTATCGGCAGATTAATATACCAGCTGCCTATCAAGCTTTGTGAGCTTTTCCTTCAGGAAGTGTTCAAAAAGGGCGATATTACGCTGCTTGATACAGAAACGATACTTACAATTAATAAATTCTTTGAAAATGACCTTAATGTTTCCGAAACATCAAGACAGCTTTTTGTGCACAGAAATACTCTTGTGTACAGACTTGAAAAGATTTATAAGCTTACAGGTCTTGACCTTAGAAAGTTCGATCAGGCGATTGTATTTAAGGTTGCTATGATGGTTCATAAGTATTTAACATCAAATCCTATGAAGATATAGGTGGGTAAAAGTGTGCGGTATTTTTTGTGCCGCACTTTTTAGTGAAATTTGGGAGAGTAATATGATTGAATTTGTAAATGTTACCAAACGCTTTGAGGATGTTGGCAACATAGCGCTTGAAAATGCCAGCTTCAAGATAGAAAACGGAGAGTTCGTTTTTCTTGTTGGTTCATCGGGTGCAGGAAAAACAACAATCACAAAGCTGATAATGAGAGAAACAAATGTTACCGAAGGACAGGTTTTTTTAGATGGCATTGATGTAACCGCATTGCCTGATAAAGAAATTCCATTTTTGCGTAGAAAAATGGGTGTTGTTTTTCAGGATTTCCGTCTTTTAGAGGACAGAACCGTATACGAAAATGTAGAGTTTGCTATGCGCGTTGTAGGCGCATCAAAGCGTGAAATCAGAAAAAGAGTTCCTGAGGTTTTAAGCGAAGTGGGGCTTAACTATAAAGCAAAGATGTATCCGCGTCAGCTATCGGGCGGAGAGCAGCAGCGAGTAGCTCTGGCAAGAGCGCTTGCAAATCATCCGCTTATTTTGATTGCGGACGAGCCTACAGGAAACTTAAATCCAAAAACCGCCATGGAAATAATGGAGATTTTCGAGGAAATTAACCGAATGGGAACTACGATTATCATGGCAACTCATGCCAAGGATATTGTTGATGTAATGAAGAAAAGGGTTATAGAAATTCAGGACGGGAATATTGTCCGTGACGAGGTTGGGGGTGAATATCTTGAAGCTGTCGAAGTTTAAGTATTCATTTTCCGAGGCGAAAAAGAATGTGACAAGAAACGGACTTATGAGTATTGCATCACTGTTTACGATTGCATGCTGTTTAGTCATTTTGGGATTTTTTGCAATTCTGTCAATAAATGTAAACTCTATTACAATGCAAATCAAGGACCAGTGCGAAGTTCAGCTGTATATCAGAACTGATGCAAGCAGTGAGCGTGTTTCACAGATAGGTGCGCAAATAGAAAAAACAGAGAATGTTAAGGAAGCAACTCTTTTTACCAAGCAGGAAACGCTCGAATATGCGATAAATGATATGTTCGACGGAAATGAAACCATGCTGGAAGGATTTGCAGAGGACAATCCTTTTTCCGATTCCTATAAAATTGTACTGACCGATATAGAAAAAACAAAAGAAACAGTTGCAGAACTGGAAAAAATTGCAGATGTTGAAAAGGTTGTAAACAAGCAGGATGTTGTAAATACGGTACTGTCCCTTTCAGATGCCTTAAAGAAATTCAGCATTGTTATGATGATAATTCTGTTTATGGTTGCAATTGTCATAATTTCCAATACGGTAAAGCTTACTGTGTTTAACCGTCGCAAGGAAATTAACATAATGAAATACATTGGAGCAACTGACAGATTTATTCGTGTTCCCTTTGTTTTAGAGGGATTGATTATAGGATTTTTAGGTGCGGTACTTTCGTTTATTGTTGTTTTCTGGGGATACTTTGCACTTTTGAAGTATATCTCGGGAATTAATTTCGATGTATTTACTTTAGTTGGAATCTGGGAGATTGCTCCTGTCATTGCAGTACTGTTTGTGGTTTTTGGAAGCCTTATAGGTGTTGTGGGCAGTGCGATTTCTATGAGAAAGTATCTGCAGGTATAAGGAGGGACCATGAAAAAACGATTAATTACATTGGCTTTAGCGCTTATGATGTCAATATTAAGTGTGGCACCGGTATATGCTGCAAAAAGCGTAAATGACTTAAAAAAAGAACTTTCCGAAAGTCAGAAGAAAGTTGAAGATACAAAAAAGGAAATAAGAAATAAGCAGGCACAGCAAAATGCACAGAAAGCAAAGAAAAACGAGATTGACATTGAAATCTCAGGCTTACAGGATGACATTGATGCAGTGCAGGCTGTCATAAACGAAAAGAATGCTGAAATTGATGCAAAAAATGCTGAGATTGCAGTTCTTGATGAGTCTATAAAAAAGACAGATAAGCAGCTAAAAAAGCGTATGAAGATAATGTACGAAAACGGTACTACTTCATATCTTGAGCTGATATTTCAGGCAAAAGGACTTTCCGACCTGTTTACGAGAATTTCAATAATCGAATCAATCGTAAAGCACGACAACGCTATAATTGACGAATTTCAGGCTCAGGTGGCACAGATTGAAGAGGCCAAGAAGGTTATTGAAACAGAGAAAACAGAGCAAGTAGAGGCACGGCAGCTTTTAGAGAGTAAGCAGAACGAAATTAAGGTAAAGCAGGCAGAGCAGGAGAAAATAATTAAAGAGCTGTCAAATGATATTAACGAGCTGAAAAAGCAGGAAGCTGAAATGGAAAAGGCAGAACAGCAAATTCAGGCGCAGATAAATGCAGCACTTAATTCGTCTTCGCAGAAGAATGTAAAATATACCGGAAACGGAAAATTCCTGTTCCCGATGGCAAGCTACACTCGTATTTCTTCGCCATATGGATACAGAATTCACCCGATAACCGGAACGAGAAAGCTACATTCAGGTATCGACTATGCCGCACCTTTAGGAACTGCGATATACGCTGCAGAGGACGGAGTTGTGCTGACATCGGGTTGGATTAACGGCTATGGCTATACGGTAACTGTTAACCACGGTGGCGGATATGTGACGCTCTATGCACATTGCAGCAAGCTTTTGGTTAGTGCCGGACAGGCGGTTACAAAAGGACAGACAATCGCAAGAGTGGGCTCTACCGGAAACTCTACCGGAAACCACCTTCACTTTGAGGTAAAGGTGAATGGTAAGGCAGTAAATCCTGCAGGATACCTTTAATATAAGATTTTCAAGGGGTGATTGATATCACCCCTATAATATTATTAAAAAAAGCGCATAAGATAAGAATATATGATAATGGAGGTTTTGTAAGTGGAGAACAAAAAAAGGTTTATATTAACGATATTAATAACAGCCCTGATAACCTGTTTCGTAACAAATGCTGTGCGCGATATTTCATATGCAACAACCGCAGGGCGGGCGATGCAGAAGATTTCTGCGGTAAAGAATATGCTGTCCTCTTATTCGCTTTTTGAGGTAGATGAGGAGAAGGTTGCGGATTATGCCTCTATGGCAATGGCGGCAGCGGTAGAGGACCCGTACACGGCATATTTCCCAAGGGAAGAATTCAGCTCGTATATGGATAATATAGTGTCGAGCTATGTAGGTATAGGTGCAACGCTCGGTGCTGATACCGGAAACGAAAGGCTTGTTGTTGTGTCGCCGATGGAGGACAGTCCATCGGAAAAAGCAGGTCTGAAATCCGGAGATATTATAATCGCGATAGACGGAAAAACATATGACTCAAATCGTCTTACAGAAGCGGCAACATATTTAAAAAGCGGAGAAGCAGGAACAACAGTCACAATGACTGTTGAAAGAGAAGGAAAAGGGCAGCTTGATATTGTTATAACGAGGGAGAAGATAGAGAAAAAAAGTGTAAAATCCAAAATGCTTTCAAATGGGGTAGCATATCTTCGGATAACCGGTTTTGAAACGAAAGCAGAGGAAACCGGAAAGGACACCTTTGATGAGTTCCGTGAACATATGAATGCTCTTTCTCAGGCAGGCATGAAGAGCTTAGTTATTGACCTGAGGGATAATCCGGGTGGTGACTTGAATGTTGTATGTAATATTGCGGATGTATTTTTGCCTAAAGGTATAATAACATATACTGAAGATAAATATGGTAAGCGTATGACTATTAACTCGGACGAAAAAGAACTTGATATTCCTATTGCTGTTTTGGTAAATGGAGGAAGTGCATCAGCGTCAGAAATATTAACCGGCGCACTTGGTGACTATGAAAAAGCGACTGTTATTGGCACAAATACCTACGGAAAGGGAATTGTACAAACGGTATATCCGTTTTCCGATGGCTCGGGTATGTCAATAACAACCGCAAAATATTTCACTCCAAACGGAGTATGTATTCATGAAATAGGCATAGAGCCTGATATAACAGTGGATATGGACTCAGATAAAGCAATATCGGAGCTTACCTTACAAGAGGATACACAGCTTTTAAAAGCTATAGAGGTTTTAACAAAATAGTTATTTTGTGTTAAGAACACCCACAGCACTGAGCACAAGGACAATACCGATTATGCCGGGTACAGTTATGCTTTCACCAAAAACTATGATTCCGGCAAGTGATGCGACAACCGCTTCAAAGGTTGCCATAATTGACGCCTTGCCTGTATCTGTGTACTGCAGACCTCCGGTATAAAAAATGTATGGCAGAACTGCACTTACAAATGCGAAGAATATCGTCAGCAGTATAGCTTCCGGATTAGAAACGGCAACAGAAGCTATTTTTGGGAAGTCTACCCAAAACATACTGCCGAGTGCTGCAAAGAGAAATGTATAGGCAGTAACCGTGATGGAAGAATACTTTTCAAGAGCAATCCTTCCAAATATACTGTAAAGAGCATAGCAAAATCCGGAGGAAATGCCGGTGAAAATCACAAGAGGAGTAAGAGTTACATTGTGGTCGGTACCGCATATCATGACGCATCCTGCAGCAGCCATTATCAGGGCAATGATTTTGGCTGCTGTTATTTTTTCGCGGAAAAATATTGCAGACATAATCATAACAAAAAACGGAGAGGTGTAAAGCAGTATTGCTGCTACCGACATTGAAGCTGCAGAGATTGTATAAAAATAGCAAAAACCAAAAAGTGTGAAGCTGAGGATACCTGTTCCGAAGAAGTACCACCAGTCTTTTGGGTCAATCTTCATTTTGCTTCTATCTTTGATAAGAAGATAAATACTTATTGACAATGCTGTTACAGAGCCTCTGAAAAACAAGAGCTGCATATCGTCAAGACCGGATGCATTCAGGGTGCGTACAAATAGTCCTGTCAGTCCCCAAAGTCCGGCTGCTGTCATAATTGAAAGAGCGGGGAACTTTTTAAAAAAATTCATTTTATTTATCCTCCGAAGTGTCAAATTCCAGTATGGCTTTCAGCTTTTCACAAAGTCCTGTAAAGCGTTTTTTTTCATCATTGTTATCTATCATTATCCTGCAGGCTGATTCGCTGCCTACAAGAATAACCATGGTTTTTGCGCGTGTGACAGCTGTGTACAGAAGATTTCGGCACATAAGCATAGGTGCAAAACGGCATATAGGTATAATTACAACAGGAAATTCACTGCCTTGGCTTTTATGAACCGTGGTGGCATAAGAAAGGTCAAGCTTGTCAAGGTCATTAAAGCTATACTCGGTTTCCTTGTCATCGTCGAAAATAACCGTCATAATGCGGTCACGCACAGAAATGCTTTCAATTATTCCCATGTCGCCGTTAAAGATACCCGTACCGCTTTCGCCGCCCGGACGGGTCCAGACTATGTCATAATCATTTTTGATTTGCATAACCTTGTCACCTGTTCGGAACATGGTTTTTCCGTAAGCGTATTCCTGTTTTAACATATCGGGTGGATTTAACGCCGCCTGAAGCTCACGATTTAAATTCACAGAACCGGATATTCCTTTTTTTGACGGAGAAAGAACCTGTATAGAGGAAATCGGGTTTAGTGAATAGCTTTTGGGAATTCTGTTTTTATAAAGCTCAATAATTGTCTGCGTGACGGACTCGCTGCTGTTTCTGTGAAGAAAGAAGAAGTCCTTGTCATGACTTGAAAGCTCCGGCATTTCACCGCTGTTGATTTTATGGGCATTTGTGACGATAAGGCTTTCCTGTGCCTGACGGAATATGTGTGAAAGCTTTATTACGGGGATGAGATTGCTTTCGATGATGTCCTTTAGAACATTTCCGGGGCCTACAGACGGAAGCTGGTCGCTGTCGCCTGAAAAAATAACCTTAGCTCCGCGCTTTACAGCCTTTAGGAATGCATACATAAGCTGAATATCAACCATACTGACCTCATCGACTATGATGACATCATGGGGAAGTGGGTTTGACTCATTATATGAAAAAAGCTGAGTATCTTCGCTTCCGGGCTGCATGCCTAAAAGTCGGTGTATGGTTTTTGCATCAAGTCCTGTAACCTGACTCATACGCTTTGCGGCACGCCCTGTTGGTGCTGCAAGCGCTATCGAAAGCTGCATTGAGTCAAGAACTTTAATTACGGCATTAATGGTTGTGGTTTTACCGGTGCCGGGTCCGCCTGTAATTATCATGCAGCCGTGGTTTACTGCCGCTTCTACAGCACTTTTTTGATGTTCGTCAAGAACAATACCACTTTCTGTTTCTACCTGATGGATGGAAGCAGCAATTTCGTCTGTGCTCATCGTATATATAGGCACCGAAACTGCAAGGGATGCGATTCGTCTTGCGGTATACTGCTCTGCGATATAGAAGGAATAGAGGTAGCATACCTCCTTGCCTGCAATTATGTCACGATAAAGCTCATGTGAAAGCTCAAGAGCAGTAATGCCGTTTTCAGCCTCATCTGCTGTTACAGCAAGCTGTGCCATGATATTCTGTACGAGCATATCTTTGGGAATATATGTATGCCCGGAGCCATATGCGCACAGGTCGAGGATATACTTTATACCTGACTTTATGCGGAGCGGTGAGTTTTTAGGTATACCCCGAAGATGCGCTATCTGGTCTGCAGTTTTAAAGCTTATTCCGTCAACCCTGTCAGCCAATACGTACGGATTTTCCTTTATCCGCTCGACTGCTTCAGGGCCAAGCGCCTGATGTACCTTTATGGCGAGGTTGTTTGATATTCCGTATTGCCTAAGGAACATAAGAATTCCCTGCATTGACTGAAGCTCTAAATATGATTTGCCGATTTTTTCGGCACGGCTCTCTGATATTCCTTTGATTTCGCTAAGGCGCATCGGGTCAGTGAGTATTATATTAAGCGAATCTGCACCGAATTTGTCTACAATTTTTTTCGCAGTTGCCAGGCGTATTCCGTAAATCACGCCGGAAGAAAGGTAGTCTATAATCGATTGTTCGTCGGTCGGGAGAATGGTTTCGTAGTATGTGATACGGAATTGCTCACCATATTCAGGGTGAGTAACCCACACACCGGTAACCGAAATATTTTCGCCCTCGCCAAGATACGGCATATAGCCTGTTGCGGTGAATAATCCGTCTGATGGCGAATCAATCTCGCAAACTGTATAGCCGTTGTCGGGGTTTTGATATATAATTTCAATTACTTTCCCAAGAATTGTTAAGTTTTCGTCCATTTTTTCTTCCCGCCATTGCAATAAGAATATAACTCCATTATAGCACATTTTATTGTTGACGGCAATAATTTTAAGTGATATAATATTATTATGTAATATTATGGGATTTTGAGGAAAATGCAAAAAGAGGGAAGGTAGTCCTTTAGTGAAAATTATTGATTTGCACACACATAGCAGTTTCAGCTATGACGGACATAACAGCGTGTGCGAAGTGGTGGAAAATGCAATTTCAAACGGTGTAGATGTGATAGGAATAACCGACCATCAGTTCAGCATAGGCGACCGTATTTCAGAATATATTAATGAAGTAAAGTATGCAGGTGAAAAGTACAGAGATAAAATCACCGTTTTATGCGGACTGGAAATCGGGACCAGACCAAGACCTGCTGATTTTCCGGCACACTTGAGCAAGCAGCTTGATTATTGCCTGTTTGAGAGCCTTGACAGTGAAAAAGCGATGGATTTATACGAGTTTTTTGAATGGAAAAGACTTTTTAAGTGCGATACCGGTCTTGCGCACACCGATATTTTTAAGTTGTGCGAGAGATATGGACTGGATCTTTTAAAGGTTTTAAAGAGGGATAATATGTTCTGGGAGATAAACTTTTCCGGAAATTATGATTACTATTTTGATTTAATAACAAATGAGGAAAAACGCCGGCTGATTTCGGAAAGCGGAATAAAGCTCAGCATAGGTTCGGACATACACTGGACAGGCGATTTTGATATAAAGCGTCTTGTGCAAACCAATGAGCTTGTAAGAAGGCTTGGTAATCCGATAGCACTTGGCATTAATGATTAGAAACGAAAGGAAAGAAAAATGAAAATAGTTGCTGCAACTACTAATAAAGGAAAAATAAGAGAATTTCAGGAAATCCTCGGTGAGCTTGGATATGAAGTAGTTTCAATGCATGATGAGGGAATAGATGTTGAGGTGGAGGAAACAGGTGCTACCTTTGCGGAAAATGCGCTTATAAAGGCTCGTGCGGTTGCAATGCTGTGTGATTTACCTGTCATATCAGACGATTCGGGACTTTGCGTTGACGCTTTAGATGGTGCACCCGGAATTTATTCTGCAAGATTTGCAGGGGAGGAAGCAACCGATAAGGACCGCAATATAAAGCTTTTGGAAGTTATGAAGGATAAAAAAGACCGCAAAGCACAGTATGTTGCAAGTATTGCCTTCATTACGCCTGACGGCGAGGAGATAACAACTGAGGGCATAATTGAAGGGGAAATTATGCAGGAGGAGCAGGGTGACGGCGGCTTTGGGTATGACCCGTTGTTTATGTGTACCGAGATTGGAAAATGCTTCGGTCTTGCAACACCTGATGAGAAAAACGCAGTAAGTCACAGAGGACGAGCACTCAAAAAGCTTTGTGAGATTTTGAAAGAACAGGTAGGATGAACAAAATGGATATTTTTTGCGAGTATATAATTAAGCATAAAAAGACTTTGAAGGATATTCTCATACAGATGGGTACGGTTTTTGCGGCAACTTTCTTGACATTTGTCTGTTTGCTTCTTAGTCGCTACTTATTTGGTCTTGAGCTTTTTGCTATAGTAGGAATATGGTACGGAGCGGTTTACCTTATCAGAATGGGAAATGTGGAATATGAATATATTTTGACTAACTCTGTTCTTGATATCGATAAAATCATAGCAAAGCGTTCAAGAAAGAGAATGATAAGTATAGAGCTGGCACATATAGACGGCTTTGCACCGGCAGAAGCAAAGAGAGTAAATCCCTCTTTGAAGGTACTCGATTTAACAGGCGACATTAATGCAAAAGGTGTATACAGCGCCATATTTTCAAAAGGCGAGACGCGCTACTTAGTATACCTGCAGCCAAATGCTAAAATATTAAAAGGAATAAAAGCGGCAAATCCGAGGCTTGTTACAGTTCGGGAGGAAGACCTGCAATGATTTTCGGGATAGGCTGTGACCTGTGTGAGATTGACAGAATAAGAAAAGCAGGTGATTGTTTTGCGGAAAGATATTTCACTAAAGGCGAGCAGGAACTGTTTTTGAAAAAGCATAATAAGCCGCAGACTGTTGCGGCTAATTTTGCTGTAAAGGAAGCGTTTTCAAAGGCTTTAGGAACGGGAGTGCGGGGCTTTGGTCTTTGTGATGTCGAGGTTTTAAGGGATGATAAAGGCAAGCCATACATCAATTTATACGGCAGTGCAAAGGAAATCTGTGAAGAAGCCGGAATAGCCGATATATTCGTTTCGATTACACATACCGATAGTTTGGCTATGGCATATGTTGTGCTTGAAAGGTAGATATTTATGAAGGTTTGCTTTAGTGAGGAAATGCGCAGAATTGATGCGCTTTCGACTGAAAAATTCAATATACCGGGTATTGTCCTGATGGAAAATGCAGCGACCGCTTGTGTTTTGGAAATAAAGCATTTTGAAAGCTTTACTGTTGTCTGCGGCAGAGGTAATAACGGCGGAGACGGACTTGCAATAGCAAGACGGCTCATTATTATGGGCAAAAAAGTAAAAATATATCTTGCTTTAGGGGACGATTATTCCGGCGATGCACTTATTAATTATAACATTTTAAAAGCTATGGGGTTGGAAGTTGGTAACATTGAAAGCTGCGAATTTGAGAAGGATTTACAGCTGTCTGACTGTGTTGTTGATGCGATTTTGGGAACAGGCATTAAGGGAGAAATAAAGTCACCTGTAAAGGAGATAATAGAGAGGATTAACCGAAATTCAAAATATATACTGTCGGTAGATGTTCCGTCAGGAATAAATGCAGATAGTGGTGAGGCGACGGTTGCTGTAAAAGCAGATAAGACGGTAACATTTGCGGCATATAAAGCAGGGATGCTGTTATATCCGGCAGCAGACTTTACAGGCAAAATCATTGTTGCGGATATATCAATTCCCAAAGAACTGCTTGAAAAAATAAATGTAAACACCATAGATGCTGAATTTGCAAAAAGGGTAATGCCGCAAAGGCGAGCAAATTCGCACAAGGGAGATTATGGTAAAATCTTTGTAATTGGTGGAAGCGTAGGAATGGCAGGTGCCGTAACCCTTGCTGCAAAGGCTGCTTTTCGAGCAGGAGCGGGGATAGTTACCGCCTGTATTCCAAAGGAGATTAATGATGTGGTGCAAAAGTCCTGCATAGAGGCCATGACCTGTCCTGTTGATTTTGAAAAGGATAAAGACATCATATGCGAAAAAATGAAAGGCTACGATGCAATTCTTTTCGGTAACGGAATAGGGCGTGAGGAGTATGTATATGACTTGCTTGAAAAAGTGCTTGAGACGGCCCGAGTTCCGGTTGTGGTTGATGCAGACGGACTTTTCGCACTTTCAAAGAATGTTGAGCTTTTAAAAAGGTGCAAGTGCCCTGTGATTATAACACCGCACAGTGCCGAAATGGGAAGACTTATCAAAATGGCGCCGGCGGATGTGGAAAAAGATCGCATCGGTGTTTCAAAAGACTTTTCAGATAAATACGGAGTGACACTTGTTTTGAAGGGAAATCATAGTATAATAACGGCACCTTGCGGTACACAATATATAAATTTAACAGGAAACAGCGGTATGGCGACGGCAGGAAGCGGTGATGTTCTGGCAGGAATTACGGCGGCATTGGCAGTAACAGTCGGGGACAAAACGGAGGCTGCGGCACTTTCAGTTTATCTGCATGCTGAATCGGGCGATTATGCCGTAGAAGGTGTGACTGAAACTTCACTTACGGCGCCAGATATCGTAAATGCAATTCCCCATATATTACCTGTGGAAACAAAGAAAAAAGTATGATAAAATAAAAAGGAACTTGATATAATGAACAGAACATGGGCAGAAATTAATATTGATGCATTAAAATCCAATGCAGCGAATATAAGGAAAATAACAAATCCGAATTCAAAAATAATGGCGGTTGTAAAGGCGGATGCATACGGACACGGATACAAGGAGTGCTGTATGGCTCTTTTAGAGAGCGGCGTTGACGCCTTTGCGGTTGCTATGGTTGATGAGGCAAAGGAGCTGCGAAGAGTGGGAATAGAAGTTCCCATTTTGATTTTAGGTGCCACATTTGCCGAAGAGGCAAAGGAAATTGTTGAGAATGATATAATGCCTACAGTTTATAATTACGAGTATGCAAAGTGTCTTTCAGATACTGCAAGCTTGCTCGGCAAGACTGTAAAGGTTCATTTAAAAGTCGATACGGGAATGTCAAGACTCGGCTTTGTGTCAGGGGAAAATAATGAAGCGGTGATAGCGGAGATTGTGAAAATTTCGAAGCTACCACATCTTGAAATAGACGGAATTTTTTCGCATTTTGCATGTGCGGACGAGGAAAACCGGGACTATACTAAAATGCAGCTTGACAGGTTTTTAAACCTTGTCGCAGGTCTTTCGGAAGTTGGAATTGAAATACCGTGCAAGCATATTGCAAACAGTGCAGGTATTATGATGTATCCTGAGGCACATCTTGATATGGTGCGTGCAGGAGTGATACTGTACGGGTACTATCCGTCAGAGGAGGTTGACAAATCCCGCCTTGAGCTTTCGCCGGTTATGACATTAAAATCCCGCATAACTTTGGTAAAGGAAGTAGAGGATGGAGTAGGAGTCAGCTACGGAAAGACTTACATAACCGATAAGAAGACTAAGATAGCGACAATTCCTGTCGGTTATGCAGACGGATACCCAAGATGCCTTTCACATAAGGCGAAAATAGAAGCGGGTGGAGAGCTTTGCAATGTTATAGGCAGAATTTGTATGGATCAATGTATGATTGATGTCACAAATGTCAATAATATAAACATAGGTGACGAAGTAATCATATTTGGCGACGGACAGATAACAGCAGATAGCGTTGCAAATTGGATGAACACAATTAATTATGAGGTTTTGTGTCTGGTATCAAAGCGTATTCCGCGAATTTACAAAGAGAATGGGAGGGAAGCAATAACACTTAACTATCTGGATAAAATATGATTTTAGGAGAAATGAATAACAGGGGGCCTGATTGCTTTGTCACAACTAAAAAAGGTCATGTCCGGTCTTTGTTTTAATAAGGAAAAAAACAAATCCCTTCTTGATGTTTGCAAAAGATTTAAAAGGGAGGAAATACTAAAGCAAGGCTACAGGGAAATGGCTTCTTTAAACCTTACGCTAGCCCAGATGTGTTTTGATGCGGATAATGATGCATTATCCTGCTGTGAGGAAAAACTGACGGAGTGTGAATAGTGGTGATTGTTAAACGAGGAGATATATACTACGCCGATTTGAGTCCTGTTGTAGGAAGTGAACAAGGCGGTATAAGACCTGTTTTGATAATCCAGAATGATGTTGGTAATAAATATAGCCCAACTGTTATTGCTGCGGCAATAACTTCTCAGATAAATAAGGCGAAAATGCCGACGCATATTGAATTATCAGCATCCGAATACGGACTTTATAAAGATTCGGTAGTATTATTGGAGCAAATCAGAACCATAGACAAAAAACGCCTTAGAGAAAAGGTGGCACATTTAGATAAAAATCTTATGCAAACCGTCAACGATGCTTTGGCGGTAAGCTTCGGACTTGAGAATAGTTAGCCTTTTAAAGTATAGAGAAGATTTAGGAGGTTATTATGCATATAAATTGATGTAGCGTGAAAGATGCTACATACAGTTTAAAAGCCGATACGAAGGTATCGGCTTTTTTGGTAGCAAAAAGGGAACCGCTTTAGAGGTTCCCTTAGAATTATTGACCGAGTGAAATGCTGATTGCAAGGTTTGTATCCTTTACAGCATATACAGCGCCGTATGTCGCCTCTGACATATCAAGGTAGATGTACGGTCTTATAATGCGCATATTTTCAAAATGACCTGTCACTTTAATTCCGATATCGCCGTATGTGGTCTTGCCTGTTGCATCTGTAACCGGAGTAGCACAACCGCGAACAACAAACTTATCATTTGCAGTTAAGTTGTTTACTGTAATACCATTTTCTGAAACGCTGTCACCTATATAGATAACGCCGTCTGTGGTAACATTATCAAGAACAACACCGTCGCATCTTATCATTGTGTTTCCTTCAGGAAGCTCTGTGTATGTATCAGGTGTGTCAATATAGTTTTGGATAAGGTTATCCATAACAATTGAGAATTGTGCTCTTGTGATGTAGGCAGTTGGTGTGATTTTTCCGTCAACGCCATTCCAGCCACCATTTGCAACAACACCGGCAACGAAGTATTTAGCCCAGTCAGCGACCTCGTTTTTGTCGGTAAAGCTTGAAAGTGCTTCAACACTGTAGTAACGCTTGTCTTTTGCAATTATATTTTCAGGAAGTGTATCAGGAACACTGTCCAGCTTTACAGCGGGAGGTGTTAGGTCAAAAACCTGAGATAAAACCGTGAAACACTCCTGAAATGTTATGTTGTTTGTAGGATTCATGCGGTTCTGGTCGTCACCTGAAAAAGCACCCATTTCGTATGCCTTAGCCATAGCAGAATAATACCAGTCGTCCTTGGTCACATCGGTAAATCGAGAAATATCGCCTTCTTTGGTGACTTTACATGCCTGAGAGATGATAACTGCCATTTCACTTCTTTTGATGTTTGCATCAGGGCGGACTGTATTGTCCTCGTATCCGGAAATAAGTCCGTTTTTGACTGCATTTTCGATAGCTAGTGCAGCAGTTGGGTCAGCTGGCATATCTGTAAATGTCGCCGCGCTGGCTACACTTGAAAAAGCAAGTGCAACAGACATTGCAAGAGCTGTAATTTTGATTTTATTCATATGTATCTCCTTTCGATAACAAGTATATGTCTATTATAGCATACAACAAATATTATGTCCAGCGATTTTTAACATTTTCTTTCAATATTATTGACAAGTAAAATCTGTTTTTGTATAATATATTGTATAAATATTGAAACGGAGAAATAAAATGGGAAAGAACTATAAATTTTTAGCATTTGACTTTGGAGCATCGAGCGGACGCGCAATGCTCGCTACTTTTGACGGAAAAAAAATCACGCTTGAGGAAAAGCACCGCTTCTCAAACGATCCGGTTTTAGTAAACGGTGGAATGTATTGGGATATTTTAAGACTTTTCCATGAAATTAAGCAGGGAATTCTAAAGTGTGCAAATTCCGGTGACAGGGATATCGACTGTATAGGAATTGATACATGGGGAGTGGATTACGGACTTTTAGATAAAAACGGAAAGCTTTTAGGAAATCCTCATCATTACCGTGACACACGAACAGACGGAATGTACGATGAGGCATTTAAGCTTGTACCTAAAGAGGAAATTTTTAAAAAGACAGGTATTGGATTTAACTGGTTCAACACAGTTTATCAGTTGCTTTCCGAGAAGATTTCTGATGATGTTGCATTAAAGTGTGCAGATAAGCTTCTCTTTGTGCCTGATCTTTTAAACTATTTCTTAACAGGAGAGATGAAGTGTGAATACACAATAGCATCCACCTCGCAGATGTTCGACTCAAAGGAACATAAATGGGCAGAGGATATGCTTAAAAAGCTTGGTATTCCAACAGATATTTATGCGGATATGGTATATCCGGGTGAAAAGATAGGAGTTTTAAAGGAAGAGCTTGCGGAGGAACTTGGGGTAGAGAGAATTCCTGTTGTTGCGGTTGCATCTCATGATACAGGCTCTGCGGTTGCATCAGTACCTGCTGAAAATGAAGACTTTATCTACATATCAAGCGGAACATGGTCTTTAATGGGTGTAGAGCTAAAAGAGCCGATGGTGACGCCTGATGCAATGAAGCATAACTTTACAAATGAAGGCGGAGTTGATAAGACTATCAGGTTCCTTAAGAACATTATGGGCCTGTGGCTCATTCAGGAATCACGCCGTCAGTGGGACAGAGAGGGAACACTTTTATCATTTGATGAGCTTGAAAAGCAGGCAAGAGAAGCTACGCCGTTTGCAAGCCTTATTGACCCTGATTATCATAAGTTCCAGACTCCGGGTAATATGCCAAAGCGCATCCGCGAATACTGTGAAATGACCGGTCAAAAGGTTCCGGAAACAAAGGGCGAGATTGTACGCTGTATAGCAGAGAGCCTTGCATTTAAGTATCGCCAGGTTGTCGAAGGAATGGAAGAGGTTACAGGAAAAGAATACAATGTAATCAATATTGTCGGCGGCGGAATAAAGGATAAGATGATATGTCAGTTCACTGCAAACGCAACAAAGAGAGAGGTTTCTGCTGGACCTATAGAGGCTACAAGTATAGGAAATGTTATTGTTCAGGGAATGGCGATGGGAGCAATTTCTGACCTCGCAGAGGGAAGAAAGATTGTCAAGAATTCTTTCCCGATTGATATATATAAGCCGCAAGAATCGGAAAAGTGGGATGCAGCTTACGAAAACTGGAAGAAAATTTGCAACCTGAAATAAGCATATATAAAGGAATAATCTCATAGTATCTACTATGGGATTATTTTTTTAGGAGGATATGCAGCATGCAGGTAAAGAAACAGAACATAAATATTGGAAAAGCCGTCTTTGAGGGCGATATAAGAACGAGTGCAGAGGGAAGTATAATAGTTCCTGATGTAAAGCCTGATATATTAAAGGTACTGCAGGTGGATGCAGAAACATATCTGTGTGAAAAGCAGGCAGACGACGGTAGAATAATATTAAAGGGAAAGGTTAATGTTAATGTATTGTATGTTCCCGAAAGCGAAGATGGGAATATCGGATGCATAAAAGGAAGCCTTGAGTTCTGCGAAACTGTAAAAAGAGCAGAATTCACACCGGATGTTAAGATAATAGCATCCTGTGATGCGGAAAAAGTTGGATATAAGCTGATAAATTCACGGAAAATAGGGATTGAGGCTCAGGTTGTGATAAATACGGAGGTGATTGCGGATAAAAGTTGTAGCGTTATCTGTGACATCGAGGATGATGCGGTGCAGATAAGAAAGGACAGCATAAAGCTTTGCAGTATGAATGAGTATAAAGAGTTCTCCTTTACTTTAGAGGATGTTATCGAGCTTTCGGGGGCGCAGACAGAGGCGTGCGAAGTGTTGAAAAGTAATGTTATAATTCTTGAAAAAGAATGTAGAGCCCTCTCGAATAAGCTTGTGATTAAGGGAAAGGCACGGATATCATTAATGTACTTAACAACAGGCGGAAGCTGTGTGCCGGCTGATTTTGAATTGCCTTTTACCGAAGTATTTGATATGGAGGGACTTACAGAGGGTTCAGAGTGTGATGTGGCATACCAGATAGGGGAAACAGACTTTGCTATAGCCCCTGCGACTGGCGGAGAGGGAAAGTGCGTTGCCGTGTCGGCTCAGATACTTGTATGTGTGCGAAACGAAGCCGAAATCGAATTGCCGATAGTTTCGGACTGCTACTTTACAAACAGTGAATGCACACTTTCGTATGAGGAAATAGAAGCAGAGGAAATAACGGACCGACCGATGTTCTCAGCGGTATTAAAGGAGCTTGTAAGTAAGGCAGAAGGTCAGCCGGAAATAGCCGGCGTGTATACCGTGGCGGTAAAGCCGGTAATTTGCGGAACGCAGATACAAAACGGGCGTGTTGCGGTATCGGGAAAAGCGGTTGTGTATGTTATATATATGTCCGAAAATCAACAGGCACCGGTGTGCGGAATGAGTGAGGAAATTCCGTTTAGCTATATGATAGACTGCCCAAATACTTCAAGAGGCGAGGAAATTCTCTTAAAGGTTGAGTGTGAGCATATAAGCTATACAATAAGCTCACAAAATGCTGTGGAAATAAGGTGCGGGCTTAATATAAGCGGAAAGGTTATAAAAAAATCAACAGTTCGTGTGATAAATGCTGTTGATATTGAAAATCTTGGAGCAAGGGATAGCGGTATGATTATTTACTTTGTTAAAGAGGGCGACAGTATGTGGGATATTGCAAAGCACTATCATGTACGATGTGATGACATTCTGGCGCGTAACTGTCTTGAAGATGAGTTTTCGGTTTCGGCAGGTACTAAGCTTATAATTCCGGTAACAAACTGCTGACTAAAACAATAAGATAGAGTATGGGGAAAGCCATACTCTTTTTATTTACAAAAATATCGCAAAAAACCTTGTATTTTAAAGGGTTATAATGTATAATGATTATATATGCTAGTTAAGGTGGTGTATTATGCTGTTTAAGAATATAAGGAATGATGTGAAAGCGGTTTTGGAGCGCGACCCGGCAGCAAGATCCGGAATAGAAGTGTTTTTTCTCTATCCGGGCATTCAGGCTGTTATGTGGCACAGAGCTGCACATTTTTTCTATAAGCATGGTATGAAGTTTATCGCAAGATGGATTTCGCAGTGTACAAGGTTCTGGACAGGAATTGAGATACATCCCGGCGCAACAATCGGCAAAGGCCTGTTTATTGACCACGGCATGGGAGTTGTTATAGGCGAAACTGCGATTATCGGTGATAACTGTACTATTTACCAAGGCGTTACGCTTGGCGGTACGGGAAAGGAAAAAGGAAAGCGTCACCCTACACTTGGAAACAATGTTATGGTAGGAAGCGGTGCTAAGGTACTTGGCCCCTTTACTGTTGGGGACAATTCCAAAATTGCGGCAGGCGCTGTTGTACTTTCGGAGGTTCCGGCAAATTCAACCTGTGTGGGCGTACCTGCAAGAGTTGTGAAGCGTGAGGGCATAAGAATAGGTGCTGACCTTGACCAGATAACTATTCCGGATCCGGTTTCATCACAGATATGCACGCTTTCAGTGCATATGGCTGCGCTTGAAAAGAAGATTGCAGAATTAGAGAAAAAAGAGGCGAAAGAAAATGAAGATTTATAATACAATGACAAGAGAAAAACAGGAGTTTGTCCCTATAAAAGAGGGAGAGGTTAAAATGTATTCCTGCGGACCAACGGTTTATGACTATTTCCATATCGGGAATGCAAGACCTTTCATAATATTTGATACAATGCGCAGATACCTTGAATACTTAGGTTACAAGGTAACATTCGTGCAGAACTTTACGGATATTGATGATAAGATGATAAAAAGAGCAAATCAAGAGGGTATTACAGTAAAAGAGCTTGGTGAGCGTTTTATTGCCGAATATTTTAAGGATGCAGAGGCGCTTGGAATTAAAAAGGCAACAATTCATCCAAAGGCTACCGAGAATATAGATGCAATTATAGAGATTGTAAAGGACCTTGAGGAAAAGGGATATGCATATAATGTAGACGGAAATGTGTATTTCAGGACAAAGAAGTTTGACGGATACGGAAAGCTTTCGCACCAGCCGCTTGAGGAACTTGAATCGGGAGCAAGAATTGATGTTACCGATGATAAGGAAGATGCTATGGACTTTGCCCTCTGGAAGGCGCAAAAGCCGGGTGAGCCTGCATGGGAAAGCCCGTGGGGTATGGGAAGACCGGGCTGGCACATTGAGTGTTCGGCGATGGTAAATAAATTTTTGGGTGCAAGTATAGACATTCATTCAGGTGGAAAGGATTTGATTTTCCCTCACCACGAAAACGAAATCGCACAATCAGAGTGCGCAAACGGTTGCAGCTTTGCAAACTACTGGATGCATAACGGATATATTAACATAGACAATCGCAAGATGAGTAAATCACTCGGCAACTTCTTTACAATAAGAGATATCACAGAAAAGTATAAGCCGGAGGTTGTAAGATTCTTTATGCTGTCTGCACACTACAGAAGCCCTGTTAATTTCAGCGACACTCTTATGCAGCAGGCACAGTCCGCAATGGAAAGAGTTTATACCTGTATCGATAATTTAAAGTTCTTATCAGGCGCGGCGCAGGACAGAGGGCTTGAAGACTGTGAAAACGAACTTATAGATGCAATAGAAAAAGCAAAGAAGCGTTTTCGTGATTCTATGGATGATGATTTAAATACTGCAGACGCTATTTCTGCGATATTTGATATTGTATCATCTGCAAATAAAAATCTTTCACAGGACGGAAACAACTCTAAGGAGGTAATTGAAAAAACACTTGCCGCAATCCACGAAATCGGAGATGTACTCGGTCTTTTTGAGGAAAAAGAAGAGGCGTCGGTAGATGCAGAGATTGAAGCACTTATTGAGCAGCGCAATGAGGCAAGAAAGAATAAGAACTGGGCGGAGGCTGACCGCATACGCGATGAGCTTGCTGCGAGAAATATTATATTGAAGGATACGCCAATGGGTGTAAAATGGTCATACGCGAAATGAGCAAAGTAGATAATCCGTCGGTATATCCGGCGTTGGTGCTTGCATATATAGGTGATGCAGTTTATGAGGTTTTCACACGAAAACAGGTTTTAAAAATGCACCCTGATATGCCGGCACATAAGCTGCATGTACAAAATGTAGGATATGTAAAAGCAAGAGCGCAGAGTAACGCAATGGCGGCGATAGAGCCGATGCTTACTGAAAAAGAGCTTGCAATTTACAAAAGGGGGAGAAACGCCAAGAGTGCAACAGTCCCCAAAAATGCCGACCTTACAGATTACAGAAGAGCGACCGGTTTTGAAGCCTTGGTTGGATATCTGCATTTGTCGGGGGAAGAAGAAAGACTTGCAGAAATTATGGAAATAGCTTTCCAAAATGCAAAAATAGATAAAAATTAGGAGGAAGACAATGGAAAAGAAAAGAGCAACTGAACTTGCAATAATTGCAAATAAGGTCAGAAAGAATGCATTAACTGCTATCTACAGTGCAGCATCGGGACATCCGGGTGGGTCACTTTCAATAGCCGACTTGCTTACTTATTTGTACTGTGAGGAAATGAATGTGGATGTAAAAAATCCTAAGATGGCAGAGCGTGACAGGCTTGTGCTTTCAAAGGGACATACCTGTCCTGCACTCTATTCGATTTTGGCTTACAAGGGCTTTTTGCCGGAAGAGGATCTTAAAACCTTCAGAAAGGCTGACAGCTATCTGCAGGGACATCCTGATATGAACAAGGTACCGGGTATTGATATGTCAACAGGCTCACTTGGTCAGGGAATTTCAGCAGCAGGTGGAATGGCGCTTGCAGCCAAGCTTGATAATAAGGATTACAGGGTTTATTCAATTTTAGGTGACGGAGAGCTTGAAGAAGGACAGGTTTGGGAGCAGGCAATGTTTGCAGCTCATTATAAGCTTGATAACTTCACAATTTTTGTTGATAACAATGGTCTTCAAATAGACGGAAACATAGCAGATGTAATGAACCCGAATCCTATAGATAAAAAGTTTGAAAGCTTTGGGTGGAAGGTAATAATCGCTGATGCGCATGATTTTGATTCATTGGAATCTGCCATAAACGAAGCAAAGAATACAAAGGGACAGCCTACCGCAATTATAATGAAGTCAGTAAAGGGAAAGGGAGTTTCCTTTATGGAAAACAATGCCGGCTGGCACGGAAATGCTCCGAGTGAGGAACAGTATAATCAGGCGATTGCAGAGTTGGATGCTATAATTGCAGAATTGGAGGCGAGTTTATAATGGCAAAGAAAGCTACAAGAGAATCATACGGTGCGGCACTTGTTGAGTGCGGCAAGGACGAAAGAGTTGTTGTTTTAGACGCAGACCTTTCTAAGTCTACAAAAACAGAGATGTTCAAAAAGGCGTATCCTGACAGATTTATCAATGCAGGAATTGCCGAGGGAAATATGATGTGTGTTGCAGCAGGACTTGCAGCAAGCGGAAAGATTGCGTTTGCATCTACCTTTGCTATGTTTGCAGCAGGCAGATCATTTGAGCAGATAAGAAACTCAATAGGCTACACAAAACTTAATGTAAAAATTGGTGCAACTCATGCCGGAATTTCAGTAGGTGAGGACGGTGCGTCACATCAGTGTCTTGAAGATATTGCTCTTATGCGCACTATCCCGAATATGACAATAATTAACCCTGCTGATGATATCGAAGCACAGCTTGCGGTAAAGGCGGCGGTTGAACATGACGGACCTGTTTATATGAGATTTGGCCGACTGGCTGTAGAGGATGTAAATCCTGCGGACTATAAGTTTGAGATAGGAAAAGGCGTAGAGCTTAAGGAAGGCAAGGATGTAACCATTATTGCTACAGGTCTTATGGTAGGGATGGCGCTTGAGGCGCGCGAAATGCTTGCAAAGGAAGGAATTTCCGCAAGAGTTGTCAATATGCATACAATAAAGCCGATAGATAAGGACATTATAATAAAGGCTTCAAAGGAAACTGGAGCTATTGTAACTGCAGAGGAGCACTCAATCTACGGAGGATTGGGAAGTGCTGTTTCTGAGGTTACGGCAGAGAATGCACCATGTCCTGTAAAGATTATAGGTACAAGCGAATTTGGCTGCAGCGGAAAGCCTGCTGATTTGTTTAAAAAGTACGGCTTGACAGCAGAGAATATCGTAGAAAAGGCGAAAGAAGCAATTTCACTTAAATAAAAAATGTGACCTTTAAAGGTCACATTTTTTTGTTATATTTTTCTAAAAACCTTAACAGAGTTTTCAGGCATATCAACATAGAAGATACCGTCGCCTGACTCATAGTGCTCATATCCAAAGGAGTCTTTTAGAACAGAAATGCCAAACCGTGCCACATCGAGACGGCAGGTGGTAGGGTTTCCTGAATTTACGAGAACGATAAAACTGTCATCGTCATCATAACGGATAAAGCCGTAGCCGTTTTCGCACATATAAACTGTTTCAAATTCTCCCGAGTGAAAAACTTTGTTTTCGTTTCGCAAGAGAATGTTCTTTTTGTAAAATTCGGTCAAATCGGCATCCTCATACCCCCATGGGAAGCACTTGCGGCAGAATGGGTCAGCATATCCTTCAAGCCCTGCCTCGTCGCCATAGAAAATAACAGGAACACCGGGAAGAAACATCTGCATGGCAATCAAGCATTTAAGCTTAGCTACAGCGCTGTCTCTCTCATCAAAAGAAAGCTGTGCTGCGGCTTGTTCGTCCCTACTCATACAAGTTTTTCCGCCCATAGCTGTAAGAATTCTTTCGGTATCGTGACTTGAGAGGAAGTTGAATGTTGCATAAAAAGCAGGGGGAGGGTAGTTTTCCTTAAGGCTCATAATGCGCTCATCAAAGTTTTTGGCACTGGCTGTCTTGTTAATAAAGTCAATCATAGCACTTCGCAGCGGATAGTTCATTACAGAGTCAAGCTCCTCGCCCATAAAGTACTGCCGCTGTTCGTCGTATGCGACTTTGTTTGAGGCGTCCTCCCAAACCTCACCAATAATAACTGCATCAGGATTCTGCTTTTTAACTTCCTGCCTTAAGATTTTTACAAAGAAGTCAGGTAGTTCATCAACAACATCAAGCCTCCAGCCTGATGCGCCATCAGCAAGCCATTTTTTCACTACCGAGTTTTTGCCGGTAAGGATATACTGCTGATAGCTTTCGGAATTTTCCTCAGTTTGAGGGAGAGTGTCGATACCCCACCAGGATTCGTATTTATCAGGGAAGCTATCAAAACGATACCAATTATAATAAGGTGAATCTTTGGATTGATATGCTCCAACAGAATCGTAAGTGCCATTTTTGTTGAAATAGAGGCTGTCACTACCGGTATGGTTAAAAACTCCGTCAAGAATTATGCGGATGCCCATACTCTCGGCAGTCTTGCAGAGCCTCTTAAAATCCGCCTCAGTTCCAAGCATCGGGTCGATTGTTTTATAATCCCCCGTATCGTAGCGGTGATTTGAATATGCTTTAAAAATAGGGTTTAAATAAATACAGGAAATTCCCAGTTCCTTTAAGTAAGGGAGTTTTTTCTCAATACCTGAAAGGTTACCACCGAAAAAGTCATTTGCAAGATATTTCCTGCCAAACTGTTCGGCTTTGTAGTAGGGAACATCACCCCAGTTTCTTTTAATAATGTCGCTTCTATCATCAAGAAAGCTGCCGTCTGAGTTTGCATTTGCAAAGCGGTCGGGGAAAATCTGATAACATACACTTTCCCTCCACCAGTCAGGTGTTTTAAAGCTTTCGTCGTATACAGTAACCTGAAATTGTTTTGAAGGCTCATTCTCATATATCGTACCAATGCCGCCAAGACCGGATTCGTTGTTTCCGTAGAAAATATGCGTATTTGACGATGCGATATCGAAATAATAGTATAAAAGCCCTGTTTCATCAGGAATATGAAGCTTTGCTTCGTATACATAAGAGCCTGAAAGCTCAAAAGAATAAGCCATATTTATGAAATGAGATTCTCCGCCAAAGGTATAAACTGTCCTTATTTGAGTTGGTATGCCGAAATCGCAAAGCAAAAGGCGCAGAGTAACGGTTGTTCCTTTGGTAACTGCACCGAATGGTGAGCGGTAGAAGAGAGATCTCGAATTATGTTCAATTTTCATAGGAAATAAAGCCTCACTTTTTATAATCCAAGAGGGACTGTTTTGCAGTCCCTCACAAGAAGTTATTTAATAGGATTTAGGTGCCAGATATTTTTGTTGTAGTCATCAATAGTACGGTCTGATGAGAAGAATCCACAGCAGGCTGTGTTCATAATAGCCTTATGCCACCAGGTCGACTTGTCGTTATAATCCTTGGAAATTCTGTCCTGAGTCTTGCAGTATTCTTCAAAATCACGAAGAACCATATAGGTGTCAGGATAACCATAATCACCAAACAGAAGTGTCTGGTAAAGGTCACGGAAAATCTGGGTGTTTTCGTTCTCAAGTTCTCCGGAAATAAGCTGGTCAAGAGCCTTTCTGAGAGGTGCATTTGTTGAATAGATAGTTTTAACCTCGTCGGAGTTGTTGAACTTAAGGCGAGCTGCAACCTCATCGGCCTTTAAGCCAAAGATATAAATATTGTCTTCGCCAACCTGCTCGAGCATTTCGACATTAGCTCCGTCGAGTGTTCCGATGGTAACGGCACCGTTTAACATAAATTTCATATTACCGGTTCCGGAAGCCTCTTTTCCGGCAGTTGAAATCTGTTCGGATATGTCAGCTGCAATAACAAGCTTTTCAGCTATTGAAACGCCGTAGTTTTCAAGGAAAACCACTTTAATTTTGCCGCCAATTCTCGGGTCGTTGTTAATCTTTTCGCCAACAGAATTTATGAGCTTGATGATAAGCTTTGCACGCTTATAACCCGGAGCTGCCTTTGCACCGAAGATATATGTTTTTGGTGTATATTCCATATTCGGATTTTCAACGAGCATATTGTAATCAGCTAAGATATGAAGAATATTCAAAAGCTGACGCTTGTATTCGTGAAGACGCTTTGCCTGAACATCATAGATGGAGTCAGGGTTAATCTCGATTCCGTTATGTTCCTTAATGTATTCAGCAAGACGAACCTTGTTGTCATGCTTAGTTTTAGCAAATGCTGCCTGAAATTCTTTATCATCTGCAAACTTTTTGAGTTTTGAAAGCTGCTTATAGTCCTTAATCCAGCCCTTGCCAATTTTTGATGTAATAAGGTCTGTAAGAGCCGGGTTGCAGTTTGCAATCCAGCGACGGAATGTGATACCGTTTGTGATTGCGTGGAAACGGCTTGTATCAAGTCTGTAATAGTCTGCAAAAATATCACTTGTCAGGATTTTTGTGTGAAGTCCTGAAACTCCGTTAACTGCGAAGCAGGTTGCAAGACAGAGATTAGCCATAAATACCTGATTGTCAGAAATTATAGACATCCATTTCTGCTTGCCCCAGTCATCAGGATAAACCTCTTGAAGATTTATCATAAGACGGCGATTAATTTCTTCGACAATCATAGAAACTCTCGGCAGAATTCTCTTGAACATATCAAGCGGCCACTTCTCTAAGGCTTCGCTCAAAACTGTGTGGTTTGTATATGCAAAAGTTCTTCTTGTTATGTCCCATGCCTCGTCCCAGCTAAGACCTTTATCGTCGATAAGAATACGCATAAGCTCAGGGATGGCAAGAGTAGGGTGAGTGTCATTGATGTGAATTACAGCCTTTTCAGGAAGGTTGTGCCAGTCGTAGCCGTATCTGTCCTCGTACTCTCTTAAAATCCACTGAAGAGTTGCAGATACTAAGAAATACTGCTGCTTTAAGCGAAGTTCTTTTCCTTCTGTATGGTTATCTTCAGGGTAGAGCACCTTTGAGATAAGCTCAGCAAGCTGTCTTTCCTCGGTTGAACGGATGTAGTTACCGCTGTTAAATTCCTGCATATTCATTACATCAGGAGCCTTTGCAGACCATAGGCGTAGCTTGTTGACGATTTTTGAATCATAGCCTACAAGTGGAACGTCATATGGCATAGCGATTATGGTGTGTGCATTTTCATAACGGAAGGTAAAATGCCCGTCATTCCAGTCAGTATAAGTCGGATCGTAGCCATGT
>JAZNTB010000016.1:0-10012 GCA_045591565.1 Clostridia bacterium
CATATATAATTTTGAGGTTACCGAAAAAACGGACAGCACAATGAAATTAAAGATGTGCCTTGCCGCAGGGAACATATATAATTTAAAGCCGGATACGGTGATAAGTGCTATGGAAAAGTACACCGCGGGGCTCGAAGTTGACTTTTTCTGCGTGCACAGAGCAAAGATTCTGGCAGGGGATAAGGAGCTCATATAATATGGCAAGAGCTGCTTATAATTTGCGATAGTTAAAGAATATTTAAAAAATAAATTATATAAGCCTGTGAGGTGGTTTATATGAAGAAAATCGGGATGTTATGTATTATTGCTGCAGCGCTAATGCTCACTTCGTGCGGAAAAGGATATTCGGGAGAAATCCCCGACCTTATCTTCTGGCCGGCAAAATACACTGATGATGCAAAGCCTTGCTTTTATCTTTTTGACGATAATCCCGAACACTTAAATCCGGAGTTCCTTGCCGATGGCGAGGAACCGTCGGCGATTGCAAGCTTTGACGGGCTTACACCGGGTGTTTACACGGTTTTCAGCTATCATCACAGAGGGAGTGCTGCGCAAAGCGAGCAGGACTTGTTTTTCGATATGCTGTTTGGCACCCAAAGCGGTGCAGAGCTTAAAATAAACCGCATTGGTCTTGACCACGACTGGCAATGGAATAAGGCGTGGGCGGACTTTTCGGGAGTGGATGTTTTTTCGCCTATGTACTTAAGGACATATAGCTGTGAAAACGGCGGTGACTGCGGTGATGCGGATTGCTCTTGTAGAGTGGAAAATGAGCTGACGCTGTCGGACAGCACGCAGTTTTCGGAACTGGGTGAAAAGGTCATTTTAGGTGCCGGCGACAAAAAGCTTTTGAGCGAAGTAATCCCTGATATAGCAGAGGAGCGGATTAATGAAATCCGCCATGGCGGATATAATGAGCCTGTCTGGCTTATGATGGAGTTTGAAATAGTTTCGGGAGAACTGTCGGCGGATACTATTGCGTATTGCGACAGGGAAAAGGCGAGAGAAAATTTTGATACTATGAAAAACGGACGGGTTGCATACGAGCCGCAGTTTAAAGGGATAGCTCAAAATGCACCGGAGGTTGTGGCAAATCTTTCGTACACTATCACAGATGACATAAAGGCGGGGCCGCTTCCTGTGCGGATTTTCAATCAAAGGCATCCTGACGGATATGTATGCCGTGACGGGTGGTTTGCAACCAATGTAAATACATGGAAGGACGAAAAACTTATATCGGCAGAATCAGCCGAATCGGATATGATGCATCTTAGCTATAAGGATGCAGAGAAGTTTAATCTGTATGGTGAAAATGTAATCGAAAAGGACGATATATGGCACTTTGACCCGTTTTATACAAGCCTTTATTCAGATGAGGACAACGAAAATTTTGTGCCGAATATACCAATGTCGCAGGTGGATTATCCGAAAGGCAGAGAAAATACGACTAAGGATTTTTACAGCAAATATGTACTGAATCTCGGCAATTTCGGTGTAAGATATATTTATAGTATAAGCCTCAAAAACGAAGGGGAAAAGGACAGAACATTTATGTTTTCAATGAATTCTCCGTCGGGGCAGCTGTATCGCTTTTCAATGAAAAGGGACGGCGAAACAGTGAGGGATGACGGCGGAATGTATATCATGAAGCTGTGCGATGTTGACCCGAGAGAGGACCCTGACTCCAAGACCGAGCCAAAGGAAAGGCTAAAGCCTGATAAGTATACAACAACCGAGGAGTTTGTCCTTGAGAGCGGAGGGGAGTACGAGCTGGTATTTGAGGTAGTAACCCTTACCGGCTGTGACGCACCCATGACGAATATGATGAGTATAAAATAAAAAAGCAGAAACATTTGTTTCTGCTTTTTTATTTACAAAATCAGTCCTTCATCAGTTCCTTTAAGGTTGTTGCAAGGCCTGCAACGCCCTGAATCTGTGACGGAATAATAATCTTTGTCGCCTGACCGTCGGCAGCTTTTTCAAAGCTCTCGAGTGACTTCATAGCGATATATGCATCGCTCGGGTTTGATTCGTTAATCTTTTTGATACCCTCAGCAATAGCCGTCTGCACCTGAATAATTGCCTCCGCCTGACCTTCTGCCTCCTTGATTGCTGCCTGCTTTTTTGCTTCTGCACGAAGAATTGCGGATTCCTTTTCACCCTCGGCAAGAAGGATTGCCGCCTTTTTCTCACCCTCGGCTTTCAAGATTGATTCACGGCGTTCACGCTCTGCCTTCATCTGCTTTTCCATCGCATCCTGAATTTCGCGAGGCGGCAGAATGTTTTTAAGCTCAACACGGTTTATCTTGATACCCCACGGGTCGGTTGCTTCGTCAAGGATTGCACGCATCTTGGTGTTTACGACATCGCGGGAGGTAAGAGTTTCGTCAAGCTCCATTTCGCCGATGATATTACGGAGAGTTGTCGCCGTTAAGTTCTCAATAGCCATCATCGGGCGTTCAATACCGTACGCAAACAGCTTCGGGTCGGTAATCTGATAATACACAATGGTATCAATCTGCATTGTAACATTGTCCTTTGTGATAACAGGCTGCGGCGGAAAATCCGCAACATGCTCTTTTAAGTTAACCTTTTTTGAAATCTTATCCGCAAACGGGATTTTTATATGAATTCCCACACCCCAGGTCTGGTGGTAACCGCCGAAGCGCTCGATTATATACGCATGCGCCTGCGGAACAATCTTGATGTTTGCGATAAGTCCTACAATTATTATAAAAAGTAAAAATATAATCAGTTCCATAAAATTTCCCCCTTATTTTTTAACAACAAGCTTTACGCCCTCAATTTTCTCTATGGTAACAACATCATCCTTTTGTAGCTGTGTACCATCGCCACTTTTAACAGACCAGCAGTTAGCACCAACCTTTGCTTCTCCGCCCTCGCCAAACATATCGGAGGTGCGGGTTATAACTGCGGATTTGCCGATGAGGCTGTCGGTGTTGCTTTTGAATCCGTCCGATGCAACAAGCTTTTTCACCAAAGGTCTTGTAAGAACAAGAAGCAGGGCAGATGCGACAACGAAGATAATGCTCTGAATCAGGGCGCTTGCTCCCAAAAGAGCTGCAATCAGTGCAAGCAGAGCACCGCCTGCAAACCATATTGACACAAACTGTACCGTGACCGATTCTAAAATGCCCAGAACAATCACTGCCGAGAGCCATACTATTTCCATAGGATTCATATATCCCACTTCCTTTCCGGCAGAATACTGCCTAACAGAAGTATAGCATATAATGCATCAAAAATCAATAGCCTGACAGAAGGTTGAAAATCTTAATTTTTGAAATTCTTCCACTATTTTAAAGCGGAAATTAACATTATTGCTCATAACGATAGCGTCAAGACTTTCCCTTGTAAGCTTTTCATCTAAAAGCGCCTTGCCCTCGGGAGTAAGCTCGCCAAAAACCTCCTCGGTAAAGCAGAGTGGCGGATATGCAACGCACCACCAGTTTTCGCCGTCCCCATCTCCCAAAACAACCTTTATGCAGTTATAGATGCCCTCGGGGAGCCGGATGCTTTTATATTCCTTTTCGGGAACATAGCATTTTTCGGTCTGTGCGGTTGCTGTGTAGGGGACGCCGAGAGCTGTAAGGGCGGAGTTAGCTGTATTTTCAATATCGCCGGTTGTGCTTTTGGCGTCCATGTTTTTTAAGATTTCGTCCCGTACGGCAAGCTTGATGTTCTGGTCGACAGGAGAGTTGCTGTTTGCAACTATGTGCATACGCAGCAGATTGTCTTCAAGGTCAGCCTGTACGCCGAGAGCGTAAACCATGCTGCCTAAAAGCGTACACACGATAAATAGTGCAAAAAGACAAAGTCTTTTCAAATAATCATTCCTTTCATTAATATACTAAATTCATTGTAGACTCAAAGTGAAAAAGTTATACATATAAAGAATTTTTTGGGACACAATATTAGCAAAGCTTTTAAATTGTGCCGTAGTGCACAGAAAGGATGGTTATAAAGGTATGAAAAAAATTAAAATTTTACCGGTTATAATAGCACTTGTTTTGGTGTCGGGGCTTTTGACAGTAAAGCTTTTGCCGACGGAATCGGTTGCACAGACGCAGCGCTCGGCAAGTGATGTACAGCTCTTAGCGAGAGCTGTGAACGGAGAGGCTCGTGGTGAGGTGTATGAAGGGCAGGTTGCGGTTGCGGCGGTTATTTTAAACCGTGTAAAGCATCCGTCCTTCCCGAATACTATTTCGGGCGTTATATATCAGCCGGGTGCATTCACAGCGGTTGCAGACGGGCAGATAAACGAGCCGATTGCGGCAAATTCGACAGTCTACAAGGCATGTCAGGACGCAATGAACGGCTGGGACCCGACATACGGGGCAATTTACTATTTCAATCCGGACACAGCCACCAATAAATGGATATGGTCAAGACCGCTGATTATTCAGATAGGAAAGCATCGTTTTTGTAAATAGGAGGATATATGGATAGAAAGAAACTTTACTGGTTATTCAGCGTAGCAGTAGTTGCGCTGGGGGTGTTCGGCACCTATGAATTTTTTAAAGCAAGGGCATATCAAAGGAGTCTTGAGGATACTTACAATCGTGCCTTTTACGAACTGACCGATTATGTGGATGATATTGACACATTGCTGGCAAAAGGGATGCTTGCAACCTCTGCAGGTGAAATGGCGACAATTTCTCAGGAGCTTTCAGTACAGGCGTCGGCGGCAAAGTCCTGCCTTTCGCAGCTGCCGATAACCGAGGTACAGCTTGATAAGACTGAAAAATTCCTGTCACAGGTAGGGGATTATACCTATACCTTAAGCCAGAGTCTTATCGATAAAAAGACTATTTCCGAGCAGGAATATGAGAACCTTAACTCCCTTGGGGTATATGCATCAAGCCTCAACCGTTCTCTCGGTGAGCTGTCGCAGAAAATTCAGGACGGCAGCCACAGATTTGGAGAAAATGCAAATGTATATTTATCAGGCGTAGCTTATGCTGAAACCTCTGACCCTTTTTCTGCAATAGAGAAGGAATTCGGGGAATACCCGTCGCTTATTTATGACGGACCGTTTTCCGAGCATATCGAAAATATGCAACCGAAGCTTTTGGAGAACGCACGGGAGCTTTCGCGTGATGAAGCGGCAGGCAAGCTTGCGGAGTTCTTTGACATCAAAAAGGATACTGTAAAATATGTCGGTGAAACGCAGAATTCGCTCATGAATTCTTATATGTTCTCCTGTCGTGTGGGCAAAAAGGATGTGACGGCAAGCCTTACCAAAAAGGGCGGATATGTCGTGTATTTCCTGACGAACAGTCGGACGGGAGAGGAAAAACTGTCGGTGGAGGATGCGATTATAAAGGCAAAGCGCTTTTTGGAGGAAAAGGGGTTTTCAGATATGCAAAGCAGCTATTATGAAAAAACCGACGGCGTTGCAACGGTGAACTTTGCATATAAGCAGAACAATGTAGTTTGCTATTCCGACCTAATCAAGGTTAAGGTGGCTCTTGATGACGGCGAAATCGTAGGCATGGAGGCAAACGGCTATATTATGAACCACGAAAAGCGTGATATAAGAACACCCGCCCTGACCAAACAGGAGGCAAGAAGCAAGATAAGTCCAAAACTCAGCATTGATGAGGCAAATATTGCGCTCATACCAAAGGATTCAAAGCGGGAGGTACTGTGCTATGAATTCAAGGGCACATCAGGCGGAAGAAACTTCCTCGTTTATATAAATGCAGAAACAGGAAATGAAGAGGATATACAGATTTTAATTGAATCGCCGGACGGAGTGCTGACAATTTGATAAAGTAAAAAAACTGACAGCGCTTTTGCGGTGTCAGTTTTTAGTGAAGGGAAATGTCAAGATAATTTGATTTTTTGACAAAAATTTAACTAAAGGACTTGCAAAATCGTTTATTTTAATATATAATGTAAAATGAGGAAAATTAAGGCAAATTGTAATTTACCCGATATCAAGAACTGTTGAAGGGAGGACATTTTATGACAGAGCTATCTAACCTCTTGGTTGTATCAATCGGCTTGGGAACAGTCTTTGTAGGACTTATCTGCATTATCTTGCTTTGCTATATAATGAGCGCTGTATGCAGAATGTTTGAAAAGAAGGCTCCGGCAGCAAGCACACCTGTGGCGAAAGTGCCTGTAGCGGCACCTGTAGAGAACAAACAGGAGATAATTGCTGCTTGCTGTGCAGTAATTGCTGAAGAGCTGGGCACAGAGGCAAATAATATCAAAGTATTATCATTTAAGAGAGTATAAAGTCTGAATTAAATTGCCCACAGCAGATGCGTGAACAATTTTCTTTCAGACATGTAGTGTGCAAAAGCACGGAAAGGAAGGAACAAAAATGAAAAAATATAAGGTAAATGTAAACGGAACAAATTACGAAATCGAAATCGAGCTTATGAGCGAAGCGGAAGCGGCAGCATCAAAGACAGCAGCTCCTGCGGCTCCTGCAGCTGCACCGGCAGCAGCCCCTGCAGCAAGCGGTGAAGGCGAGAAGATTTCAAGCCCGATGCCGGGAACAATTCTCGATATTAAGGTAAATGTTGGCGACAGTGTTAAAAAGGGTCAGGTTCTCATGATTTTAGAGGCTATGAAGATGGAAAACGAAATCATGGCAGGCGCAGACGGCGTTATAACATCAATCGGAGTTACAAAGGGAGCTTCTGTTCAGACAGGCGATGCTCTCTGCACAATTAAATAATCGGGGGATATAAAAGATGGAAGCAATAATGAATTTTATGCAGCAGACCGGCTTTTATATGCTGATGCAGGGCGATGCATGGAAAACAGTTTTAATGGTTTTGATTGCATGTGTGCTTTTGTATCTTGCTATTGTTAAAAAGTTCGAGCCGCTACTACTATTACCGATAGCGTTCGGTATGCTCTTAACAAACTTAATCGGTGCAGGGGTTTATCACGAGGAGCTGTTTGCAGGCGGACATGTTCACTGGAACCTGTTCGGCGGTGCGGCGGATGAGGCAGGCAGAGTTATCAGTCCGGGACTTATAGATATTTTGTACCTTGGAGTAAAGCTTGGTGTTTATCCATGCCTTATCTTCATCGGCGTAGGTGCAATGACCGACTTCGGTCCATTGATTGCAAATCCTAAGAGCCTGCTTTTAGGAGCAGCTGCACAGCTTGGAATTTTCGCTACATTCTTAGGCGTAAGAGAGCTGTTCCCGCTCATTTTAGGAAACGAAAACCTGATGGCACTCCTATCCGGTACACAGCTTGAAAAGCTTGCAGCATCGGTTGGTATCATCGGCGGTGCAGACGGCCCTACCGCAATCTTTGTTACATCAAAGCTTGCTCCTAATTTCTTAGGACCAATCGCAGTTGCGGCTTATTCATATATGGCACTTGTGCCGGTAATTCAGCCTCCTATTATGAGGGCACTTACAACAAAGAAGGAAAGACAGATTGTTATGACAGCACTTCGTCCTGTTTCAAAAACAGAGAAGATTCTTTTCCCGATTGTTGTAACAATATTTGTTGCATGGCTTGTTCCGTCAGCAACTCCGCTTGTTGGCTCACTTATGCTCGGCAACTTATTAACTGAGTCAGGAGTTTGTGACCGTTTGGCAAAAACTGTTCAGAACGAGCTGATGAATATTGTAACAATATTCCTTGGAATTTCAGTTGGTGCAACAGCAACTGCAGATACCTTCTTATCACCGCTTACACTTTGCATTATGGCAATGGGTATAGTTGCATTTGGTATGGGTACAGCAGGTGGCGTACTTCTTGCGAAGTTTATGAACCTGTTCCTAAAGACCAAAATCAATCCTTTAATCGGAAGTGCCGGAGTTTCGGCAGTTCCTATGGCAGCGCGTGTATCACAGAAGGTTGGTCAGGAGGAAAATCCGAAGAACTTCCTGCTTATGCACGCAATGGGACCGAATGTGGCAGGTGTTATAGGCTCGGCTATCGCAGCCGGTACACTTTTAGCACTCTTCGGCTGATAAAAGAAAGGAACAGACTATGAGCAAATTATATATAACAGACACAATTCTTCGTGACGCACACCAGTCTCAGGCAGCTACAAGAATGAAGACAGAGGATATGATTCCTGCCTGCAAAATGCTGGACAGCATTGGCTACTGGTCACTCGAGTGCTGGGGAGGCGCAACATTTGATGCGTGTATGAGATTTTTGAACGAGGACCCATGGGAGCGTCTTCGTACACTAAAGGCAAATATGCCGAACACAAAGCTGCAGATGCTTTTCCGCGGACAGAATATCTTAGGATATAAGCACTATGCAGATGATGTGGTTGAGCAGTTCTGCAAGAAGTCAATCGAAAACGGTATTGATGTAGTTCGTGTTTTTGATGCTTTAAATGACCCGAGAAACTTAGAGGCGGCAATCAAGTTCGTAAAGGAATACGGCGGACACTGTGAGGCTGCAATCAGCTATACAGAAAGCCCTGTTCACAATCTTGATTATTTCGTAAAGCTTTCTGAAACCTTAGAGAAGATGGGTGCAGACTCAATCTGTATCAAGGATATGGCAAACCTGCTTCTTCCGTATGATGCATACGAGCTGGTTAAAAAGCTTAAGGCAAATATCGGTGTGCCGATTCACCTGCACACACATAATACTGCAGGTACAGGCGATATGACAAACTTAATGGCAGCGCAAGCTGGCGTTGATATTGTTGACTGTGCGCTTTCTCCGCTTGCAAACGGTACTGCAAACCCGTCAACAGAGGCGATGGTTGCAACCTTAAAGGGAACAGAGCGTGACACAGGTCTTGACCTTAAGAAGCTTTCAGATGTTGCGGCATACTTCCGCGGCGTTGCAGATAAGATGAAGGCTGAGGGAACTCTTGACCCGAAGGTTTTAAGCGTTGACCCGAATGCACTTTTATATCAGGTACCGGGCGGAATGCTTTCAAACCTTATTTCACAGCTTAAGCAGCAGAATGCTGAGGACAAGTACTATGAGGTTTTAGCAGAAGTTCCGAGAGTAAGAAAGGACTTCGGTTACCCTCCGCTTGTAACACCTACCAGCCAGATTGTCGGAACACAGGCAGTTTTAAATGTGCTGATGGGAAGATATAAGATGATTTCAAAGGAATCAAAGGGACTTTTAAGAGGTGAATACGGTCAGCTTCCGGGCGAGGTAAATGAGGAAGTTAGAAAGCTCGCGATAGGCGACGATGAGGTAATCACCTGCCGCCCTGCAGACCTTATAGAACCTGAGCTTCCGAAGTACAAAGAGGAAACTAAGGACTTTGCTAAATCCGAGGAAGATGTTTTAAGCTACGCACTATTCCCGCAGGTTGCTAAAAAGTTCTTTGACACAAGAGATGAAGAAAAGAAAGCTCCTACAGCAACAAATGCAGACGGAGTAAGAGAGATTTTTGTACAAGACCTTTCATAAGGAGAAGAAAAATGGAACGAAATGTTTTTGATGTCTTAAAAGAGCGCGGACTGATTGCGCAAACAACGCACGAGGATGAAATCCGTGAGCTTTTGGGAAAGGAAAAGGTAACATTTTATATAGGCTTTGACCCAACGGCAGACAGCCTTCATGTAGGACACTTCCTGCAGATGGTTGTTATGAAGCATATGCAGGATCACGGTCACAGACCGATTGCCTTAATCGGCGGCGGTACTGCACACATCGGCGATCCGTCAGGAAGAACTGATATGCGCCAGATGATGACAAAGGAGATTATTGACCATAACAGCGAATGCTTTAAAAAGCAGCTTTCCTGCCTTGTTGATTTTGCTGACGATAAGGCGATTATGGTCAACAATGCCGACTGGCTTTTAGACTTAAACTATGTAGAATTTCTGCGTGATATCGGCTCATGCTTCTCGGTAAATAAGATGCTCACAGCCGAGTGCTTCAAGCAAAGACTTGAAAAGGGACTTTCCTTCTTAGAGTTTAACTATATGCTGATGCAGAGCTATGACTTTTTGATGCTAAACAGAAAGTATGACTGCAGGATCGAGCTTGGCGGCGATGACCAGTGGTCAAATATCTTAGG
>JAZNTB010000017.1:0-2694 GCA_045591565.1 Clostridia bacterium
GAATGACCGTGTTTTGGTCGGTCTTTCGGGCGGAGCGGATTCTACTGCTCTTTTGCATATTCTACTAAGGCTTGCGCCGGCATATAACCTGAAGATAGCCTGTGCGCATGTAAATCACGGCCTGAGAGAAACAGCAGACAGGGATATGGCTTTTTGTGAGCAGCTTTGCTGTAAGCTTGGTGTTGAGTTTTTTTGTATCAAAAGGGATATAAGAAAAGGAGCGGCAGAGGGCGGTATGAGCGAGGAGCTTTATGCCCGAAAGGTAAGATATGACTACTTTGAGTCACTTGGCTTTGATAAAATTGCAACAGCGCATAATAAAAATGATGCGGCAGAAACAATTCTATTTAACTTCATGCGCGGCGCATCGGCAAAAGGACTTTCCGGTATACCTTATGTCCGCAGGAATATAATACGCCCTATTCTGGATATCAAGAAAAAGGATATTGTTGATTTTTGCAGGGAAAACGGATACGAATTTGTTACAGACGAAACAAACCTTGAAAGAATCTATACAAGGAACAAAATAAGACTCGATATGATTCCTAAAATAGAAGAGGAATTCAATCCGGCTTTCGTTGATGTTGTAACACAGAACGCACAGCTTTTTTCAGAGGATTCGGAGTTTTTGGAGCAGGTAGCGGAAAAAAGCTACACGGGTGAAATAATAATAAGCAAATTCGAAAAGGAGCCGGTTTCTGTAAAACGCCGGATTTTGCAACTGCACTGGAAAAAAAACGCACATACCGAGGAAAATCTGCCCTTTTCATATATAAGCGATATTCTGGTACTTACAGAAAAAAACAAAACCGGGAAAAAGGTTGACTTACCGAATGGGTTCGAGGCAAGATGTGAATACGGAAAAATTCTGATATCAAAAAGAATACAAAAAATTGACTACGAATATAAAATTTTTCCCGACAGAGTGTTAAAGATTGCGGAAATTGGGAAAAATATCCTTATACGAAGGGTAGATGACGGCGGAGATTTTTATCTTGCTGAAGATGAAGAACTGACGGTTCGTAACAGACGCCGTGGCGATGTTTTTTATCCGGTCGGGATGACAGGGAAAAAGAAGCTTTCCGACTTCTTTACAGATAAAAAGATACCTGCTGCAAAGCGTGACGGAATACCGCTTTTGCTATCGGGAGGAAAGATAGTGTCGGTAGGAAATATGCGCTGCGACAGACGATTTTGCGACAGGAATAATAATTTATATAAATTAGAAATAAAGGAGGAATATGATGCAGAATAAAAACAGAGGTATTTTTACCTGGATTTTAATAGCGGTAATAATATTCTCATCATTTTCGCTGTTTTCAGATATTGTTGATAAGACAGTAGCGACGGATTATTCTACGCTGCTTACACACATAAAGAAAGGCGAGGTTTCTGAGCTTTATATAGAGGGAACAACTGCACTTGCCCTTGTAGGCGAAGAGAAAATCACATGTGAAATCCCGTCAACTGAAGTCCTTCAGGCGGATGTTGGAGAGGATATTATAGCACAGGCGGAGGCAGGTACATTAAAGTATCAGGTCTCGCCGGAGCGGGTTTCCTGGATAAATTATATAATTCCGATTTCATCGGTGTTTGTGATGCTGCTGTTCATATTTATGCTGATGCAGCAGAGCGGCGGAAAGGGAGCATCCAACTTCACCAAAAGCCGCGCAAGGATGGACACCGAGGATAACCTTAAGGTAAGATTTAGTGATGTAGCGGGTGCCGAGGAGGAAAAGGAAGAGCTAAGAGAGCTTGTGGAGTTTTTGAAAAATCCACAGAAATTCATCGCGCTTGGTGCAAGAATACCGAAAGGCGTGCTTTTGGTAGGCTCACCGGGAACAGGAAAAACTCTACTTGCAAGGGCTGTTGCCGGAGAGGCAGGAGTACCGTTTTTCTCGATTTCGGGCTCTGATTTTGTTGAGCTTTATGTCGGTGTCGGTGCATCGCGTGTTCGTGATATGTTTGCACAGGCTAAAAAGTCAAGACCGTGTATAATATTTATTGACGAGATAGATGCTGTGGGAAGAAAAAGAGGAGCAGGTATGGGCGGCGGTCATGACGAGCGTGAGCAGACGCTTAATCAGCTGCTCGTGGAAATGGACGGCTTTGGTAAAAACGAGGGCATCATCATAATGGCTGCAACAAACCGCCCTGACATATTAGACCCTGCACTTTTAAGACCGGGAAGATTTGACAGGCAGGTTGTTGTGGATAAGCCTGATTCAAAAGGCAGAGAGGAAATTTTAAAGGTTCATTGTCGCAATAAAAAGATTGCAGAGAATGTCGATTTATCAAAAATCGCAAAGGCAACGGTGGGATATACCGGTGCAGACCTTGAAAATGTAATGAATGAGGCTGCGATTTTTGCTGCAAGACGGAATAAAACGGAAATCGACGAAAAGGATATAGAGGATGCAAACATTAAGGTTATGATGGGGCCTGCTAAAAAATCCCAGAAAGTAACCGATGAAGAAAAGAAGCTTACTGCATACCACGAAGCAGGCCATGCTGTTCTTGCAAAATTGGTATCAAAGCGAGATACAGTTCGTCAGGTTTCAATAATCCCGCGCGGCAGAGCAGGCGGATATACAATGAATATCCCAAAGGAGGATATATGGTTCTCCGGTAAAAAGGATATGCTTTCTGAAATTATAGTTCTTTTAGGCGGAAGAGCCGCAGAGGATTTGGTTT
>JAZNTB010000018.1:0-7166 GCA_045591565.1 Clostridia bacterium
TCATTTGTCACAGCCTTTTTGATTGTTAGGATTAGTCCTCGGGGAATTCTGTTACTTCTATGATTGCGCTGTTTTCGGCCTTGCTCTGTGAAAGACCGGCACCGCATTTTGAGCAGTAACCGTTTGATTTGTCGTTATACTGTCCACATTCAGGGCAGGAAACTGAATTCTTCAAATCAGCAATCTGACTCTTAATACTGTTAGCTGCGGCTTTTAGTTCGCTGATTTCGGCACAGATTCCGTCTATTTCGGCCCCGTTTTCTGCGCCCTGCAAATGGCTTGCATAAATGCTCTCACCAATTTTTACATAAAGCTTTTCTATCTTGTTTTCTGTTTCGTTGAGTGACAGGTTGAGCTTTGTAACATCCACGATGTTGGAGGTCTTGCTTGCAACAACCTTTGTGAGCTTTTCAGCCTCGCTTACAGCCTTTGAAACACCTCTTTTTATATTATCCAGTAGCTTATCCATTGAAAATCCCTCCTTAAATTTGGTTTTATTATAACTTAGTATAACATATATTATTCAAATAGGCAAGAAAGAGAAACCCCTTGTAATATAAAATTAACAAAAAAGTCTGGTTGACAAGCAAAGCTGCTGCCTTTATAATAATTATAGAAGAGATATTTGGGGGAAAAACGATGACAGCGTACGCTCTTTGGATTTTGGCAATCTGGAATTTGATTGTTTTTTTGATTTTTGGGATAGATAAGTATAAAGCGGAGCACAATGGGTGGAGAATAAGAGAAAGAACTCTTATTTTGTGTGCTGTTTTCATGGGCGCAACAGGTGCGCTGCTTGGAATGAGGACTTTTCGCCATAAAACGCAAAAACCGGTTTTTAAAATCCTAATTCCGGTTGCACTGGTAATAAATGTGGCAGTACTTATATTTTTTGAAAGGATATAGAAAATGGACAGAATTATTTTGCATAGTGACTGCAATAATTTCTTTGCTTCAGTTGAATGTATGGCAAATCCGGAGCTTTGCGGCAAGCCTGTTGCTGTGGCGGGGGACAGAGAGAGCCGTCACGGCATTATCCTTGCAAAAAATGAAATTGCAAAAAAATACGGAGTGCAGACAGCCGAACCCATATGGCAGGCAAAACGCAAATGCCCCGAGCTTATAACAGTACCTCCGCATCACGAAAAATATAAGGAATATTCTGAGCGAATAAACAAAATTTATGTAGACTACACCGATCAGGTTGAGAGGTTTGGTATTGATGAAAGCTGGCTTGATGTTACCGGCAGTACAAGGCTTTTTGGGGATGGCAGGACTATTGCAGACAGTATTCGTAAGAGAATTAAGGAAGAAATTGGAATAACCGTATCGGTTGGAGTGTCCTTTAACAAGGTTTTTGCAAAGCTCGGGAGCGACTATAAAAAACCTGATGCAACTACCGTTATTTCACGGGAGAATTTTAAACAGATTTTATATCCGATGCCGGCATCTGCGTTGCTTTTTGTAGGAAAGCGCGCATATGATACGCTTCTTAGATGTAATATAAAAACCATAGGGGATTTGGCCGCAGCTGATGAAAAGCTTTTAGAGAAAAAGCTTGGCAAAATGGCATATACGCTTATCAGGTATGCACGGGGAGAGGATGACGAGCCGGTTATGCCGTTTTATAAGGAGCGTGAGGTGAAGTCAATCGGCAAGGGTATGACTTTTTCGCGCAATCTTGTAGGGCGTGATGATATCGCAAAGGGCGTTCACGCTCTGGCTGATAATATTGCACGGCAAATGCGGGAGAAGAAACTGAAATGTGCGACAGTTCAGGTGCATATTAAGGATACAGAGCTAAAGACAATTTCGCGGCAGAAAACGCTTGATAAGCCTACCTATACTGTAAAAGATATATTTAATGAGGCTATGGAGCTTATTATGGAGAACTGGAAGGAAAATCAGCCAATAAGAATGATTACTGTTACCGGTACAAACTTTGTCGGGGAGGAAAGCGGAGAACAGATGAGCCTTTTTGATGATTTCGAAAGGGATAAAAAGCAGGAGAAGCTGGAGCATACCATTGACAAAATCCGAAGTATTTACGGCAGAGATATTATAACAAGTGCAGGGGTTTTAAATAATGATTTGGGAATCAGATATAAAGCAGACGATTGATAAAATCTAAGCGACTTCTCAAATGCCGACTATCTCCGCAAATGCATGTATAACAATTAGAATGCACACGGATGAATTAAAAAACAGCAGATACCTGCTGTTTTTTAATTCACAATTTCGCCTATAAAGGCTCCGTTTTTAATTTCTGAAAGAAAGACATTTCTGTATTCACCCGACAGGTTCTCATCGGTTTTGACCAGAACGCTCATATAGTTATCGGTTTTGCCTTCGAAATATCCGCCGCTTGCCGGCTCTTCAAACAAAACTTCAAGGGTTTTGCCGATAAACTTATCCATAAACTCCATTTTTGTGCGGTGACAGATAGCACTTATTTTCTTGCTGCGCGCATCCTTGACTTGAGGGTCAACCTGACCGTCAAAGCCTGCTGCCGGAGTACCCTCTCGAGGCGAATACTGGAAAATATGTGCACCTGAAAAGGCAACCTTTTCAGCAAAGCGACAGGTAGCCTCGAATTCTTCGTCGGTTTCGCCGGGGAATCCAACCATAATGTCGGTAGTGATTGCGACATCGGGGAACGCTTCTCTCAAGCCGCGGACGATACCGTAATAATCATCGGTAGAATATTTTCTGTTCATACGCAAAAGCGTTTCGTCGCAGCCACTTTGAAGGGAGAGGTGGAAGTGATGGCAAAGCTTGTCGCACCCTGATATCTTTTCTATAAAAGCCCTGTTTAGCGTCATAGGCTCAATGGAGCTTAAACGAATTCGCCTGATTTTGTCAATTTTATTTGCCGCGCATAAAAGGTCTGCAAGGTCTTTTCCGCCATTATCAAGCCCATAGGATGCAATATGGATGCCGACATATGTGATTTCAGTAAAGCCGGATGCGGCAAGACGCTCCGATTCCTTTATGACCTCATCAAAATCTCTCGAGCGGATAGGTCCTCTTGCGTATGGAATTTTGCAGTAGGAACAGAACTGATTACAGCCTTCCTGCACTTTGATGTATGCGCGAGTGCGCGAAGAAAAAGCAGAAAGGGAAAGCTCATCAAAATCATGGCAGGACATAATATCTTCAACAACTGAAAGTTTGCTTGATGTCTGATTTTCCTCGTAAAGACGGACTATATCCTTCCTGTCCTTTGTGCCGAGTACGAGATTTACGCCGTCGATTTTTAAAACCTCGTCGGGAGATACCTGCGAGTAACAACCGACAACGATTACAAAGGCGTCAGGATTTGCTTTCTTTGCACGCCGTATAATCTGTCGTGATTTTCTGTCACTCATACCGGTTACGGTGCAGGTATTTATAACATAAATATCAGCGATGCTGTCGTAGCTGACAAGGGAGTATCCTGCGCCTTTAAACAGCTCGCTCATTGCCTCGGTTTCATATTGATTTACCTTACAGCCGAGGGTGTAAAATGCTACTTTTTTCATTATAACCTCTTGAAATTATTGATATTATTATTAATATTATATAAAATTTAAGGGATTTCTGCAATACCCCTATTGACTATTTTAAAAAAAAGTTGTATGATAAGGCTGTAATCTAAATACAGGGAGGAATTACCATGAAAACATTTAATCTTGCACTTAATTCTATCAACGATGTTAAGGATTTCGTAAACACCGTATCAAAGTATGACTTTGATGTCGATTTGACATCAGGCAGATATGTTGTTGATGCTAAGTCCATTATGGGAATCTTCAGCCTCAATCTGTCAAAGCCTATAAAGGTTGAGGTACACAGCGATGATTGCGAAAAATTCCTTGAAGAGGTTGAGAGATTCATCGTTGACTGATAAGAAAGAGCATATCAGCAGGCTTTTGGTCTGCTGATTTTGATTAGGGGGAAGGGTTTATGATTATCGATTTTGATAAAATGGATTTTTTGAAAAAAACAGAATTTTACGGCGGAAAAGGTGATTTTTACCTGAGAAACCACAAGGATTCGATGAATAATATATTATGTAGCTTTTTAAAGCCGGGGGCATCAATCGGATATCATAAGCACGAAACCGACAGCGAGATACTCTACATTATAAAGGGCAGCGGAACTGTTCTCTATGACAATATAAAGATGGAGATAAAGGAGGGGCAGTGTCATTATTGCCCGAAAGGACATTTCCACAGTCTTTCAAATACCGGAGGAAGTGACCTTCATTTTTTTGCAGTAGTATGTAATCAATAAAAAACAGCCGCTATCTGGCGGCTGTTTTTTTCATGCCTTTTAATTTCCAAAACTTACAGGTTGAAATCCTGCTTGGCTTAGTGTATTATATGACTTGTGGTTAACAAAAAATTATTCAAAATGATTAAAAACGGCATTTTTATCCTGTTTTGTAAATCTTTTTTATAAACATTATGTAAACCACAGGTAGTATAGGAGGAATGTAGAGATACATTCAGGATTAAAAGGAGGACAAAAAATGAAAGGTTCAAAAAAAGTTCTTGCCCGAGTATTGACAGCGGTAATGTCAATGTCATCACTCGGCAGTGCTTCCTTTGCTTCTCACGGAGTTCCGGTAGATGTAGAGGGAACAAGATTTGAAGAGCCGATACAGATTTTGCAGGCTCTTGACATTATGAACGGTGACGGAAACGGATATTTCAGACCGGACGACACAATCAAGCGTTCAGAGGTAACAAAGATGGCAGTTCTAGCTATGGGACTCGGTGATGCAGCAGAAGCAGCAAAGGGAACATCAAACTTCCCTGATGTGGATGTTGACCACTGGGCAAACGGCTATATCAATGTAGCTACTTCACAGGGACTTGTAGTAGGTTATGACACAGGCTACTTCCTGCCGGATAAGGAAATCACTTACGCCGAGGCAATGACAATCTTTGTTCGTGCAATGGGCTACGAGGTGTATGCACAGTCTAAGGGCGGATATCCGCAGGGGTATATAGTAGCAGGCTCTAATAACGGACTTACTAAGAATGTAAAGGGTTCAAACACAGACCCTATTTCAAGAGGTAATGTCGCTTTCATGACAGTAAACGCACTTGGTGCAAATATGATGGAGCAGACAGGCTTTGGTGCAGATGCGAAATGGGAAGTAACTGACAAGACATTGCTTAAAGATGTTCTTGAGGTAACAAAGGCGTCAGGTCAGATTACAGCCATTCAGGATACAGCGCTTGCAGGAAGCTCATCACTTAAAAAGGGACAGATTAAGATAGGCGACCAAATTTTTGAAACAGCCTACAATATGAACAATCTTTTAGGTTACAATGTAACCTATTATGCAAGAGAAAACGCAAATGACGATATGGAAGTAATTCTTGCACTTCCAGAGTCAAATAAAACATTTACTATCTCATCAGACCTGATGGGCGGTATTGCAGACAGAGGTGCTTACAAGACAATCAATTACTATAAGAACGAGGACGCAACAAGCGTATCTTATGTAACACTTGATAACGAAGCAACTCTTATATACAACGGAAAGTATGAAGCACTTGATTATGATTTGGTAGACATTTCAGGTGCATCAGGTAAGGTTGACCTTTTGGACACTGACTCAAACGGCAGATATGATATTATATTTGTAACAGAATATCAGAATATGGTTGTTGAGGAAGTGACATCAACGAACAAGATTATCGACAAGTACGGCAGACCGACACTAAGACTCGACGAAGAAAACGAGGATTTATCATACAGAATTATGCTTGGCGCAGATGAGCTTGAGCTTTCAGAGCTTGAAGAGTATGATGTTCTTTCAGTAGCGGCAAGTAAGGACGAGCTTCTTTACGATATTCAGGTAAGCCGTAAGACTGTTGAGGGTAAAATCACAGGTATCGACGATGACGGATATGAGATAAACAGAGAGCACTACAAGGTTGAGCCTGCGTTTACCGAGGACTTAAACCTTGGAACAGAAGGTGTGTTCTACCTTGATATCTTAGGTAAGATTTCAGCAGTAGACACAACAGTTACAGCATCTTCAAACTATGCATACCTCATTAAGGCGCATACTTCAGATGCAACTGACGAATCAACCTTTAAGGTGTTCACAAAGGACGGCAAGGAAAAGACACTTACAGCGAACGAAAAAATCAGATACAACGGCGTGGGCGGAACACTTTCTGCTACAGCAGTTGAAGACCTCAAGGCTGAGGGCGAAACAGTAAAACAGCTTATCACTTACTCTGTAAATTCTGACGGCAAGATTGTTTCATTAAACACTGCTCAGGACAACACAGGAACAGGTGCAGTTGATAAAACAAAGTTCACAAAGAACTTCGTATATGCAGATGAGGAGTTCAACGGAAACACAAACACAATCGGCAAGGTAAGACTTGACGCATCAACAATAATCTTTGACATCAACGACGAAAGCAGAGATTACAAGATTGGAAAGCTTTCAATGTTTGAAGACGGCTCATCATACAATGTAACAGTATTCGATATGGGCGAGGATTTTGTGGCAAAGGCAATCGTTGTGACAGATTCTAACCTTCAGACAAATGCAGAATCTTCAATCGCAATCGTATCCAAGGTAACAAGCGCAACAAATTCAGATGATGAGGTTACAGACCTTCTGACAGCTTACCAGGATGAAAAAGAGATTAAGATTTATGCAGAATCAGCAGGAATCTTGGTTAAGGGTGAAGAAAATGACGCACTCGAAGCAGGTGACATCATTCAGTATGTGACAAATGCAGAGGGTGACATCACAAACATCCGCGTTCTGTTCGACATTGATACAAAGGGAACAGAGGCAGAAACAGAGGTAGTTGAAAACCTCAAGACTGTTTACGGTAAGGTAACAAAGAAGTTTGCAGGCTCTATGAATGTTACAGTAAACGGCGGCGCAGTAATGAACCTACAGCTTCCGGAAGGCGTTAAGGTTTACAGCGTAGACACAACTCTTCCGAAGAACAAGATTGCAGTTGTAACTGCAGGCGACATTCAGGCTTATGACGAGGACGAAGGAAACAGAGTATTCGTTAAGATTTACAAGGATGTTGTTCAGGAAGTTGTAATCATAAAATAATTGAATTCTGATGCTTCTTAATATCTTCTCTATACAATTTAAAAGGAACGGCGGCTTTTAGCCGCTGTTCCTTTTT
>JAZNTB010000019.1:0-39045 GCA_045591565.1 Clostridia bacterium
ATCCGCGGCGGTGAATGCATTGCCAAGGCTATTTCCGCAGTTTTAAAAGGCAACTAAAAAGAGCTGTGACATTCTATTCGTCACAGCCACTTAGTTATTTAGGGCTTACCGTGCAGAAATTTCCAAACCTTTTTGCAGTAAATTTATCAGGCTCAAAAAATACCAAATCATTAATTCTTACTACATATTCCGCATTCTCTGCAGGGTCTATCTTTATATTTCTTATGCTATTAAATTCATACTTCTCATTAAATGGAATTTCTCCGTCAGCTATTTCGCCCTGATAATATTTGGCGTCTATATCATGATAGAACAGAGTGAGAATTTCCGATACGGCAACCGCTCCCTCATACTGGCTGTCTGCCGTTATGTACAATTTTTCCGCATCCGAATCCTTTAAAGACAAAACAGCATCTCCGAAATCCTTAAAGAAATATACACTTATGCTATCCGCATATGATGTAAAGTATGTCGTCAGGAACATCACGAAGGAAATAGCATATACCGCCATAACCCCCCAATTCAAATAGCGCATCGTCTTTATAGCTGTGAATATTCCTATTCCTGCCATTATAATCATTGGGAAGTAAACAATGTTTATTCGGTTTATATTTACACCGTTTGTTGTAAGTCCGCACCATATTCCTGTGAAAAGGAAAATCAGCGCTAAAGCAGCACCCGTATTTTTTCTGTACTCCTTAAAGAGCGTCACAACTCCCAATATTACAAACGGTATTGAGAACAAGTACATTGTTCCAAAGCCCTCAATATCGTTCCACGGAAGGTCTTTTTTCTGCAGAAGTGTTGTGTTCATGAGTGAAGTAAAGTTTTGTCCAAGCTGTCCGAAAAAGTCCTTTGAGAAGAACAGAATATCGTTTGAACGCACGCTGTCCTTAAAGTACGGAATGGTACAGAACGGCAATGTAATCGTGTCAATCTTAAAGAAGTTTATCGCCATTGTAAGGATAAACGGCCATGCAATCAAAAGGTATACGCCCGCTGCCAGAAAAATATCCTTCATCTTAATCTTTTTTGTTACCGCAAGATATATGCTGGTTGCAAGCAGGAATACAGGCATAGTATATATCGATATGCCGTAACAATACATACACAACCCGAACATAATCATCGAAATCACAAGGTGAATTCTCTTATTAAGTCCCTTGTTTAAGAAATATATACCCATCATAAAAAACTGAGGGTACAAATTACAGTCAAGTGTCCATCTGCTCTGTAGGATATGCCATGGGTTTATCGCCGCAAAAAAAGCAACAGCCAAAGCGGCATTCTTCCCGAATGTGTCCTTTACAAAAAGGTACAGGCAGACAAGTGCCGCAATACTCGTTAACAGAAGCGGAAGCCTTGCTGTTATAGGCGATAGCCCAAAAAATTTCACAAACAAAGCAATAAGATAGGATAGAAGTGAACTCATCTGTCCGTATCCCCACGCCGTAAGATGCACAGGCATATACATTCCGTATCTGTCTGTTGCATAGTCGGCAAGCGCTTTTCCGTCTACAGCTGCCATTGCGCCATCCTGATTAAATCCGCCCGGCACTGCACCAAACTTATATACTCTTACAAATACCGCAACTATTGCTACAAGTGCCAGTAATATATTATAAACCTTCCCTGAAATCACTGCACTATTTTTATCAATCGGTCTATTTATCATATACCTTTTGTATATAACAAGTCCGCCCAATGCTACGAAAGCCCAAAGCAAAATACTATCCGCAATACTCATTTGTCTGTACCGCCTTTTCTTTTGATAACTCTTTGTATAATATACCGAGGTCTGTTTTTCACTTCTTCATATATCTTCTTTATGTAAATGCCAATTATTCCTATGTTTATCATTGTAATTGCGCCGATTATGAGCTGCAATATGATGACTGTCGTAAATCCGCTTTGTGCATGACCGCTGAACTTCATATAAAGGGTCTCAATGAACAAAATCATAAAGAACAGCAAGAATATCATACCAAAACAGGTAGAAAAATACAGAGGAACTGATGAGTATGAAGTTATTGCATTAAGTGCAAGCTTGATGAGGCTTTTAACAGACCATTTCGATTTTCCTGTCTCCCTTTCGGAAACATCGAAAAACACCTGTGTCCTTTTAAAGCCTATCCACGATGACATACCCCTGAAAAATGCTACTTTCTCCGGCATCAGCTTCCATGCTTCAAGCGCCGCCCTGTCCAAAAGCCTGAAGTCCGATGCATTTTGTAGGTCTATATCAGCGATTTTTTTAAGGAGAGAATAAAAGCTTTTAGCACAAAATCTATACAGCAAATTTTCCTTTATCCTTGCATTTTTAACGCCCTCTACAACCTCGAACCCTTCTTCCTTCCAAAGGCGATACATCTCAGGAATTACCTCTGGCGGATGCTGCATATCTGAATCTATACAAAGACAGCAAGCTCCTGTTGCTGCATCAAGCCCTGCACAAAGCGCATTCTCTTTTCCAAAATTACGACTCAATGCGATAGCCGTAATTGTATCATACTTGTCCGCAAGATTCGATATCTCGTTCCAGCTATTGTTGGTTGACCCATCATCAACTAAGATGATTTCATACGGAATATTTGCACTTGTCAACACCCCGATAGTTCGTTCAACACCCTTGTAGATATCGTTCTCATTATAAATCGGCATTATAACCGACAGCATCCCTTCCACAGCTTATCACCTCTTTGTATACAAAATTCAAACAATTCTGTTTCTCATTATTCCCTTTTTAAAGCCTTTAATATTTTCATTAATTTCCGATAGACACCTGAGCCTTGACTCATACGCACCCCACGCAATGTGCGGTGTAAGGATTACATTTGACAGCTCCTTTATCTTATTATAGCAATGCTCCCCGTCAAATGGCTCCTTGGTGTAAACATCCACGCCAATACCTGCAATGCGTTTTTCCAAGACAGCGTTGCAAAGCGCTTCTTCATCAACAACAGCACCCCTTGCAACATTTATAAGGATAGCATTTTTCTTCATTTTGGAAATCATTTCCCGTGAAATTATGCCGTTTGTTTCCTCCGTTGCAGGAAGATGCACAGAAATAATATCGGATTTTTCCATAAGCTCTGAAAGTCCCACGCAATCGTAAGCATCATCAGGTGTACGCTTAAAAGCAAGAACCTTGCAACCCATTGCTTCTGCCACCTTCGCCACCTGTCTTCCGATATCTCCGAGCCCCACTATTCCCCAGGTTTTACCGAAAACCTCGTAATAAACAGGAGTCAGTCTGTTCGCAACGCCGCTTTTTGAATACTCACCACTTCGCACGAAATCACAATATTCCTCCTGATGCATCACAAGGGACAGTGCCATAGAAACCGTAAGCTGCGCAACCGACTGTGTAGAATAACCCTTGACATTGCAAACTGCAATACCTCTTTTTTTGCAGTATTCGGTGTCGATATTATCATACCCTGTCGCCGCAACACAAATGAGGCGCACATTTTTTGCATCCCGAAGATTGGTTTCATTTAGCTTTATTTTGTTTAGAATGATAACCTCTGCGTCTGCTATGCGCTCCGCTACCTCCTCAGGCTCGGTTGTATCATATACAGAAATTTCACCGTCAAAGATGTCTTTTCTAATATCATCCCCGAGTGTTTTCCCGTCAAGCATTACAATTTTCATATTATTTACCCATCGCAGAGAAGGCTGCACCGATTATTCCTGCATCACCGAATAGTGTTGCAATTTCAATCTCTGTTTTCGGCATATAGTGGTTATAATCATACCTTGCCACAAATTCCTTAACAGGATTTAAGAGGTAATCTCCCTCTTTCGATATACTTCCGCCGATAACGATTTTCTGCGGTTGGAAAATGTTTATCATATCGGTAATACCCTCTCCGATATATTCAAAATACTTATTTACAACTGCAAGTGCTGCTTTATCTCCTTTTTTTGCTGCATCGAATGAAGTTCTTCCGCTTACTCTGCCCTCAGCCTTTGCAATTTCGTGCATAAGGCTGTCAGGGTTTTGCTCCATAGCCGCCTTTGTCTGTCTTATAAGTGCTGTTACCGATGCATAAGCCTCCCAACAGCCTTTTCTTCCGCAGCTGCAACCCTCTCCTCCTGATACAATAACGGAATGTCCAAGCTCGGCTCCCGCTCCATTAAATCCGCGGAAAATTTTGCCGTCAATAATAACGCCGCCGCCCACTCCGGTTCCAAGAGTTATGAACACAAAGGTGTCCATTCCCTTTCCGTTTATAGCGTATTCGCCGAGTGCTGCCGCATTTGCGTCATTTTCAAGGTTTACAGGGATATCAAAGTACTTTCTGAACTCTTCTGCAATACCTGCATGATCCATTTTCAGATTATTTGCATATACGCACTCGCCCTTTTTATTGTCGATAGAGCCGGGGCAGCCTATGCCAACCGCCTTTACATCACTTTCGCTGACTCCTGCTTTTTCAATAATCTTTCGTGACAAATCCGCCATATCCTTAACAATTTCCTGCCATGCGCGTCCTGCATTTGTAGGTATGGACATACTTGCAATGATTTTTCCCTCAGTATCAACCACACCTGCGGCAATATTTGTTCCGCCTAAGTCAATTCCTATATAATGCATAATGTACTCTCCTTTATAGCTGTGAAATAATAATATTGAGCTCGCCGTTAAATTCTGCTACACCCCTTTGTGCCGGAAGCAACAGCTTTACCGGCATTAGGTTGTTCCTTTAGCAAATAAGTGTTGAGATATCCCAACACTTATTTATGTGATATCTTTTATTATTATACCGACAGCTTTCTTATTAATCCCATAAGCTCCGGTGAAAGTTGCTTATTCATCTCGAGCGCCTCTTCGATATCGATATCTACAATCTTATTATCTCTCATACACAGAACCCTGTTTTCCTTACCCTCTAAGAGCAACTCCACACATTTAGCACCCATACGGCTTGCTACAACACGGTCCTGAACGCTTGGTGAGCCTCCTCTTTGTACATGTCCCAAAATAGTTGCTCTTGCTTGCATTACTGTTTCTTTTTCAATTCTCTCTGCAATTTCAGTTGCTCCACCAACGCCTTCTGCAACGATTACGATGCAATGCTTTTTACCGCGCTCTATTCCTTTTTTGATTACACCTATAACATCCCTGTCAAAATTAAATTCGAACTCAGGCACCAAAACTACCTCTGCACCGCACGCAATCGCAGCTTCAATTGCAATATATCCGGCGTTTCTGCCCATAACCTCGATAACTGAACATCTTTCATGGCTTGATGATGTATCACGAAGCTTATCAACCGCATCTACAACAGTTTCAAGACAGGTATTATAGCCTACAGTATAGTCACTGCAGCTGATATCATTGTCAATAGTACCCGGCATAGCAATTGTAGGAAGTCCGTGACGACACAAATCCCTTGCTCCTCGGAAGGATCCGTCGCCGCCAATTACTACAAGACCGTCAAGCTCCATTTTCTTCGCACTCTCAACCGCCCGGATAACGCCTGCTTCTTCCCTAAATTCAGGGCATCTTGCTGTTTGCAGCATTGTTCCGCCCTTTTGCAGAATTTCGCCAACACTTCTTGCTTCCATAAGCTCCATATCGCCATTTATAAGACCATTATAGCCTTTTTTTACACCGTAAACCTCTATTCCGTTATAAATACCGCATCTTACTACAGCACGGATAGCGGCATTCATACCCGGTGCGTCTCCGCCGCTTGTCAATACTCCGATTCTCTTTATTTCTTTAGCCATCTATATTCATTCCTTTCATCAAAGTTCCGTATCTATGATAATATTATGTGCAGGACTTACTTCGCTTGACGGGACAAGTATTTCCGTATATTCGCCCCGAACCCTTTGCATAGTCATAATATTGTTATCCTTTAGTGCATTTTTAATTAAGGATATATCGTCAATATCACGAGACATATATATTACTGTCCACATAGCTTACTCCGTTTTTCCTGATTTTATGCTGCCGTGCTTGGTCATAATCTCTGCCTTGCCGTTTACCTTAATGGCAGAAGTAGTCTGCGTAAACTGTGCAATATAGACTTCGCCTTCACAAAGCTTCTCCGTGTGATGGAACCTTGTACTTGAGCCTCTTGTAAGACCCATAATATTTACGCCGTCCTCCAAAGCTTTAACTACAATATAATCATTCAAAATCATATCTTCTTCCATTTTATCAACTCCTGTCAACATATTATTCTATCCTATTTTGGGAAAAATTTCAACATATTTTTAAAATATTTAGCTTAATTTGACATTATTCTCCCCAAAAATCTCTTCTAAGTCTGACAAAACATTACTTTTCTCATCAACATAGCAATGCTTTGGCGCGAAAATTTTCTTCTTGGTATCGGCACAGAAGAAGCACACCGGAGTATCTCCGCTATAGCGTTTTAAAACCTCTACTGCCATCTTTAAAACATTCTCATCAAATGTTCCAAGCTTTACATAAAGGATTGGTTTTGTGCCGTCCCGAACAGGTTCGGTTTTATGTCCCTGTTTTTCTGCATTTTGTGTCCCCTTTTGTGCAACTTCTGATAGCAGAGCCACTTTTTCACAAAGCAGTTTAGGCTCTTCATCCTCGCGGATGCTTATTCTTCCTTGAGCTACAATTACACTTTCCTCTTCTAATATGCGGTTATATTGCTGAAGAATTTTAGGGAATACTATAACTTCTATTCCGCCGTACAAATCCTCCATCTGTAAAAACGCCATCTGCGAATTACTCTTGGTGGTTTTATTTTTTCTGGTGGTAATAATTCCGCACAGAGTTACTGTCTGTCCGTCCTTAACTCCGCCCTCGATTTCTTTTAGGTTTCCGTCCTCGCCATGCTCAACAGATGCCATTACTATTGCGGTATTAACAGTTGTGAGCCTTGCTGCAAGGTCTTCATACTCCTCCATAGGATGTCCCGAAAAATAAATTCCGGTAGTTTCCTTTTCAAGTGCAAGAAGCTGCTTTTTAGGATATTCCTTTATATCAGGAAGCTCAGTTTCCTCCGGCTCCTCCGAATAATCACCAAACAGCGAAAGCTGACCTGCAACATTTGTCTTTTTCGCATTCAGCTCGCTTTCCATAACTGCTTCATAAACATTTATAAGCTGTGCACGAGTGGCTCCCAAAGAATCGAATGCTCCACATTTTATAAGTCCCTCGATAGCACGCTTGTTAAGTTCAATCGACGCCATTCTGTGCATAAAATCCGAAAAGCTTTTAAATTTTCCGTTTTCCTTTCGTTCCTTAACAATCGCCTGCACAAAACTTCTGCCGACATTCTTAACGGCTGTAAGACCAAAGCGTATATTGCTTCCTTCTACGGTAAAGCTATCCTCACTCATATTTATATCAGGAGGCAGCTTATCTATTCCTAGCGTTTTACAGTTTACAAGATATGAATTAATCTTACCGGTATCTTCAACGCTCGAAATAAGCGACGCCATATACTCAACGGGATAAAAAGTCTTAAGATACGCCGTCTGGTAGGTTATGAATGCATAAGCCGCAGCGTGTGACTTGTTAAATGCATAATTTGCGAATTCATTGATTTCGTCGAAAATATCTATCGCAATCTTTTCGTCAATTCCCCGTCTTACACAGCCGTCAATAACCCAATTGCCGTTATCGTCCTGCTTTCCGTAAATGAAATTCTTGCGTTCAATCTCCATCTGGTCAGCTTTTTTCTTGGAAATAACACGGCGAAGCATATCGGCGCTGCCGAGCGAATACCCTGCCATAGAGCGCACGATTTCAAGCACCTGCTCCTGATATACTATACAGCCGTAGGTTACATCAAGAATATCTGCTAAGATAGGATGCTTGTAGGTAACTTCATCGGGATGGTTTTTATTGTAAATATACCTCGGAATCGAATCCATAGGTCCCGGACGGTAAAGTGCAATTCCGGCAATGATATCTTCAAGATTTGTAGGCTTTAATTCCTGCATAAAGGACTTCATTCCGGCACTTTCTATCTGGAAAACACCCTCGGTATTTCCTGTCGAGATAAAGTCATACACCTCTTTTACGCCATAGTCAAGCTTTGCAAGGTTTATCTTTATGCCCCTTGTTTTTTCTATTATAGAAAGGGCATTATTTATAACTGTCAAGTTTCTAAGCCCCAAAAAGTCCATCTTTAAAAGTCCAAGACTTTCAACTGTGTCCTTTACAAACTGCGTAGTCAAAACATCATCATTTGTCTGCAGCGGCATATAGTTAACTATCGGCTCCTTACATATAACCACACCTGCCGCATGTGTTCCGGAGTGTCTTGAAAGTCCCTCCAATGCACGCGATGTGTCTATTAACTCCTTTATCTTTCCATCGGTTTTGTAAAGCTCTGCAAGCTCTGAGGAAACCTCCAAGGCTCTGTCTATCGTTATATTAAGCTCATTCGGTACAAGCTTTGCAACCTTATCGGTTTCGGCATACGAAATATTAAGCGCTCTGCCCACATCTCTGATTGCAAGCTTTGCCTTCATTGTACCAAAGGTTATAATCTGAGCAACATTTTCCTCTCCGTACTTGTGCACTACATAATCTATAACCTTCTGTCTGCCCTCCGGCGCAAAGTCCACATCTATATCGGGCATGGATACACGCTCCGGATTTAAGAAACGCTCAAAAATCAGGTTATATTTTATCGGGTCAACATCAGTTATTCCGAGCGTATAGGAAACAATGCTTCCTGCAGCACTGCCTCGTCCCGGACCGACTCCCACGCCGTTACTTTTAGCATAGCGGATAAAGTCCCATACGATAAGGAAGTAATCCACAAACCCCATATTCTTGATTACCGAAAGCTCATACGAAAGTCTGTCTGAAAGTTCTTCGGTAACGGTTTCGTATCTTTTCTTAAGTCCTGCAAGGCAAAGCTCGTTAAGATACTCCCACGCTGTTTTTCCGTCAGGAACATCAAAGCTTGGCAGATGGCGTGAGTTAAAGTCAAACTCCACATTACATCTTTCAGCGATTTTTCCCGTATTCTCTATCGCCTCAGGTGCATATGGGAAAAGTGCCGCCATCTCCTCAGGAGATTTTATATAAAACTCATCAGTCTCAAAGCTCATTCTGTCATCGTCTTCAACAGTTTTCTGCATCTGTATACACATTAAAACATCCTGATACTTTGCATCCTCACGCTTTGTATAGTGTATATCATTAGTCGCAACAAGACCTACCCCAAGCTCCTTTGCAAGCTTTACAAGGCTTGGGTTTATTCTTTTCTGCTCTGCGATTGAATGGTCCTGAAGCTCGATAAAGAAATTATCCTTTCCAAAAAGGTTTATATACTTCTCCGCAACCTTTTTTGCTGCATCATAGTTGTTTTCAGAAAGTGCCTTAGGTATCTCGCCGGCAAGGCAGGCAGAGAGTGCAATAAGTCCCTCGCTATGCTCAGAGAGCAGCTCAAAGTCTATTCTTGGCTTATAGTAAAAGCCCTCAGTGAATCCTTTGGAAACTATATAGGAAAGGTTTTTATATCCCGTCATATTTTCGCACAGCAAAATTAAATGACTGTATTTCGAGTCATACTCATGCACCTTATCAAATCTGCTTCTCGGTGCCATATATACCTCGCAGCCGATTACAGGCTTGATACCTTGCGCCTTTGCCTCACGGTAAAAGTCCACAACGCCGTACATTACGCCATGGTCGGTAATGGCACAATGCTGCATACCAAGCTCCTTTACGCGCGATACAAGTTTTTTTATACTCGCCGCTCCGTCCAAAAGGCTGTATTCTGTATGCGTATGTAAATGTGCAAACACGGTATTTCCTTCCCTCCTTATAGGTTTTCTGCTATTTCCATAATTCGTTTCAGTCTGTGATTTACCCCTGATTTTCCAATCGGCGGATTTAAGTGCTCTCCCAGCTCTTTCATACTCTCATCAGGGTACTTAAGTCGTACCTCTGCTATTTCCTTTAAGACCTCCGGAATCTCATCAAATCCCAGCATTTTATCTATCTTTTTAATGGCTTCTATCTGTAAAGACGCCGCCTTTGTAGTCTTTTCTATATTTGCAACCTCGCAGTTTGCCTGCCTGTTGGCAGTATTTCTAAGCTCCTTCTCAATCGAGATATTATAAAGCTCCATCGCAGATGCAACAGCTCCGATTGCCCCCAAAGTGTCTGCTATCGCCTCATACTCTTTTATATAGACAATATACCGACCCTTTCGGCATGTTATTTTTGAAGGTATTCCCATTTCAAAAAGAATTTTCGAAAGCTGCTCTGCATAGCTTTCATGGCGACAGTCAAATTCAAGATGATACCTTATGTTAGGATTGTGCATCGAGCCACCACCCAAAAATGCCCCACGCACATATGCCGCATGGCAACAGTCAAGCGGTGTTATCTCGGCATCGCCCACATTAAAAAGCATAAGCCGCATCGCCATACAATCGGTAAAAAATTCAAGCTCCGGATGAAACCTGTAAATTCCGTTTTTATTTATATAATCAATTCCTCTGCCGAACACTCTTTCAAACAGACAGCATATTCTCTCTGCAACATTCTCGTTCTCTGTAATAACAGAAACCTGTCCGCCACGATAATTTGTGCAAAGCTTTACAATCGAGGAAAGCTCGGCAATATCACAAAAGTCACAGGAATTCTTGACCTGTGAAATCTGTTCCTTTATATTTTTTGTAAAAGACATTATGATCTGCTCCTCAAAATATCTCTGTGAATAATATTTACGCTGTATTTTTCAAGGGATTTTGCAAGAAGATTTGTCATCGTAACACTTCTGTGCTTTCCGCCTGTACAGCCGATGCAAATAGTCAGTGAGCTTTTTCCTTCCTCTATATAAAGAGGAACCAAAAACTTAATCATATCGCAAAGCTTGTCCATAAACAGGGCAGCCGAGCTTGTAGACATAACATAATCCTGAACCTCTTTTTCATTTCCCGTTTTATTCTTAAGCTCGTCCACATAAAACGGATTGGCAAAGCACCTTACATCAAATACCAAATCCGCATCAAGAGGTATCCCGTATTTGAACCCAAAGGACATAACATTTACAGAAAACCTGTTTTCGTGAGAGTCGTTATAAATTTCACGCAGTCTTTTTGAAAGCTGCCCAAGGGTGAAGTCCGATGTATCTACAACAGCATCCGCCTCCCTGTATATCTGCTCCATCATCTTGCGTTCGGTCTGTATACTGTCCATCAGTCCCTTACTGCTTGCAATAGGATGTGTGCGTCTGGTTTCTTTATAGCGTTTTACCAAAACCTCGTCACTCGCAGTAACAAAGATAAGCTTATATTCATAGCCGTTTTCTTTAAGTATCTTAAGATTATCCAGCAGGTCTCCTATCATTTCACCCACTCTGGAATCTATGACAAATGCAACCTTGTCATATTTTCCGTTAATCGAAATAAACATTTCTGCAAGCTGCGGGATAATTGCCGGTGGAAGATTATCCATGCAGAAAAAGCCGGTGTCCTCCAAAAATCTGATCACCTGCGTTTTTCCTGCTCCCGACATTCCTGTAACTACTGTAAACTGCATTAAAACTCACCCACCATTTTGACTTCTGTCTCAAGCTCTACTCCAAATTTATCATATACCGTTTTTTGTATATGCTTTATCAAATCGACAACATCCTGTGCCGTCGAATTTCCTGTATTTATCACAAATCCCGAATGCTTTTCCGAAACCTGTGCTCCGCCTATTGAAAATCCTTTAAGGTTCGCATCCTCTATAAGCTTTCCGGCAAAGTACCCCTCCGGTCTTTTAAAGGTACTTCCCGCACTTGGCATAGATAGCGGCTGTTTTGAGGTTCTGCGCTCCTTAAAGTCCTCCATTTTCTCTTTTATTTCATCATATTCTGCTTTTTTAAGCTCTATTTCTGCCGACAAAATAATGGCATCTGTACCGCAAAATCTGCTGCGGCGATATCCAAAATCAAGCTCTTTGTTTTCTACCGTTTTAACTTCGCCATTCTCAAGATATGTTACCTTTTTTATAACATCCTTCATTTCTCCGCCGTATGCTCCGGCGTTCATAAATATTGCCCCGCCTAATGTCCCCGGTATTCCCGATGCAAACTCAAGTCCCGAAAGATTTTCAGATAACGCAAGATTTGCAAGCTTTGACAAAAGTATTCCGCTACTTGCTGTAATCGTTTTGCCGCTGACCGAAGCTCTCGAAAACCCATGCGCAATCTTTATAACAAGCCCTCTTATCCCCTTGTCGCCGACAAGCAGGTTGGAGCCGTTGCCCATAACGGTATACTCAATATTCTTTTCTTTTGCATATTCAATCAGGTCCTTTATTTCCTGCACCGACTCAGCCTCACACAGCTCATCGGCAGGTCCTCCGATTTTAAAAGATGTATGATTTTTCATCAATTCATTCTTTTTTATATTCATTCTGCTTAGATTTCCTTCCTTATTGCAAAATACTTTTTAAGCAATTGCTAATCTGCTCCTACGATTTTCGACGCCTTGCATAGTTTTGCTTATTTCTATAACCTATGCAGCTCCTTTACTTTTCGTGCGAATTTTTAATAACAGTACAGCATTTATATTTCTTCGTCATCCTGACGGTTCATTTCCCGCATAAGTCTGTTATTCAGTTCTACCGCCGCATTATATCCCATACGCTTTTGGCGGTTGTTCATAGATGCAACCTCAATAATGATTGCAAGATTTCGTCCCGGCTTTACAGGGATTGTAAGACTGGGTATATTTATTCCCATAATATTTGTGTATTCGTCAAGCATTCCAAGCCTGTCATACTGCTTTCCTTCAATCCACGGCTCTAAGTGAATAATCATATTAATGCTCTCGGTATCCTTTACCGCACCCATACCGAAGATTTCCTTAACATCAACTATTCCGATACCGCGAAGCTCCACAAAGTGTTTTATTATATCAGGCGATGAGCCGACAAGTGTTCTTGACGAAACACGCTTTATTTCAACTGCATCGTCCGCAACCAAACGGTGTCCTCTTTTTAAAAGCTCAATAGCAGTTTCGCTTTTTCCGACACCGCTGTCACCCATAATAAGAACACCCTCGCCATATACTTCAACAAGTACGCCGTGGCGTGTTCTTCTCTCGGCAAGCTGAACATTTAAGTAGCTGATTAAGGCACTCATTATACTGGAGGTTGTTTCCTCAGTTCTCAATATTGTTGTGTCGTACTTTTCAGCAAGCTCAAGCATCTCAGGAAAAATCTGCATATTCCTTGTTATTAAAACTGCCGGGATTCCTGTAGCAAAAAGTCTGTCCATCAGCTCATACCTCTTGCTCCTGCCGAATTGCTCCAAATATGTTATTTCAACCTTTCCCAAAATCTGAATTCTTTTAGGGTCAAAATAATCATAAAATCCGGCAATCTGGAGCGCAGGTCTGTTAAGCTCCGGTGTGTCAATCATAATATCCTCGATATTGGTTGACGCATAAATCTTTTCAAAGGAAAATTCCTCTATTACTTTTGAAAGATGTATTTTAAAAATTGAATCCTTCATCATTTTTACCTCCGTCAGGACATAACTATACATTTTTATTATACACCAAAATCCGTTTTATTTCAATTAAAATATTATAAATAATATCATTTTTTCGAAAATTCTTATATCTGTATGCAGATTTTAAAAAAAATTTACAAAAATACTTGCATTATATGAAAAGTTGTGGTAGAATAATTGTGTTTTGATAATCGATAGCACGAAATAGGAGGTGTTTGCAAATGGCAAAATGTGATATCTGCGGCAAAGGCGTTACCTTTGGAATTAAGGTCAGCCACTCACACAGAAGATCAAACAGAACCTGGAAGCCTAACATTAAAAAGGTAAGAGCAGTTGTTAACGGAAATACAAAATCAGTTAATGTTTGCACTCGTTGCCTGCGTTCAGGAAAGGTTACACGCGCGGTTTGATTTATGGACTTGACAGAGGAATTTTTATGTTCCTCTGTTTTTTTCTTGCAAAAATTTTAGTTTTTATAATATTTCTTTTGCTTTTTTGCAAAATGTATGATATAATTGTAGTGTTAAACAAAATCAATCGGTTTATCCGAAAAAAATCAGGATAAGCCTTACCATACAAACTGCAAATTAAGGAGTGTGAAACTGTGGAGAAGCTGGTAATCAAAGGTGGAAATCCTCTAAATGGCACCATTACCGTAAGCGGCGCAAAAAATGCCGCAGTCGCAATTATCCCCGCATGTATTTTGATAAAAGGCAGATGCCGTCTTGAAAATCTCCCTGATATAAAGGATGTTAAGCTTTACCTTGACATTCTTCGTGACCTGGGAGCAAAGGTTTTAGTCATAGATAAAAATATCGTTGAAATAGACTGTACATCGGTTAATTCCGTACATCCTCAGGACGAGCTTGCACGCAAAATGCGCGGCTCATCTTATTTGATCGGCGCACTTTTGGGGCGTTTCCATGAATGTACCGTTGCAATGCCGGGTGGATGTGATTTTGGTACAAGACCGATTGACCAGCATATAAAGGGCTTTGAGGCACTCGGCGCAGAATGCAAGGTCGCTTATGCAAGAGTCACTGCAAAGGCTGATGCCCTTTCAGGCTCACATATTTATTTTGATGTAACCTCGGTAGGTGCAACAGTAAATGTCATTCTTGCCGCTGTTACAGCAAAGGGTGTATCTGTTCTTGAGAATGCCGCAAAGGAGCCTCACATCGTTGACCTTGCTAATTTCTTAAATGCAATGGGTGCAAAAATCCGCGGTGCCGGAACCGATACAATTAAAATAACAGGTGTTGAAACACTTCACGGCGGAACCCACTCTATTATTCCCGACCAGATTGAAGCGGGAACATTTATGATTGCAGCTGCTGCCACACGCGGCAATGTTACCATACAGAATGTAATACCAAGACACCTTGAGGCAATAAGCGCAAAGCTGATTGAATCCGGCATAACCGTCGAGGAATTTGACGACAGCGTGAGAATTTCGGTAAAGCCTGATAAGAAGCTTAAAAAGGTTAATTTCATTGCACTTCCCTATCCCGGTTATCCCACCGATATGCAACCGCAGCTTGTTACATATCTTTCAACAGTATCCGGAACGAGTACAGCTCGTGAGGGCGTATGGGACGACCGTTTCCGCTATGTGGGAGAATTAAAGCGTATGGGTGCTGATATTACTGTAGAAGGAAAGCTTGCTATTATAAACGGTGTTTCCGGACTTATGGGAACAACTGTGCGTGCAACCGACCTTCGTGGCGGTGCCGCTATGATTATTGCAGGGCTTATGGCAGACGGCACAACTGAAATCGTGGATATTCACCACATCGACCGCGGATATGAGAACTTTGAAGAAAAGTTTGTTTCAATCGGCGGCAATATCGAGCGTGTGGTATATACAGAATAAAAGGAAGTAGTATATGTTTTTATCCTTAGTCAGCGGTTCATCCGGAAACTGTACCCTCGTTTCTGACGGAAAAACAAACCTTTTGGCTGATTGCGGACTTTCCTGCAAAAAGCTTGAGGAAGCACTTTCAAAAACGAAAATCAGTCCTTATGAACTTGACGCAATTTTAATTACACATGAACACAGTGACCATATTAAAGGGGCAGGCGTTGTATCGAGAAAATACGGTCTGCCCGTTTTTGCGACTGCAAAAACCCATGAATGTATGAATATTGGCAATATCGGCGACACAAACATAAGATATGTTTCTCCCGATATTGATTTCGAAATCGGTACAATCGGAGTTCGTCCCTTTTCAATCCCCCACGATGCAGCAAATCCTGTGGGATACAACTTCTTCTTCGGCGAAAAAAAGCTTTCACTCGCCACCGATATCGGCAGAATGAACGATTATATTATGGAGAACCTAAAGGGCAGCATAGCCGTACTTTTAGAGTCCAATCACGATACCCAGATGCTAAAAAACGGCAGGTATCCAGCAGTTTTAAAAAAGCGAATTCTTGGTGATCTTGGGCATCTTTCAAACGATGCCGCCGCAAAAACAGTGCTTGAGCTTGTGAAAAACGGGACAAAACACATTATGCTCGGCCACCTTTCGGAGGAAAACAACACTCCCCGTGCCGCATATCTTACAACAGTAAATATGCTCGCCGAAAACGGAGTTCTACTTAATAAAGACGCTGCAATTTCCGTTGCGGCAAGATATGAGGTGTCATGCTTTAAATGAATATAACTGTTATATGTGTAGGAAAAATCAAGGAAAAGTTTTTCACAGATGCAATAAATGAATACTTAAAGCGCCTGTCGCGTTTTGCCAAAACAGAGATAATCGAGGTTAAGGACGAAAAAACACCGGATTCTCCATCTGCGCGCGAAACCGAGCTCGTTTTAGAAAAGGAGGGCTCTTTAATTCTCGCAAAAATCCCAAAGGATAGCTTTGTAATTTCAATGTGTATCGAGGGAAAACCTCTTTCAAGTACAGAGATTGCTGATAAAATTAAATCAATTTCTATGCATAAAAGTCATATAACGCTTATTATCGGCGGCTCGCTGGGGCTTTCCGAGAAGGTCAAAAGTATCTCCGATATGCGCCTCAGCTTCGGCAAGATAACGCTTCCCCACCAGCTTATGCGGGTTGTTCTTTTGGAGCAGGTCTACCGCGCATTTAAAATCAATTCAGGCGAAAGCTATCATAAATAACCGGAGTTTTGCCCTTCGGTTATTTTTTGTAGGAAAGGGCAAAATAGTAATTAGATATATTAATTATGTACTTTTTGTAAACTTTTACAAACAAGGAAATATTATGTTGATTAGTCACAGGGTTTATGTTATACTTCTATATAAAATTTACACAGGGAGGAATAAAAATTGTTGTTTTACAATCAATCAAAGGAAGAAGTTATCAGCACTTTAGGCACAAACCAAAAGTCCGGCCTTACCGCAAGTGAGGCGGAAGAGCGCATAGGCAAATATGGTCCAAACAAGCTTTCCGAGAAGAAAAAGAAATCAATGCTCACGCGCTTTTTTGACCAGTTCCGCGATGTCATGATACTGATACTTCTTGCTGCAGCCGCCGTTTCTTTCGTAATTGCATGTATTGAAGGAAATCCAAAGGAGTTTTTTGAGCCGGCACTTATTTTACTGATTGTTGTATTAAATGCCGTTATGGGTGTTCTGCAGGAAAGCAAAGCCGAAAAGGCACTCGACGCCTTAAAAAACCTCTCCGCTCCTCACGCAAGAGTTCTTCGTGACGGTGAAGAAAAAATTATTGACGCCTCTTTGCTTGTTCCCGGAGATATCATACACCTTGAGGCAGGCGACTTTGTTCCTGCCGATTCAAGGCTCATATCAAGCACAAGCCTGAAAAGCGAAGAATCGGCACTTACAGGTGAATCGGTTCCGTCGGAAAAGGATGCTGATTCTGTAATCCCTGAAAATGCGCCTCTTGGCGATCGTGCAAATATGGTCTACTCCGGATGCAGCATTACCTATGGTACAGCAACAGCTGTTGTCACCTCGACCGGAATGAATACCGAAATGGGAAGAATTGCCAATCTTTTAGACAGCGAGTCAGAAACACAGACTCCGCTCCAGAAAAAGCTCGCACAGCTCGGCAAATACCTCGGTATTCTCGCAATCGCCGCCTGTGCTGTAATTTTCGTTGTTGGAATTACAAACGGAATCCCCGTTATGGAGATATTTATGACAGCAATATCGCTTGCTGTATCTGCAATTCCGGAAGGACTTCCGGCAATCGTTACCATAGTTCTTTCAATCGGTGTTCAGCGAATGGTTAAACGAAATGCCCTTATCCGCAGACTGCCCGCCGTTGAAACCCTCGGCAGCGCATCAGTTATATGCTCGGATAAAACCGGAACACTTACACAAAACCGCATGACTTTGGTAAAAGCATATCTTGACAGCACAAAAAGCTTTGAAGATATTTCAAACGACAACTCAGAGGGCGTCAAGGAGCTGCTCCGCTACGGCACTCTCTGCAGCGACGGCGCTATTATTATAAACGGTGACGAAGTCAGTCACATAGGTGACCCTACCGAAACCGCAATCGTTTATGCTGCGCACAATAACGGCATGAAAAAGGATGATTTGAACAATGAGAGTCCGAGACTCGGCGGAATTCCTTTTGACTCCGACCGAAAGCTGATGAGTACCATAAACGATATGGATGGCAAAAAAATCGTTATCGTAAAAGGCGCTTTTGATATGATGGCGCAAAGGTGCGTATCGGGCGACATCGAAAGTGCACGGACAGCAGTTGAGGAAATGAGCAAAAATGCCTTAAGGGTTCTTGCCATAGGCTATAAGGAAGTTGATACTATTCCTGAAAATCCGGTTTCCGAAGAGCTTGAGGCAGGACTAACCCTAATAGGTCTTGTAGGTATGATTGACCCGCCTCGTCCTGAAGCAAAGGCTGCAGTTGCGACCTGCAAGAAAGCAGGCATAAAGCCTATTATGATTACAGGCGACCATGTTATCACAGCCTCCGCAATCGCAAAGGAGCTTGGTATTTTAGAGGACGGCGACCGTGCGATAACCGGCGCTGAGCTTGATGAAATGAGCGACGAAGAGCTTGACAGTGCTATAAGCACAATTTCGGTTTATGCCCGTGTTTCCCCCGAAAACAAAATACGCATCGTTAAGGCATGGCAAAGGAAGGATCAGGTTGTTTCAATGACCGGTGATGGCGTTAATGATGCACCTGCCTTAAAGGCTGCAGACATCGGCTGTGCTATGGGCATCACCGGCACAGATGTTGCAAAGGGTGCTGCAGACATCACTCTTACCGATGATAATTTTGCTACAATAGTTGAAGCCGTTCGTGAAGGCAGAGGAATATATGCAAACATCAAAAAGGTTGTCGGATTCCTTTTAGGAACAAACATCGGCGAGGTTATTACTGTCTTTGCTGCGATGCTTCTATGGCACGAAACTCCGCTTTTATCCATGCAGCTTCTATGGATAAACTTAGTCACCGACAGTCTTCCGGCAATTGCACTCGGTATGGAGGCGGTTGAGGCTGATGTTATGGAGAGAAAGCCAAAGCCGAAAAATGAAGGCATTTTCGCACACGGTCTTGGAGTTCGGGTTGTTCTGCAGGGTTTAATGTTTGCAATCCTTACCCTCATCGCTTTTGTAATCGGAAAAAATGCATATACGCAAGACCCGCTCGCAGGCGGTCAGACTTTAGCATTTACTGTCCTGTCCTTATCACAGGTAATTCAGGTTTACAATATGCGCTCTAGCCGTTCCCTATTTAGAACAGGAATATTTACAAATCGCTCACTAAACGGCGCCGCACTCGTATCTATACTTTCAGTTCTTCTGGTACTGTTTACTCCTGTACGGGTTGCCTTCGGTCTTGTAACACTTCCTTTAGGCGTTTACCCTATCGCCCTTTTACTGATATTCACACCTGTTGTTATCATGGAAATATCCAAGGCGCTGGGCTTAGTTAAAAACTAATATAAACAGCACGGTTTGGCAAAAAACCGTGCTGTTTTTTATTAAAAGGGTTGACAAAAAAACTGCCTGTTATATAATTAATTGTAGATGTTTTTGGGCAGCAAAAGAGGTGCTTTTATGAAAAAAGAACTGAATATTACAGGAAACAGGATATTCGGACAAATGATAATTTTTGCCATACCTGTTATTTTAAGCGGTATACTGCAGACACTTTATAACGCTGCCGACTCCCTTATCGTCGGAAGATTTGACAGCGCAAATGCACTTGGTGCAGTCGGCTCTGTAACATCTGTTATTCACATTTTTGTGAATCTGTTTATGGGGCTTACAATCGGTACAAATGTCATTGTAGCAAGACACTTTGGCGGAGAAAATATGAGGCTGGTCAAAAAGTCTTCCGATACAGCCATTATAACAGGGCTTTTTGCAGGCATAATAGTTGGGGCGATAGGTTTCTTTGCCGCTCCCGCCGTTGCCCGTATCATGAAAATAGACCCTGAAATAATAGATATGTCGATACTTTATATGCGGATATATTTCCTCGGCATGCCCTTTATGGCACTTTATAATTTCATTTCCGCAACCCTACGCGGCATCGGGGATACAAAAAGCCCGATGATTTCACTTATCATATCGGGCCTTGTAAATGTTGTGCTGAACTATATACTGGTAAGGTATTTTCATATGGGTGTTGCCGGTGTTGCTATAGCTACTGTCATTTCCCAGATTGTTTCCCTTTTAATTATTCTTTATATGCTCAAGAAGAGTCCTGTGGGATTTTCCTTAAAAAGCCTCTGTTTTGATAAAAAAGCCTTCATTACTACTGTACAAATAGGAATACCGGCAAGTATACAAAGCTTGACCTTCAGCTTTTCAAATACTATGATGTCCTCAGCAATAAACTCCTTCGGTGCAGCAGCTGCTGCCGGAAGTGCAATAGAGGGACAGATTGACGGAATTATATATGTAGCAGTAAATGCAATCACACAGACGGTTACAACCTTTACGAGCCAAAGCATTGGCGCAGGTAAAAATGAGCGCATAGGCAGAATATTAGCATACGGTCTTGCCATTTCCATGACCATTGGTGCCGTAATGTCCTATGCGTCATATAAATTGATGGATGCCATTATAAATCTTTTTGCGCCGGGCGATGCAGAGGTCGCAAAATTTGCAATAGCGAAATTTAAGTATGTTATCTTCCCATACTTCCTCGTAGGATTTATGGAAATGCCTGCCGGCACTCTCCGTGGAATGGGACGCACCTTTATTTCAATGATAATGAGCATTTTAGGAGTATGCGGTGTACGAATACTTTGGCTTTTCCTTATCTTCCCGTTTATGCGTACGCCCGAAGTTCTGTTTTTATCCTACCCTGTTTCATGGTTTGTAACAGGCATTACCTACTTTATCGCATACGCAATAATTAAAAGGAAATCAAAGCTTGCCTATTCATCCCCGTAAAATTCGGGGATGAAGCTTTCGCTTGCCGCTCCACCTTCCTGAATAAAGGCATTTTCTATGCCAATATCAAGTGCATAGTCAATTATTTCGTCATAGCACCGCATATCGAGTGGCTTTTTAAGCTCAGGGAAACCATCAGGAAGTGTCGATAATGGTGTGTACTGACTCATAATACTGATGAAAATATTATCTCCGTATTCTTTGTGCAAGTATTTAAGAATTTTTCTGGTATCTTCACTAAGGCCGGGCAGCATCAAATGGCGTACTATTACGCCTTTTTTTATTATTCCGTTTTCGTCAAATTCGCATTTCCCCACCTGAGAAAACATCTGCGCAATCGCTTTTTTTGCAGTTTCAAAGTAGTCTTTGGCATTTGAGTATCTTATAGCATATTTTTCGTCAAAGTATTTAAAGTCCGGCATAAAGATGTCCACATAGTCACAAAGCAGCTTTATGGTTTCTACATTTTCATACCCGCTTGTGTTATATAAAATCGGCAGGACAAGGCCTTTTTCTCTTGCTATGTCAAGCGCCGCTATTATCTGCGGTACATAATGAGTCGGGGTAACTAAATTGATATTATTTGCGCCGTCCCGTTGAAGTCCCAGAAATATTTCTGCAAGTTCTTCTTTAGTTATATATCTTCCGTGGTTTTCTGTGCTTATACCAAAGTTCTGGCAATACACACATTTTAATGTACAGTGCGAAAAGAATACTGTTCCCGAACCACTTTCGCCCGAAACACACGGTTCTTCCCAGAAATGCAGCCGACTTGTGCCTATTTTAATCCTTTCGTCCGCGCCGCAAAAACCGGTTTTACCGGCTGTTCGGTCCACTCTGCACATCCTCGGACAAAGTGTGCAGCTTTTCAGTATCTCCACAAACATCACCCCCCTACCCTATTATTTTAACACGAAAACCGCCTTCGCACAATTCTTTTTGAAAAATATTGCAAAAGGTGCGGATTTGGTGTATAATTAATCTTTGTAAGAAAAGAGGTTACAAAATGGGAAAGAATGAATTTTTAAAAACAGAATTTGGTGTTTCACAAGATATAATAGATTTGGTGGATAGTGCGGAGCAAGATATCCGTGCACAGTTTGCGCACATAGAGGAGATTGCTCAGCTTTGCGAAATGAAGGTTATGAAGGCTTTTGCCGACAACCGAGTTTCAGCAGAATATTTTATCGCCTCATCAGGCTACGGCACCGACGATATCGGCAGAGATATGCTGGATAAGATTTATGCCCAGGTATTTGATGCAGAAGACGCACTTGTTCGTCACAATTTTATTTCAGGCACACACACCCTCTCAACGATGCTTTTTGCAGTATCACGCCCGGGCGATTTGATTGTAGCAATAACAGGAAAACCGTATGATACATTAGAGGAGGTTGTCGGTATTGCAGGCGAGGCAGGCAGAGGCTCATTAAAGGACTTCGGCATCGACTATATGCAGGTGGATTTAAAGCCTGACTCCTCACCTGATTTTGATGCAATAAGAAAAGTACTCACCGAGAAAAAGGTGAAAGCAGTATGGATTCAGCGCTCTAAGGGCTATGGCGAGAGAAAGACCTTTTCTTCCGCTGAAATCGGTGAAATGATTAGCTTTGTAAAAGAGATTTCACCTGATACCCTCGCGCTCGTTGACAACTGCTACGGCGAATTTGTAGACGAAAAGGAGCCTACAGCATACGGCGCTGACCTTTGCGGCGGCTCACTTATCAAAAACGCAGGCGGCGGAATTGCCCCAACCGGCGGATATATTGCCGGACGCTCAAAGTACATAGAGCTTTGTGCCTACCGACTTTCAACGGTTGGTATAGGCAGAGAAAACGGTGCAACCCACGGACTTACAAAATCTTTGTATCAGGGACTTTTCTTTGCCCCGCATGTGGTGTCACAGGCTTTAAAAACTGCAATTCTCTGCGCTGCAATCTATGAAAAACTCGGCTTTTTAGTAGAGCCCTCCTCAAAGGAAATCCGCCACGATATTATTCAGTCTATTAAGCTGAAAAGCGCAGATGCACTCATGGCTTTTTGCGAGGGAATTCAAAAAGGCTCGCCTGTTGACGCATATGTAACCCCTATCCCAAGCGATATGCCGGGATATCAGGAAAAGGTTATCATGGCAGCAGGTGCGTTCAATCAAGGCTCGTCAATCGAGCTTAGCGCAGACGGCCCAATGCGCCCTCCGTACAATGTTTATATGCAGGGCGGCATTACCTATGAATCAGCAAAGCTTGGTATCATTATGTCGGTACAGGCTATGAAGGACAAAGGAGTTATATAATGGAGCATCTTATTCACTCATTTTATGATGCCGCGCGTCTTTTGCCGTTTCTCTTTTTGGTTTATCTTTTGGTTGAGTATCTGGAGCACAAAAACAACTCACTTATGCAAAACCTCTTTACAGGCTCAAAAAGGTTCGGTCCGCTTTTGGGAGCCATACTCGGAACAATCCCACAGTGCGGATTTTCAGTAATCGCGGCAGAACTTTTCTCAAGGCGTGCCATCAGCATGGGCACTCTCATTGCAATTTTTATTGCCACATCGGATGAGGCAATTCCGCTTATGCTCACACACCCCGATAAAATCAATGAGCTTTTCATCTTAATTTGCGCAAAATTTGTAATTGCAGTTATCTCGGGATTTTTGATTGACCTTTTAATAAAGAGCAATACGGAACATTCACACACAAACGCTCATCACCACTTCCACGGCAACTGCGAAAGCTGCGAGGGCGGAATACTTCGTTCTGCAATTATTCATTCATTGAGAATTTTTGTATATATCTTTATCATTAATGTCATTATTGGTTTTGCAGCAGAGCGTATTTCTCCGTTTATGCAGCTTATTTCAAATAATACTATTCTGCAGGCGTTTTTAGTTTCTGCGTTCGGTATTATCCCGAACTGTGCAGCATCGGTTGCTCTTACCGAGCTTTACCTTGCCGGCGGCATATCGCTTGCAGCTTTAATCGGCGGTCTTTGTACAGGTGCCGGGGTAGGTCTATTGGTTCTGTTTAAAAAGAATACTAACCTAAACCAAAACCTTTCTATCTTAGGACTGCTATATGCCATCGGCACGATTGTAGGAATTATACTATAAAAAAACACCCCTAGGGGTGTTTTTTTATAGCGTAACATTTATATCAATCATTTCACCATCGCGGTAAACAGTTATTTTTAATGTGTCTCCCTTTTTATGGCTGTCACGAATTTTGTTTATTTCAGCAATTGACTTTACCGCCGTATCATCAACCTTTAATATAAGGTCATTTGCCTTAATTCCGGCTTTTTGTGCAGGTGTGTCCTCTATAACGGTTTCTACCAAAACGCCGTGACCGGTATCACTTCCCGTAATTCCTACAACAAGACCCTTTGGTGCTTCCCCGGTATTTATAATAGCTTCTGAAATATTTTTGATATCATTTGACGGAATTGCAAAGCTTATATTCTCGCTTTCTGCCGATATCGCCTCGGTTACCATTCCGATAATCTCGCCGTTTGTATTAATAAGGCATCCGCCTGCCTTGTTTGAGCCCACTATAGCATCGGTCTGCAGAAGGTTTATGCTTCCGCCGCCCCTTAAAGCAATTCCGCTGTTAATTCCGCTTATTATTCCCCTCGTCATCGAAGCCCCAAGCTCCTCGCCGAGAATATTTCCCATAAATACAACAGTATCACCCTGCTTTACATTATCAGAGTTTCCAAGGTATGCTGCCGCAAGTCCTGTAGCCTCAATTTTGAGTATCGCTATATCCTTGCCCTCATCTGCTCCCACAAGCTTTGCGCTGTGTCTTGTTTTGTCAGGAAGTATGGCTGTTGTTTCACCGTCGTTCCCCACAAGCGAACTGCTTGTCAGTATGTATCCGTCGCTGCTCAAAACCACACCGGAGCCTGCATTTTGTGATGTGGAAATACCGAAAAAGCTATTGTAAGATGTCTTGGTTTCTATTAAAACAATACTATCTGCCACCGATGTATTTAAGGTAGCCGTATCCGTTTCCTCTGTTATTTCGCCAAGCGGTCTGTCCACATATGATATCACCGCAGACGGCTTTATCTTTGGAACTACAATCCCTGAATACAGCACAAAAAGCACTATGCAGGTCAGAGCAGATGCAAAAGCCGATATAAGCCATTGCGGTAAAGGCTTTTTCACCTTATCGGTGTTTTCTGTAGTTGGCAGGTAGTTATCAAGCTCCTTTTCAAACTCGCTTTCTGCCGTCAGTTCTTCCCCCTCCTGTAATATTTTTTCCGCTTCCTCTATATCAAAGGTGGTTTCTGTATTTTTTTCTTCATTCATTTTTATCACTCCTATTATCCTTATTATAATACAAACAAGCAGATAGTGTATGAACAAAGTGTAAATTTTTATTGACGATATAGATTAAAAATGATAAAATATTACCGAAATCAGATTTTTGGAGTATGCTATGTACACAGTAGAAGAAACAATTATAGTCGAAGGTGTCTATGATAAAATCAAGCTGTCGGGATTTATTGACAGCCTTATTTTTACCACAGGCGGATTTTCTGTTTTTAATAACAAAAAAACACAGGAGTCCATTAAAACATTTGCCCAAAAAACCGGAATCGTAATCCTTACCGATTCCGACAGCGCAGGACTCAAAATACGAAATTTCGTAAAGCAGCTTGTATCTCCTGAACAGGTAAAGCATGCATATGTGCCTGAAATTTACGGAAAAGAACGCAGGAAAACAGTATATTCAAAGGAAGGCTTTTTAGGCGTTGAAGGCATCAAGCCTGAAATAATTATAAAGGCAATAGAGGAAAGCGGCGCAACTGTTAACGGCACGGCAGCCGTAGCTAAAAGCGTACAGGAAATAACAAAAGCCGACTTTTTCAATCTCGGTCTTACCGGAGGAAGTGAGAGCGCCACTCTCCGTCAAAGGCTTGCTACGGAGCTTGGACTTCCGTCAAAGATTTCCTCAAATATGCTTTTGTCTGTAGTAAACAGACTGCTGACGCCATGTGAGCTTTCGAATTTGGTTGAAACCCTGCGTAATATGTGATATAATATCTTAAAATAACTTGTAAAGAGAGATAATAAAAGTGAAGAATAAAGGAATTTGGAACTGGATAGTGAAAAACGGGAGGAAAAGCTTCCCATTCATAGTGATGCTGACTATTATAAGCATCATTCTTTCGCTTGTGCAGATAAGGTTTGCAACCGCCTCCAAAAGCGTTATGGATATTGCAACAGGCTCGGCAGCCGGCACCTTGCCGGTAGCCTTCATAGTGCTCGTCGTACTTCTTTTAGTCCGGCTCGTGCTTCAGATTGCAGTAAATTACCTTAATGTTCATGCCTCCTCAAGACTTGAAATATCTCTAAAGCGTAACCTATTCAATTCTTTAATCGGCAAGGACTACCTCACCGTAACCAAATATCACTCCGGTGAGCTTTTAAACAGAATTAACAGCGATGTTTCGGTAATTGTCAGCGGAATTATTGCAATAGTGCCGTCTGCTGCACTCTTTTTAACCAGCATTATCGGCGCATTCTGTGTTCTTTACAGCATAGATAACACCCTTGCACTCATTATTCTTTGTATAGGTCCGGTTGTCGGAATAGGTGCAAGGCTATACTCAGCAAAATACAAGGTGATGCACAAGCTTTGTCAGGAATATGACGGCAAAACAAAGTCATTCATGCTTGAAATACTGCAAAATCTGCTCGTAGTAAAATCCTTTAACTGTGAAGAAAATATGCTCGATAAAAGTGAAGTGCTTCAGCGCAACAGCTATCGCCTGCGCGTTAAGCGTGTCAGTGTTTCGGTAATTGCACACATAGGAATGTTCCTTATTTTCAATGCCGGTTACTATTTTGCCATGGGCTATGCGGCATACCGTCTTTCTATGGGACAGCTCACATACGGTGATGTCACGGCAATTCTTGCACTTGTTTCCCAGATTCAAAGCCCTTTTAAAAGCATATCAAGCCTTATTCCACAGGTGTTTGCGGTTTCAGCTTCGATTGAAAGACTTTTAGAGCTTGAAAACTTAAAATCCGAGCCAGATGTCACAAAACCACTCTCACCCGATGTTTATGACGATATGCAGCAGATTGTCTATGACAATGTCACCTTCTCCTATAACTCCGACTCGGGAGTTTCCGGCATAAATATGAGAATTAACAAAGGTGAATGTGTCGTGATTGCAGGTGAATCCGGTGCCGGAAAGAGTACCGCCATCAAACTGCTTTTGGGAATTATGACTCCGGAAAGCGGTCGCATATACATAAAAGGTCACAATCAGGAAACCGATATCGGCAAAAGCACAAGACCGCTTTTTGCATATGTACCGCAGGGCAATCTCATCCTATCCGGAACACTTCGTGAAAACATCGCCTTTGCGCACGACAATGCGTCGGAGGAAGATATAATCCATGCGGCTAAGGTCGCACAAATCTGGGACTTCATCGAAACCCTTGATAAAGGTCTTGATACCGAGCTTGGCGAAAAGGGTTTGGGGCTTTCTGAGGGACAGACACAGCGAATTGCAATAGCAAGAGCAATCCTCCATGGCGCTCCTATTCTGTTGCTTGACGAGGCAACCTCTGCTCTTGACTCGCAGACCGAGAGCAAGCTTCTTGAAGCAATCCGTGAAATGACGGATAAGACCTGCATCATTGTGAGCCACAAGCAAGCTGCATTCGACATTTGCGACAGCGTTATATATATTGAGAAAAAGGACGAAAAATAAATGGGGAAATTTGACGGAATACTTCTTTGTACCGACCTTGACGGAACACTTCTTAATGACGAAAATCGTGTTCCTGAAGAAAATATAAAGGCAATAGAATACTTTAAAAGCGAGGGCGGTATGTTTACCTTCACAACAGGACGAGTTCCCCACGGTGCACAGCTCATTTCAGAATATATAAAGCCTAATATTCCAACCGTTGTCTTTAACGGCGCAGGACTTTATGATTTCCTCAAAAACGAGCTTCTATGGGGCGAATACCTTGACGATAGTGCCAAGGAGGTTGTTGCCTTTGTCGAAGAAAATATACCTGGTCTTGGCCTTGTTGTTTGTACCGACTCTAAGGTCTACTTTCCCATCATGAACAGATGGGTTGACGATTACTTTAAACTTGAAAATCTTCCGCTTGACACCACTCCTTATGAGGAAATTTCCGAGCCATGGAAAAAGGCGCTGTTTGTAACTGACGAAGCTGATGTTGAGGCTGTGCGTGACCTTATAGCAAATTCTCCTTATCAGGATTTATACAGCTTTACTAAAAGCAGTCCCAATTACTATGAGATACTTCCGCCCGGCTCCTCAAAAGGTGCGGGGCTTAAGCGGCTTATACAAATGCTTGGCATTAATCCCGATAAGGTAATTGCTATAGGCGATAATGAAAATGACATATCTATGATAAGGCTTGCAAAGGTCGGTGTTGCCGTTGCAAACGCATCGGATTTAGTAAAATCCGATGCAGATATTGTAACTGTCAGCAACAACGAAGGAGCAGTCGCAAGAATAATCTATGATTTAGAAGATGGTAAAATTAAAGTATAAAAGACGAAATCAAATGATTTCGTCTTTTATACTTTAAGAACATATTTTTAAGGTAATAATATCGAGGTTTCCTGCATTTACTCAGACCCTTGTTGTCGATAACATAACTCTTATTTTTCCCTTTGTAAAATCCATTATTGTTTCCTGTATTCTGCGCAAACTCTGTATATCGGCATTCCCATATCTGAAAACCTTGTTTCGTATTCCGTCATTACATTGTCTTCCCAGCCGGATGTATGCAAGTCAAATGTTATATCTGACATCTTAAAATCCTCTGCTGCAAAAGAGTTCAAGGAAAACTCAAAGAGCTTTTGGTTATCAGTTTTAAAGCAAACCATATCTCCTTCTTGCAACACCGTTTTATATACATCAAGAAAATTCTTATGCGTAAGACGGCGCTTTGCCTGACGGCTCTTCTTCCATGGGTCTGAAAAGTTCAGGTAAATTCTTCTTGCCTCGCCCTTCGCGAAATACTCCCCAAGCTTTGCGGCATCTGCAATTATAAAGCGAAGATTAGAAAGACCGAGTGGCTGTGCCTTTTCCATAGCAAGAACCATAACATCACGGACAACCTCGATAGCAACAAAGTTGATATCCGGATATTTCTGCGCCATTTCGCAAATAAACTTTCCTTTTCCGCAGCCGATTTCTATATGTATTGTATTATCATTACCAAACTCTTTATTCCATTCACCTCGAAGCTTTTCCGGCTCCTTTATCCAGAGTGCCCCGCTTTTTTCAAGCCTTGTTTCGCAGTTCTTCTTTTTGCGCATTCTCATAATGCAAATCCCCCATTTTTCAAATAAAAAAGCGAGCCCTGAAAGGCTCACTTTTCATATCAAAGCGTACCAAACAGCCTGTCTCCGGCGTCACCTAAGCCCGGTACAATATATCCGTTTTCATTCAACTTCTCATCTACTGCTCCGCAGTATATATCAACATCAGGATGAGCGTTTCTTAGCGCCTCAATGCCTTGTGGTGCTGCAATTATACACACAAACTTAATTTTGTTTGCGCCGCGCTTTTTAATCATCGTGATTGCGTCAATCGCACTTCCGCCGGTTGCAAGCATAGGGTCTAATACCAGCACCTGACGCTCTGCAATATCTGTCGGCATCTTGCAGTAATATTCAACCGGTTCTAAGGTTTCTTCATTTCTGTAAAGACCAATATGTCCGATTTTTGCCGCAGGAATAAGATCCATAAGAGCGTCCACCATTCCAAGTCCTGCTCTTAAAATAGGAACAAGTGCCACCTTGCGCTTTGTTCTCTTACCAATCATTTTTGTAATAGGTGTTTCAAGCTCAAATTCCTCAAGCTCGAGGTCCTTTGTAGCTTCATATCCCAATAATAATCCTATCTCATGAGCGCACTCACGAAAATCCTTAACGGATGTGTTTTTATCACGCATAATTGACAGCTTGTGCTGAATAAGCGGATGGTTCATTACAAAAACTTTCTCGTCCATATTATCTTTCGCAACCTTTCTTTTTTATAATTTGATTATATAATGAAAAGCAGGTTTTGTCTATATTTTTCCGCAAAAAACTAAAATTCTTTTTCTATTTCATCAAGAATCTTATTGTCAAATGTTAAAAGGTTTCGTGCCGCTCCCAGGCTACACCATCTATAGTCTGCAGCCTCTTCTTTTTGAAGCGTTACCGCCTGGTCGATTCTGGGCGTTGCCAGAAAATAAACTGCATCCTTATTAATTCCCGGCCTTGGACTGTAATTTGAAACTGCTCTCTTTCCTCCGCAGAAAACAACCCTGATTCCTGTTTCTTCGAAAATTTCACGGGCTGCTGCGCTGTATTCAGTTTCTCCTTCCTCGATATGTCCCTTAGGAAAGCCCCAATGCCCTTTTGCGGTTCCTTTTTTATTTAAAATGAGCAGGTATTCTCTTTTTTCGTCCTTTAATCTGAAGATAACTGCTCCGCAAGATTTCTCATATTTCATTTTTAATTTCCTCTATTTTATTTCCTTTTACATGATATATATGATCTGAGAGCGCAAACATCGGAAAATCATTCATTGAGTCGGTATAAAACCTGTCAATTCTTGCATCCTTGAAATGCTCTTTGAAAATCTCAGCCTTTTTTTCACGGAAGCACAGTCTTTTTATCTTTCCGGTTTTCACATCTATATCCGACGCAATGACTGTATTAATTCCCAATCTCTCACACATTTCACCAATCAAAAAGCCGCAGCTTGCCGACAGAATGACATCATCCTCTTTTTTGTTTTCAATATAGAACTTTTTGATTTTTCTTTGATTTTTATCCCAGAATTCATTGACATACTTCGGGAAATCTATTTGTGGAAAATACTTTGCAGCATACCTTTCGGCAGTTTCTAAAAGCTCCTCCCACGAAATTCTGCACGCTTTATATCTTAGAAGCATCTCTATCATTTTGGGGAGTATGAGTAAAAGCCCCGGTTTTTTCCTGAGCATAAACCCGTAAAAATCAACAACACTCTCCCCTCTATATATTGTATTGTCGAAATCATAAACATTCATTATCTTACCTCAACCGCCTGAATATACGAAATGTCGGACAGCTTATAGTTTTTAAGGCATGTTTCCTCAAAAAGAATGTGCTCCCCGTTTGCGAGTCCAGGGTCATTGAAATATATATTCTCATCATCATAGCTTACCGCTACCATTGAGTGGGGATAACCCTCAAATCTTACGATGACACCATACGGAAAATTATCAAGAGCCTCACATATAGCAAATCTTGCCTCATCCTCCGAGGTGATTATCAGCGTAGTTTCGCCCCTGTTTTTTGAATTGAATTCCCCGAAATATGCAGAATCCTCAGCAAGTGCAGGCACAAGCTCCATACCGAAGCTTGCTGCAAGAGTTTCATGACCTGCCATAAAGCTGCCGCTGTAACCCGCGTCTATATTATATTGTGCAATATCCAGCGGAGTTATGACATCTCCTGATGCATTCGAAAACAACATTGCGTAAGAACACACCCAACAATAGCCTCTTCCATTTGCTTCCAGTTCAAGTTCGGGCTGTGACTGATAAAAGTGTACAAACTTATATTTTCCTGAACCTGTGGAAATAACCTTTGGTTCCTCCTCTACAGTTTCCGGCATTTCTTCGCCCTTGGTTTCTCCATCCTCTTTATCTACGCCTGAAACTATCGTAACAGTCCTTGTTTCCCCGTCATAATCAATCTTTTTACCGAATGGTTCTACAAGGTCACGCACCGGAACAAAGGTATAATCCTTATGTATAACCATCGGCACATCCATTAAAACTTCTTCTTCATTTACTTTTATCTTGTCCGAGTCTTTTGTAAATATCACCGTCGTTTCTTCATCCGACAATGTAACACTTCCGCTTTCAAATCCAATTTCAAGCTCCATTGCCTCGGCGATAGGTCTTAGCTGTACTAAAGTTTTGTCTTTTACTATTATCGGCTTTTCTGCAAACGCAAGCGCAGCACCGTCATATTTAACAGTAAGTTCATTTCCTGCAAGTGCTGTTCCGGACATCAGGAATGCTCCTGCCGCTAATATCGTAATTATTTTCTTCATAAGCATATACCCTTCCATTATAATACTTTAATATTTTATCATATAAAACGGCGAAATTCTACATAATTTCCTTTACAATTTCATAACAATTATGTTTTTTTTGAAAAATATCAAAAAAGACCTTGTCAAATTTTCAATTAAATGGTATAATGTATTCGATATATAATTAAAATAGGAGGTTTACTGCACATGAATACAGTATTTTTGATTTTGCACATTATCGTAACAGTTGCTTTGATAGCAGTTGTACTATTACAAGAGGGCAAAGACCCGGGAATGAAGGGCATCACCGGTTCAACACCTGACGGAGATTCTTTCTTCAGCAGAAACTCAGGCAGAACAAAGGCTTCTTTCTTCTCAAAGATGACCACAGTTTTAGCTGTTCTCTTCCTTATCACAACTGTTGTTCTTTGCATCTTAAATGCATAAACCTACAAAAAAACAATCCCTGTTTCCAAGAGGAAACAGGGATTTTTAAATTCCTTAATTCTTTTTTAGAGCTATGCGGATTTTGCCTCTGTTCTTTTCGTCCTTTATATGGAATATAAGCCTGTAAACATAATCATATGCCTTTGACTTAACCAGCTCGGCACGCAGCGCAAGACTTCCGTCCCATACTATTGAACCGCCCCCAATTAATATGCGGTCATCTGAAAGGATAGGCTTATCCTTCATTATCATCACAAGACGCAAATCTTCATTTTTTTCAAGGTCATATTCGTCGGTTATGATAATATACTTTTCTTCCGCTTCGACTGTTCGCTTCCAGCTTATTATCCCTGCCTCTTTAGGATAGGTCCGCGAAAGCTCTACCGAGATTCCGTTTTCAAGCTCCTTGACCTCTGCGTTTTTTGTGTTTGAAAACTGTACAAATCCATTCACAACAGGCAGATTATGGGATTTTTCCAAATCAACAACATACGGCTCATTTTCAAGATACGCCATAAAGTTTCCGGCAGCTGAAGCTCCGCCCTTTACTGCAACAGAGAAATCTTTCGTCTTCTTCACAAACAGCTCCATACTGTCTATATATCCGCACTCCGAGCCATCAAAATTATCGCCGTATGAAGTTATTTCGGATGCATATTTTAAAGAGTACAGCTTATGGAACAGATTTGTGCTTTCCGGCAGCGTTTTCTCCTCAATTTTCAAAAACTCACTTGCACCGAAATCCATCAGTTTTTTATAGTCCATGCGCTTCCCAAAAAGGTACACTCTTGCCCCATCCGATTCCTGCGAGCGCTCAGAAAAGCCGTCGCTGCCAAGATGGGTTTTATATATACTCTCCGCCGCAAACATCACCCTCTTGTCGCTGAAAACCGTGAATTTCTGGTCTGTCACATTATACAGAATTTCAAGAATATCAAAAATATACGCCGTCCATCTATAGAGACTTTGTTCATTCTTTGCCTTAGCACCATTCTGGCTGTAATCGCCAAGAAAAACCTCAAGAGCGGCAAGCGTTTTATCTACCGCCATTCTGCGCTTTTCCTCATCAGGCTCTGCGAACATATATGCCAGGAGTGTATGAGCAATATTCTCAGGAGAAAGCTGCCTCGCATCGGCAAATGGTATAAGAACTCTTTTTCTTATCTCATAAAGCGTTCTTTTTTTCACCTCAAGCGGCAGCTCCTTGCGGAAAAGGTGCACACTAAGCGCCAGAAGCGATGCCGTTCTCGCAGAATTAATATCAAATCTCGGATTTTCTATATCACGAAGCGTTGCAGTATTATCAGGTAACTGCCAAGTGCTTTCCTCGCAAATACACCATATACCGTTTTGAATATCTGCGAAAAACCTTCCCTTTCTCTCTGCATATTCCGCCAGCACAAGTGAGCAAAGTGCAATTCTCCTTTTTCTGTAAAGCTCTGTAAATGCACCATGCTGAGCATCAGTGTACATTGCTGCAGTCAATACACCCCAATCGTTATTTAAGTATTTGCTTCCATCTGCTAAAGCAGACTTATATAAATTCTCCGGTACCTCCTTAAAATCAAACAGGTCCAGATCGTTTCTTTGCCAAAGCTCGTAATCACTAAACAGCAATACTACACCTCCCTAATAGCTTATTTAATTATTATATCAAATCTGTTTCTTTTTTTCAAGTACTAAAAAAAAACTGCAGTTGGGGCGCTACTCCCCAACTGCAGTTTTAAATCATTTATGGAATTACATAAGATTCAATAACAGGGTCAATATCGGTCAGGTTATTCCAGATAAACAGCGTCACGCCCTTGATTTCGTAAAACGCACTAAGGTCAACCGTTGCCGTGCCATTTGCCTCCACCGTTACATCTATAGGAATTGCTTTAATAGTCCTGCCGTTAGAATTGAATGTCGCTGCCACAACCACACATTCAAGGTCTTTATCCGAAGAAATTACTACCTTCTTTGTCAGATAGTTTACTGATTGAATTCGCACATCACTTACATAAGCTACAGATATTATTTTATCCGCATACCCTGCTGTGCATCGATATGTGTTTTCAGAAATTTGTTCAACATTCTCACCTGTAACACTTATCGTCTTACTCTCATCGGGATTTATAACAGTAAAGGATATGACGGCTCCTTTTTCTGCATAAACCACATTATTAACAGGGTCTAAAATTACCTTTTTGTTGTTCTGTGTATCTATTCCGCAGGTAATTTCTATGTCGGCTGCGGTATCAAAGCTCAACTTTGCCACACTTGTCACATTGTAAAGCTCTACATCATCCAGATAGTATGTCCCTCCTGAATACACTCCGTCAACTGCTTTCGGAAAAAAACGAATATCCGTGCCGTCAGCAGATGGAATAAATTCTGTATAATACTGATTAAATGTTCCGTCTTCTGAAAGCGGCTGATAGTTCGAAAAATCCCCGCCTGTTTTAGTTCCGGTATACATTTCAGCCGCATTCATACCATCGCCCTTCCTGGCCTTATAGGAAAAGAAGTATCTTTCTCCCGCAGTTACATTGTACGGATATATAACAAGCGGTGTTACGCCGTCCTCTAATTCATTCTCTGCTGTAAACTTCAAAGCCCCATCTTCAACGGACACATAATGTCCCGACTCTGCTCCAAATCCGGCATAGAATTCCCCAACCGTACCATCTGAAAAGTCTCCGTTTTCAATAAGATTTACAAGTGAAACCTCTTCTGCCGTTATATTTACACTATTTTCCGGCATATCGATCAAGAAAACGCCCCTTTCATCAGCCACCAACTGCTCACCGTTCATATAGACAATATATCCCTCCGGTGCGGTAATCCGTACGCAATCGCCTGCATTTGCCATCTTTTTGTTGTCAATTACAGCATAACTGGCGGGGTCTATCGTAACATCATCGGACGCCGTTATTGAATATGCATTTGTAACATCATATATGCGAATATCATCTGCATAAAACGGCTTTGAACCTTTTCTTATCCATAGCCATAGATTCAAATCACTATCCCCGTCGTCCGATACGGTTGTGCTTAAATAGCTCCACTGAGTTCCTGAGGCATATACCTTATTTGACACAGTTACATAATTGCCGGTACTAACTTGTGTCTGATAGTCAAACCAACCAAATTGATCGGTAAAGAATATATCCGTATATTCCTGTGCCCCGTTTAAAACCCTTGCATTAATAGTCCACCTTTTACCTATGGTTGAAATATCCTTAAACATTATAGCAGTTCCGGCAGCGGTAGAGTCGGCTCTCGATACATAAAGAACATCATTACTTTCGTCAAACGGATCGGTTACAATCGAGCCCATTCCATACCAACTTTGAAATGTAATAGCTGATGGTATTCCGTTTTCCATATCTCCGCCTTCAACAACATTTACAAGGCTTGTTATATGCGAGCGTTTCTCTGTTGTATACTCGATGGTTGCACCGGCAGAAGGCATCACAAATGTAAATGTGTTTTTGTCAACAGCTGTTGCTACAACACCGTTTACAGTAACGGTTTTAACACTGTATCCCATAGGGGCATCTATGGTAAATTTAACGGTATCTCCCGCATTTGCCATATTCTTTCCGCCAACTACTGTGTAGCTATCAGCATCTATCGTAACGCCCTCGGTAACCCCTATTTCATATGCGTTTGTCATATCATAAATGGTGAGGTTGTCCACAAAAAATGGAATCTTGCCCTTTGCAAAAAACCACACTTTATTATTATCATCACCGTCATCCTCAAGGGTTGCAGCAAGGCTCTTCCATTGGGTATTATTAGCACTCACCTTAGTTGATACTGCCGCGAACAAGCCTGTATCCTGCCACTTCTGATAGTCATACCATCCTCCGTCATCCGAGAAATTTACATTGGCCTTTGAGTCGGATACAAGAAGTACATCCGCCTCAATATACCATTTCTTTCCCGAAGTCGAAATTCTGTCAACCAAAAAACCCGTCCCCTCAGTTGTAGATGAGTCATACACCTTGAGTACACTGTTTGACGCATCAAAAGGGTCCTGTGCAATTTCAAGCTTTCCGTACCAATCATTAGTTTTATTTATGTATACAACATTTGACGGTATTCCGCTTTCAAAATCTCCTCCGTCAATAATATTTACAAGGCTTGTTTTGTTATTTTCAGCATATGCGACTGTATGAAATACCAAGGTAATGGTCGATATCATTATCAACAATATGAATGCTAAAATCTTTTTCATTAAGTATTTCTCTCTTTCTCGTTGTATAAACCTTAAAAGTACCTTTTTATTATACCATACATCCGCACCTTATTCAATACAAATATAAAAAAATGCAGTTCGGGCAAGATTGCCCGAACCGCACTTTAAACTTATTTAAATTACTGCTGTGCAGGAATTGTATAAGCTTCAATAATCGGCTCAATATCTTCTAAGTTATTCCAAACAAAGAGTTTTACACCCTCGATTGAAGAACCAAAGTCAGAAAGGTCGATTGTAGCTGTACCGCCTGCTGTAATTGTTACAGGTGTAGAAACAGCCTTTATAAGATTGTTATTACCATCGAAGGTAGCAGCAACAACTACGCAAGAAAGAGCTCCTTCTGAATAAAGAGTTGCAGTATTGTTTGCATAGTCTTGTCCTTCAAATCTTACATTGTTAACATGACCTGCTTTAATTATCGCATCCCTGTTGCCTACTTCGTAGTAGTATGTGTATCCGGAACCGTCAGGGTCAATATTTCCAGTTGCGCCTTCAACAAATACCGACATACCACTTTCAGGGTCAGCAACTGTGAATACAATGATTGCGCCCTCTTCAGCATAAACCTTGTTGTTTATAGGATCGATTACATACTTGCCTTCGCCTTCTTCATATGTTATTTTAGCTTCTCCTAAAATATCAAGGTCAACTGTGATAGCATCTGTAACATTGTAAAGCTCTACATCGTCTAAGTAGTATGTTCCGTGAGGATATACACCATTAATCGCCTGTAGGAAGAATGAAAGTTCATTAGAGTCAGTTGCACTTGTGAATTCTGTGCTAAACTGTGTGAAATCATCCGCATTGATTGGATTTTCATTTTCGTCCTTACTAAACATATTGTTGCCACCTGCTCTTACGAACATTTCAATTCCATCCGTTTCACCCTTCTTTGCCTTGTATGTGAAGTAATACTTTTCACCGCCGAGCAAGAGGTATGGGTACATTGTTTCAGCACTACCCCATGTTTCAGGTATCGGATTTTCAGCTGTGAACTTAAGTGCTCCATCCTCAACAGTTACTATGTGTCCTAACCGATCTGCATAAGGAGCATAGAACTTACCAACTGTACCATCTTCAAAGTCACCGTCTTCAATAAGGTTTACAAGTGACTCCTCATCTGTTGAAATTCTTGCAGAACCTGCCGGCATCTCGAATAGGTATGAGCCGTCTTCCTCCGGAGCTAAAACCTCACCGTTCATCATTACAACACTTCCCGCAGGAGCTGTAACTCTTACAATATCGCCTGCATTAGTCATCATCTGACCGTTAACTGTAACATAGCATGCAGGATCAACCACAAAGCCATTAAGGGCTGTAATTGGATATGCATTTGTTACATCATAAATGTTAAGGTTGTCTACATAGAATGGAATCTTGCCCTTTGTCATAATCCAAGGAAGTACTGCCCAGTCTCCGTCATCCTCTATGGTTGCACGAAGCTTTGACCATGCTCCATATGTTGCTTTTACTCTGCTTGATACTTGAACATATCCGCCACCGTTTTGCGCTGTCTGGTTGTCAAACCAACCTTCCATATCAGTGAAGTATATGTCTGCAGAATCTGAAGCAGGCATAACATCTGCATCAATGTACCACTTCTTGTCTGTAGTACTGATTCCGCTTATTGTAACAGCTGTAAAGTCTCCTGCTGAGCCTGAAATGCTGAGTACATTGTTTGTTTCATCAAGCGGATCTGCTACAATTCCGAAGCTACCAAGCCATGCATCTCTTTCATTACCATATATAATGTTTGATGGCATGCTACCCTCAAAGTCTCCGCCTGAAATGATGCTTGTAATGCTTGTTTTGTAAGTATCAGCTGAGCCTGGAAGTTCGATTACAGCTTCTTCTGCCGGCATCTCGAATAGGTATGAGCCGTCTTCCTCCGGAGCTAAAACCTCACCGTTCATTACAACATCCATTCCCTCAGGTGCTGTAATTCTTACAATGTCGCCTGCATTAGTCATCATCTGACCGCTAACTGCAAGATAGCTTGCAGGATCTACTGTAACACCGCTAGGCGCTGTAATTGTATATGCATTTGTTACATCATAAATGTTAAGGTTGTCTACATAGAATGGAACCTTGCCCCTTGTCATAATCCAAGGAAGTACTGCCCAGTCTCCGTCCTCCTCTAAGGTTGTGCGAAGCTTTGACCATGCTCCTGATGCTGCAGTTACTCTGGTTGGTGCTGCAACATATCCGCCACCGTTTTGCTGTATCTGATAGTCAAACCAACCTTCCATGTCAGTGAAGTATATGTCTGCCTCACCTGAATCAGGCATAACATCTGCATCAATGTACCACTTCTTGTCTGTGGTATTAATTCCGCTTATTGTAACAGCTGTAAAGTCGCCGCCTCCAGCTGTCAGGCTAAGTACCTTGTTTGTTCCACCAAGCGGATCTGCT
>JAZNTB010000020.1:0-10000 GCA_045591565.1 Clostridia bacterium
CAGCTAAATGTGCTTCGCACGCTTTTGGCGAATTTAATTTAGCTACTCCGAAGGAGTTATTTAGCTATTACGAAGCAATAATTTCGCTTTGCAACTTGTTGCAAAATTTAGCTAAAAATATTGGCATCTAAACCATTCGGCTCTTCCACGTCAGAGCAAGCTATATATCGCTTGCTCTGATTTTTTATAAAAAATCAGAGTTCGCTCATTTCGCTGCTCTTCCTTTTTCGTAAAAAGGCACGCTCGGCTTACCTGTTCGAATGCATTCGCACTCACGACGGCTCGCTGTCGCTACCACCTTTTTAAGAGATTGCCTCCGGCACTGTTGCATCTATATTGTTCTGCTTTGCCAAGTCGGAGCAAGCGTAAAATCGCTTGCTCTATTTTTTGCAAAAAACAGAGCTCGCCTAAAACGCTGCTCCTCTTTTTTTCGCAAAAGGTCGCATGCAAGTCGGCTATTCTATTCGCTTGTAAACACGCTTCAATTCGCATTTATTTCACCACCAACCTTTTATGTGAGTGCGCCTTCGACACAGCTTGCATTTATATCACGCTGCTTTACCACCGAAAAGACCACTCAACGGGTGATTTTGGGGTGGCTATTTCTGTCTTAGCTTGAACAACAGCATCCGATCAGCCGCACAATAGGCTGTTAACCCGAACGAGTCCGAGCGCGTCCAATGGACGAAGCAGCGAGGATGGGTTCAATCGATGCAAGGAGTAATGCCAGTGGTAGCGAAACAGTAGCACTATAATCATGTCTGTTGTTGTCGGCGAGTATAGAGATGGGGTATAATCCTGGCATCAAAGGTACACTTGACAAAGTCTGATCTTAGTAATATAATTGCATAGGCAGTACAACTAGTTCATATGCTCTTGGAGCGATTGCAGATAATTTCGGATAGACATATGTTTTCTGGACTTTAATTGCATTTTGTGTTGTCACCTTTATTGTGTGGGGAATATATACTCAGTTTAAGAATATTTTAAAAAGAAAACAGAAAAGCTGTTGACGAGAAGATTGTACGATTGAAAAGTTGAATAGTTGGAATAAAATTTTGGGAAGCGAGGTGTTTTGGGTGAATATCTTACACATGAGATATGCTCTTGAGGTGGCGAAGGCCGGATCTTTGAGCAAGGCGTCTGAAGTTTTGCTGGTAGCTGTTCCAAACATAAGCCGCTCTATCAAGGAGTTGGAGGCAGACCTTGGAATAAGTATTTTTGAAAGGACTACAAAGGGAATGCTCCTTACTCCTGAAGGAGAGGAGTTTGTGAGTTTTGCAAAAGGAATACTTTCACAGATTGAGCAGGTTGAAAAATTCTATAAAGAGGGTGCAGCAAGAAAACAGAAGTTTTCTATTTCGGTACCGCGTGCATGCTATATTTCCGATGCATTTGCGGAATTTTCAAAATCCTTAACAAAGGATTCTGCTGAAATATTTTATAAGGAAACTAATTCGCAGCGTACCATTAATAACCTTTTAAATCATGATTACAAGCTTGGAATTATCAGGTATGCAGAGAACTATGACAAATATTTTAAGCTGATGCTTGAAGAAAAGGGACTAAGCTATGAAAGGGTAACGGAGTTTTCATATGTGCTCGTTATGAGCAGGGAAAATCCTCTTGCCCAAAAGGAAAAAATTACATTTAACGACTTAACCGATTATATAGAGATTGCGCATGCAGATCCGTATGTGCCTTCGTTGCCGTTATCAAAGGTGGTGAAGGAGGAGTTGCCTGAAAATATTGACCGACGCATTTTTATTTTTGAAAGAGCAAGTCAGTTTGATTTACTGCAGAGAAATTCGCAAACCTTCATGTGGGTATCTCCGGTACCGCAGGATTTACTGGATAAATACAATCTTGTTCAGAAAAAGTGCGTGGACAATAAAAAGAAATATAACGATATTTTGATTTATAAAAAAGGTTATAAGCTAACCGAGCTTGACCGAAGATTTATTCACGAACTAAATAATTCAAAGGAAAAGTATCTTTAAAATATACCTTACAAAGATAAAAGAACATTTAAGGGTGTTATCATTTTTGATAACACCCTTAAACATTTTAAGAATTGTAAATACAGAAATAGAATGTTAAAATATTAACAAAGCCATAAAGGATATGTTTAGAATAGGGAGGCAAAGTCAAATATGAAAACTAAAACATATGAAATCATAGACAGTGTTGAAAAGCTTGAAGCTGCAATTTTGCGTATGAAGGAAGCTCAAAAGGTTTTTGCGACCTACACACAGGAGCAGGTTGACAAAATCTTTTTAGCTGCAGCGTCGGCTGCAAACAAGGCAAGAATTCAGCTTGCAAAAATGGCTGTAGAGGAAACAGGAATGGGCGTAGTGGAAGATAAGGTTATCAAAAACAACTATGCTGCTGAGTATATTTACAATGCTTATAAGGACACAAAAACCTGCGGTGTCATAGAGGAAGATAAAGCCTTTGGTATCAAAAAGATTGCGGAGCCTATAGGTGTAATTGCGGCGGTTATTCCTACAACAAACCCCACATCAACTGCGATTTTTAAGTGCTTATTAGCGTTAAAGACGAGAAATGCAATCATAATTTCGCCGCATCCGAGAGCAAAGAATTCTACGATTGAAGCAGCGAAGCTCATCTTGGAAGCAGCTGTTGATGCAGGAGCTCCGGAGGGAATAATTGACTGGATAGATGTTCCATCCTTGGAAATGACAAATACAGTCATGAAGGAAGCGGATATAATTCTTGCAACCGGCGGACCTGGCATGGTTAAGGCTGCATATTCATCAGGTAAGCCTGCTTTGGGCGTCGGAGCAGGAAATACACCGGCAATTATTGATGACTCGGCTAACATTGTTCTTGCTGTGAGCTCAATTATTCATTCAAAAACCTTTGATAACGGAATGATTTGTGCGTCAGAGCAGTCGGTTATAGTATTGGAAAGAATATATGAGGATGTCAAAAAGGAATTTGCAACACGCGGCTGCTATTTCCTGACACCGGACGAAACGGAAAAGGTAAGAAAAACAATTATCATAAACGGCGCATTGAATGCTAAAATTGTTGATCAAACGGCAGCAAGAATTGCAGAGCTTGCAGAGGTAAAGGTGCCTGCAGGCGCCAAAATTCTTATAGGTGAGGTTGAGTCGGTAGAAATTTCTGAAGAATTTGCTCACGAAAAGCTTTCGCCTGTTCTTGCGATGTATAAGGCAAAGGACTTTGGTGATGCACTTGATAAAGCTGAAAGACTTGTTGAAGACGGCGGATTTGGTCATACTTCCTCTGTGTACCTAAACGAAGTAACAGAAACAGAGAAGCTCAATGAATTCGCATCAAGAATGAAAACCTGCCGTATATTGGTGAACACTCCCTCTTCACACGGCGGTATCGGGGATTTGTATAATTTCAAGCTGGCTCCGTCACTCACACTCGGCTGTGGTTCGTGGGGAGGCAATTCGGTATCCGATAATGTCGGTGTAAAGCATCTTTTGAATATTAAAACAGTTGCGGAAAGAAGGGAAAATATGCTTTGGTTCAGAGCTCCTGAGAAGATTTATATTAAAAAAGGCTGTCTGCCTGTAGCGCTTGATGAGCTCAAAACTGTTATGGGCAAGAAAAGAGCGTTTATTGTAACGGACACATTTTTGTATGAAAACGGATACACAAAGCCGATTACGGATAAGCTTGATGAAATGGGAATTGCTCATACAACATTCTTTGATGTTCAGCCTGACCCGACACTTAAAAATGCAAAGGACGGCGCGGCACAGATGACAGCGTTTAAGCCGGACACAATAATAGCACTGGGCGGCGGCAGCGCTATGGATGCAGCGAAGATTATGTGGGTTTTATATGAGCATCCGGACGCTGACTTTATGGATATGGCGATGCGCTTCATTGATATCAGAAAGCGTGTTTACACATTCCCTAAAATGGGAGAAAAGGCATATTTTGTCGCAGTACCGACATCTGCAGGTACAGGCTCGGAGGTTACACCGTTTGCGGTTATAACTGATGAAAAAACAGGAGTTAAGTATCCCTTAGCGGACTACGAACTTCTGCCTGATATGGCAATTATAGATACAGACTTCCATATGTCGGCACCTAAGGGATTGACTGCTGCATCGGGAATAGATGCTGTTACACATGCGATAGAAGCATATGCTGCAATGCTTGCAACTGATTATACAGACGGTCTTGCATTAAAGGCATTAAAGGTCATTTTTGAGTATCTTCCGAGAGCATACGAAAACGGAGAAACAGATGTTGAGGCAAGAGAAAAAATGGCGAATGCCGCAACAATGGCAGGTATGGCGTTTGCGAATGCCTTTTTAGGTGTTTGTCACTCTATGGCACATAAGCTAGGAGCATTCCACCATCTCCCGCACGGTGTTGCAAATGCACTTATGATAGAAGAGGTTATAAGATTTAATGCATCAGAGGCACCTGCTAAGATGGGAACATTTTCGCAGTACGACCATCCGCATACACTGTCCCGTTATGCTGAAATTGCAGATTATCTGGGACTTGGCGGCAAGACCGATACAGAAAAGCTTGAAAAGCTGATAAATGCAATCAATGAGCTTAAGGCAAAAGTGGATATTAAAAATAAAATCAAAGACTACGGCGTTGATGAAAAGGTATTTTTGGAGAGGCTTGATGAAATGGTAGAGCAAGCGTTCGATGACCAGTGCACAGGCGCAAATCCACGCTATCCGCTTTTCGCTGAAATAAAGCAGATGTATCTTAATGCTTATTACGGTAATCATTTTGAGGAAATCCAAATGCCTGACGAAAAACAGCTTTCAAAAAGCAAGTCAAAGTCGAAATAAGGAGGAGTAGAAAATGAAACTTGACAATATAATTGCAGTAAGAAAAAACAAGACAGTCTACCGTGATAATGACCGCTGTATTAAGGTGTTTGATGAGAATTATTCAAAGGCTGATGTATTGAATGAAGCACTTAATCAGGCACGAATTGAAGAAACAGGACTCAATATTCCTAAAATTATAGAAGTTACCAGAGTGGATGGAAAATGGGCGATTGTATCGGAGTTTATCGAGGGAAAAACTCTGGCTCAGCTTATGGAAGAAAACGGCGACAAAAAGGACGAATATTTAGAGATTTTGGTTGATTTACAGCTTTTGGTTCATTCCAAAAAGGCTCCTCTTTTAAACAAACTCAAGGATAAGATGGACCGTAAAATCAGCGCATCGGAGTTTGATGCCACAACCCGTTATGAGCTTCATACCAGGCTTGGAGGTATGCCGAAGCATAATAAAGTGTGTCACGGCGATTTTAACCCGTCAAATATCATAATCACAAAAGACGGAACTCCTTATATAATTGACTGGTCACATGCAACACAAGGGAATGCGTCGGCAGATGCCGCAAGGACCTATCTCCTGTTCTGCTTAAACGGCGATAGTGAGGGCGCAAAAAAATACCTTGATTTGTTCTGCAGGAAAAGTAATACGGCAAAGCAGTATGTACAGAAGTGGATGCCTATTGTTGCGGCGTCGCAGTCTGTGAAAGGGAATAAGGAGGAACGCGACTTCCTGATTTCCTGGGTTGATGTTGTAGACTACGCATAATATAATTCAGACGGTTGTTTCAGAAAAAGAAATAGCCGTCTTTTATTTGTGTTGTCTGCTTAAAAGAAGATATATTGACACAAAAAGGGGTATATGCTATAATTAGTCAAATAATTTAATCGGAAAATCGAATATAGGAGAAAAAGAGGTGTGCGATGAATATTATTCTTTGTCTTGATGAGCGAAACGGGATGATGTTTAATAACAGACGCCAGAGTCGTGACGGGGCGGTTTGTCGCAGAGTTTTAGAGTGCGTTTGGGGCAGAAATCTTTGGATGAATGAATATTCATCCAAGCTGTTTGATGGAGCAGATATAAAAATAAGCAGTGATTTTTTGATGGAAGCCAGGAAAGGAGATTTTTGCTTTGTGGAAAATCCCGACTTTTTAGAATACGAAAAGGATTTTGAAAAAGTGATTGTCTATCGTTGGAACAGAGTGTATCCTGCAGATGTCAGGATAGATGAAGACTTTCTGAAAAAGCGCAGGCTTGTTTCAACATTCGATTTTTGCGGAGATTCGCATGATAAAATCACGGAGGAGATATACGAGGTATGAAATTCAATAAAATAGTATCAGCGATCATCAGCTTTCTTTTATTGTTTGCTGTGTATGAAATAACAAACAGAATTCCGGCTCGAAACAATGATTTGATAGGGGAAATTTCTGCTTTTGACGGCGAAACGGCGTATGCTATAGTTAATAACAATATTCCGGATTTTTCCGAATCAGATATGGTTACAAGGTCCTATGAACGGTATAGCACACTTGATTACCTGGGAAGGTGCGGTGAGGCTATGGCGTGCGTGGGGCGTGATATCATGCCGACTGAGGAACGCAAAAGTATAGGTCAGGTTAAACCCTCGGGATGGAAAACTGCGAAGTATGATATTGTAGACGGAAAATATCTCTATAACCGATGCCATTTGATAGGGTATCAGTTGACCGGAGAAAATGCGAACGAGCAAAATCTTATCACAGGTACACGGTATATGAATGTGGAGGGGATGTTGCCGTTTGAAAACCTTATAGCCGATTATGTGAAGGAAACGGGAAATCATGTTATTTACAGAGTGACTCCTGTTTTTGAAGGGAATAACCTGCTTTCAAGCGGAGTACAAATGGAGGCAAAATCAGTAGAGGATGACGGCGAGGGCGTTTGCTTTAATGTCTATGTGTATAATGTTCAACCGGGGATAGGGATAGATTATTCAACCGGTGAAAGCTGGCTTGAAAATACCGCAAATACCAAAGCATCAGTTGCTACGGAATATGTGCTGAACACAAAATCCAAAAAGATACATTTGCCCTCATGCAGCGGTGCGCAGGATATGAAATACGAGAATAAAGCGACTTCGGGTAAAGGCCGTGAAGAACTGATAAAAATGGGATATGTCCCTTGCGGGGAATGTAATCCGTAACAAAGTAGCACCAAGCGGTTTTGCGAGAGAACTTAATAGAATTAAAAAACAAGAGCATATTAATTATGCTCTTGTTTTTTTATCAAAATCCTGCCAGAACAATTTTATCGCGTTTTCGTAGCTTTGCCTATCCACAACATAGCTCATACAGTGTCCGGCGCCGGGGATAATCAGTAGCCTTTTGGGAGCGGTGCAGGCTTTATAGTTTTCATAGGTCATTTCTACAGGCACGAAGCGGTCATCGCTACCGTGAATGAATAAAACGGGCACAGAATTTGACTTCATGGCGTCAACTGTTGAGTAGGCGTTTGCATCCATATTGAGCTTCTTTTTGCACATACTGTTTGCGAATGTTCCCATCAGGGCGTAGGATAAGTGCAGGTTTTTTTGAGCAATGTACTTCCAGATTGCATATGGGGAAGTAAATCCGCAGTCGGCTATGATACCGCAAACATTGTCAGGGAGAGCTGCACCTGCCGCCATTAATACGGTGGAAGCACCCATGGAAAGTCCGGCAAGATATATAGGCAATTCGCATCCTAATGAGTCGTTTACCCAATTAATCCAGGAAAGGCAGTCGTGGCGTTCCATCATACCAAAACCGATATAATCGCCGCCGCTGTTATTTTGACCTCTCTGCTCGGCGTAAAGAACAGTGCAGTTATTTGCATGCCAGAACTCTGAAATAATACCAAAATCAGTAGTCCAGGATGACCGCCAACCGTGCATTGCAATGATAACACGCTTTGCGCCGGGACAGCGATAGAGGTGACCTACAAGCTGTTCGCCATCATACGAAGTGATGCTAACAGTTTCGCAAACTTTGCTTTCAAGAGAGCTTGCGGCTGCTTGAACAAGCTCAAAAAGCTCGTTGCTGGGAACTGCACCGCTCAGGCGGTTTCTTGATTTTTCGGAGGTTTTTGGTGCGTCACGGTCGAGCGCAACCTTTACAAGCTTTCGGGTGAGAGAATAGGATGCTGCAGCGAAAACAGCAGCACCGGCAGCGATAATTCCTGATACGATAGATAAAGTTTTTGCCTTCTTCATTATAAGGTCCTTTCAATTTGTGCTTATATAATATTTATGCTGAAAAAGACTGATTTTTATACCCTTATGAACGAAGAAATTCAAGCGCATCCGGAATAGTATTGTTTTTGCAAACAAAAAAGACGCTGCTTTTTTGACAGCGCCTTTTGAAATCACGGTTCTAATGCATCTCGTAGCCACCATGCTCCGATATCGAATGCTTTATAAAGATTATCTCTCTCACCGGAACGGTAGTTAACACCCTTTCCAAGCTCTCCGGTATTGTCCTGAATGTGGAACTTGACTTTCTTGGATATTGTAACGCCGTTCTTTTCTTCACATTCAACTATTTCGAGAACTAAGATAAGTCTTTTTGAAAGGTCTCCGTAATAGATTGTATTACCCTGTCTGTGAACAGGTTTATCTTTATATGTCAAAACTTTAGGTTTCTTTGCTGCAGCCATTTTTATCCTTCCTTTCCAAGTTTGAATAATTAATTATATCATATTATTTAGAATTTTTCAAGTACTTTTTGCAAATAGCAAAATAAAAACCCACCGTATGGTGGGTTTTTATTTTGGAGGCACCACCCGGATTTGAACCGGGGCATAAAAGTGTTGCAGACTTCTGCCTTACCACTTGGCTATGGTGCCGTTTATAGAAAAAGACGCAATTTTTTCAATATGCGTCTTTTGTAAATGGAGCGGAAGACGAGATTCGAACTCGCGACGTTCACCTTGGCAAGGTGACGCTCTACCACTGAGCCACTCCCGCATTTATTATGGTGCCTCCGGGTGGAATCGAACCGCCGACACAGGGATTTTCAGTCCCTTGCTCTACCGACTGAGCTACAGAGGCGTTTTGTTGTCACAAAAAAGATGGCGACCCGGATGGGGCTCGAACCCACGACCTCTAGCGTGACAGGCTAGCGTTCTAACCAACTGAACTACCGGGCCATATTTAGGAATTTGGTGGGAGTAACAGGGCTCGAACCTGTGACATCCTGCTTGTAAGGCAGACGCTCTCCCAGCTGAGCTATACTCCCGAAGTTGTATTCCTGTCGTGACAACAAAAATAATTATAACAGCAAGAAAGACTTTTGTCAATACTTTTTTTAAAATTTTTTAAAAAATATTTTAACGAAGTATAATGCATAAAAAATGCCCGGATTTTAAGTCAATCTATACGCCTTTTTGAGCGCATTATCCGATGACTTTCCTTTTGTGTTGTAGCATTGTATATCTACACATATATTATGCACGGGGGAAAAGATTTATGGGCAAAAAGGTAAAAATCAATCTGGTACACAGAAAATAGAGAGGGACAAAAAGTTGCATACATTGCCTTTTTCACAAATTATGGCGGATATCCGGCTGTTAATTTTAATGCTGCAGGAAATTACCTAAGCTATAAATCTTATGGGGTTTTGAGTGACGAAATGGTGGATTTTGTAAAAGACAGTATTGAAGAACCGAAAAAGAATAATGCAGTTCGTATTGTCCCGATAAAACACTTTGGGATGGCGAAGGACTTGGGGCCAGCTGTGCATAATTCTCTGGACAGAATAGATATTGTTAATTTAAAATAAAAAGCGCAGTCACCTTGAAGTGACTGTGCTTTTTTGTTGGCATCTCCCGTATAGTGATGTCATTTCAAAAAGGCTGTTTGAAAGCTTCTGTGTTGCGTAGTCAGCAAGAAGGCGCCAACGCCAGTTACTGCCGCATGTGCCGGGGGTGTTTATGCGTGTGCTGTCATCAGTACCCAAAATATCCTGCATAGGAAAAATGCAGATAGCAGCAGGTGAGCGCATTACGGAAGATATGAGCGATTTATAAATATCACTATCAGGTGTGTAAAGGTCGCAAAGATATTTTCGCACATTCTTTTTGCTCTTTGAGTCAAGTTCTGAAAACCACGAAACGAGCGTCTGGTTGTCGTGTGTTCCCGTGTATGCGACGCAAGGCTCAG
>JAZNTB010000021.1:0-14880 GCA_045591565.1 Clostridia bacterium
TCCTTTTTGATAAAAGCTATGAGTACGGCGAACACGAAGGATTAGGACTTATTAAAGGTGAAATACGCCCTATTTCCGACATAATACCGCAAAATCTCAAAACTCCACATATAGGTTGGAACGCACTCAAGTTTAATAAAAACTCCAGCCTTCTAAAATACAATTCCGAGGGAGATTTCGTGTATTTTGTACACTCATACTGCGGTATGAACTGCGAGAATAACTTGGTTGCAACAACGGAATATGGTGCTGCAATCACAGCTGTTGTTGAGAATAAAAATGTTTTCGGGTGTCAATTCCATCCGGAAAAAAGTGGCGATGCCGGACTTAACATTCTCCGTGCATTTAACGAGATGGAGGTAGAAAAATAATGCATATTTTCCCTGCTATTGACCTTTATGAGGGCAAGGCTGTCCGGCTTTTAAAGGGTGATTATAACCAGATGACAGTATATAGCGATAATCCTTCGGAATTTGCCAAGGATTTTGAAAAGCAAGGCGCAGAGTATTTGCATATTGTTGATTTGGAGGGTGCAAAAAATGGTACAACTCCCAATCTTGATACTATAAAAAGAATTGTGACAGAATGCAGCTTATTTGTAGAAGTCGGCGGCGGTATCCGCAGTATGGATGTAATAGACAGATACATTTCCGCAGGCGTTAACCGCGTAATCCTTGGTACGGCTGCTGTTACTGATGAGGAATTTTTAAAAAAAGCCGTCAGCAAATACAAAGATAAAATTGCCGTTGGTGCAGATATCAAGGACGGCTATGTTGCAATAAAGGGCTGGACTGAAAAATCCGAATATTCTTGCTTTGACTTTTGCGAAAAAATGCAGAAAATGGGCGTCAAAAACCTCATCTGCACCGATATTTCCAAGGATGGTGCCATGCAAGGAACAAACCATGAATTGTATCGTGAGCTTTCCGGACGCTTCGATATGAATATCACCGCATCAGGCGGTGTTTCTACCATATCCGATGTTATAAAGCTGTCGCAGCTCGGCATTTACGGTGCCATTATCGGCAAAGCGTACTACACCGGTGCAATTTCAATAAAAGAAGCAATCGAGGTGTCAAAATGATATCAAAGCGTATTATACCATGTCTTGATGTAAAGGACGGCAGAGTTGTAAAAGGAGTTAACTTTATGGGACTTTCCGATGTTTCCTCCCCTATCGAGCTCGCTAAATATTATAGTGAATGTGGCGCAGATGAGCTTGTTTTTTACGATATTACAGCTTCAAGCGAGGACAGAGCACTTTTTACGGATATACTATGTGAAATGGCAAAGAGCGTGTTTATTCCGCTCACAGTAGGCGGTGGAATAAACTCTGTCGCAGATTTTGACCGTGTATTAAAATGCGGTGCTGATAAAGTGAGTGTCAATTCCGGCGCTATTAAAAATCCAACCCTGATTTCTGATGCTGCCAAACTTTACGGCAATCAATGCGTTGTTATTTCCGCCGATGTTAAGCGAGTAGACGGAGCTTTCAGAGTATTTGCCAAAGGCGGCAGGGAAAACACCGGTTTAGAGGCTATCAGTTGGATAAAAAAATGCGTAGAGCTGGGTGCCGGAGAAGTGGTTCTTAACTCAATCGATACTGACGGTGCAAAAGACGGCTTTGACCTCGAAATGTTAGATGCAGTTACCAAAGCTGTAAATGTTCCGGTTATTGCTTCAGGCGGAGCCGGTAAAATTGAAGACTTTATCACGCTATTTAAAGAGCTTCCGGGCGTTGATACAGGACTTGCCGCTTCTATATTCCATTTTGGCGAGGTTAAGATACCCGACTTAAAGGCAGCTCTTTTAAAAGAAAACATTCCGGTCAGAATATAAAGGAGAAAGTTATGATAAATATAGATGAACTTAAATTTGACGAAAAAGGCTTAATACCTGCAATTGTGGTTGATTCCATCTCAAAGAAGGTACTCACTCTTGCGTATATGAACAAAGAAAGCCTTAAAATATCAATGGAAAAAGGACTTACCTGCTTTTTCAGCCGTTCAAGAGGCGAGCTTTGGCTGAAAGGCGAAACGAGCGGCAATTACCAGCATATTGTTTCCATCACTGCTGACTGTGACAAGGATGCTCTCATTGTTGTGGTGGAAAAGGATGGTCCTGCCTGTCATCTCGGCACAGACTCCTGCTTTGAAAATACAATCTGGGAAAGCAACGAGCTGTCTGAGTTTTCGCTTTCCGGTCTTATGGAGCTTATCAAGGGCAGAAAAATTGACAAAAAAGAAGGCTCATACACAACATATCTTTTTGAAAAAGGTCTTGATAAAATCCTGAAAAAAGTCGGTGAAGAAAACACGGAAGTAATTATTGCAGCAAAAGCCGATGACAAAAAAGAAACAATCTATGAGATTGCAGATTTGGCATACCATGTAATGGTTCTTATGATAGAAATGGGAATTTCTCTTGAGGATATTCACAAAGAGCTTGCTTCACGCCATGTTATCGACAAAAAAATCAAACAGGAAAAGATGACTAACTAAAAAGAAACGGTACAGACGCATTCGCCTGTACCGTTTTTTATTAAATATGTGCATCAACAAACTGCTGCAGCCTGTCCTTTACTTCCCTGTCCAAGTCACTAACTTGCGACAATCTGTTTTCTATCCCAAGCTTTTCGTACTTGTAAAATCCCATAGTATGAAAAGGTAAAAGCTCATATTTTTTCACGCACTTTCTTATGTACTTAAAATACTTCTCCATAACCTCTTCACTGTCATTTATTCCAGGAATAACAACTGTACGAAGCCATGTGCGTTTATTGGTTTTATCAAGATACTCAAGCATTTTAAGAGTATTGGCCATATTCGCTCCGGTATACCTTAAATAGCTTTCATCATCCCAGAATTTAATATCCAGCATAACAAGCTGTGCCCCGTCAATTACCCTCTTTACCGATTCTGAAAGCTCCACGCTACCTGAGGTATCTATTGCGTAGTTTATCTTCTCTTTTTCAAGATACGGCATAGTTTCCTCGATAAACTGTGCCTGCATAAGAGGCTCCCCGCCGGAAAAGGTAACACCGCCCTTCTTTCCGAAATACGGCTTGTACCTTGCTATCTTTCTGACTAAGTCCTCAGCACTAACTCTGTTTTCATTAATTTCCCACGAATCCGGATTGTGGCAGTAAATACACCTGAGCGGACATCCCGCCAGAAATACTGCGCACCGCAGGCCCTCTCCATCGACAGCGGCAAGGCTTTCAAAGGAATGAACATATCCGTCCATCAAAACTTCTCCTCCTACATTTTTTCATGGAAAGTTCTTGAAATAACCTCAAGCTGCTTGTCCTTTGTAAGCTTATTGAAGTTAACCGCATATCCGCTGACACGGATTGTAAGCGACGGATAAAGAGTCGGGTCATTCATTGCGTCAATCAGCTTTTGTCTGTTTAATACATTTACATTCAAATGGTGTGCATCCTGCGCAAAATATCCGTCAAGTATTCCAACAAGCTTTTCAACCCTGTCATCCTGTCCGCTTCCAAGCGCTTCAGGCGTTATAGAGAATGTGTTTGAAATACCGTCGCGGCAGCATTCGTAATTGATTTTTGCTACTGAGTTGAGAGATGCCAGTGCCCCTTCACTGTCTCTGCCGTGCATAGGATTTGCTCCGGGTGCGAAAGGCTCGCCTTTCTTTCTTCCGTCAGGCGTTGCACCTGTCTTCTTTCCGTAAACCACATTAGAGGTAATTGTCAAAACCGAAAGGGTATGAATTGCATTTCTGTATGTAGGAGTTTTACAAAGCTCTGTATAGAAGAATTGTGTCACCCATTTTGCTATTTCATCAACACTGTCATTATCATTACCATACTTCGGGAAATCGCCGTCACATTTAAAGTCAACAATTATTCCGCGTTCATCCTTAACCGGAGTTACATGTGCATACTTAATAGCACTCAGGCTATCGACAAGAACACTAAGTCCGCTTATTCCAAAAGCCATCAGGCGTTCAGGCTCGGCATCATGCAACGACATCATAAGTCTTTCATAAGCATATCTATCATGCATATAGTGGATTACATTCATTGTGTTAACATATAGCTCTGCCATCCACGAAGCATACTCCTTAAAAGCTTCAAGAACCTTATCATAATCGAGTTCAACCTCGTCAAATACTCTTCCCTCAGGTCCAACCTGATTTCCTGAAACCTCATCCTTTCCACCGTTTAAAGCCATCAAAAGAACCTTTGCCAGGTTACATCTCGCACCAAAGAACTGCATCTGTTTTCCTGTCTTCATGGCAGATACACAGCAGGCAATTGAGTAATCGTCACCAAAATCACGGCGCATAACATCGTCGTTTTCGTACTGAATAGAATCGGTATCAATAGACACCTGCGCACAGAATTCCTTGAAATGGCGAGGCAAATTCTGCGCCCATAAAACAGTAATGTTCGGCTCGGCACTCGGTCCTAAGTTATATAAAGTCTGCAGGAATCTGTAACAGGTTTTTGTAACCATACTTATACCTTCGTTTGTAACACCTGCTAAAGAGCATGTAACCCATACCGGATCACCGGCAAACAGGTCATTATATTCAGGTGTTCTCAAATGACGAACAAGGCGCATTTTCAGCACAAGGTCATCTATAAGCTCCTGTGCTTCCAGCTCTGTAAGAGTTCCCTCTGCCAAATCTCTCTCTATGTAAATATCAAGAAATGCAGAAATTCTTCCGATACTGTTCGCCGCTCCATTCTGCTCTTTTATGGCTCCCAGATATCCAAAATAAAGCCACTGTACTGCCTCTTTTGCATTTTCAGCAGGACGAGTAATATCGCATCCGTATTGCTCCGCCATAGTAATAAGCTGTGTCATAAATTCGAGCTGACGCTGAAGGTCTTCCACCAGCTGAATATTTTCGGCAGTCATTCCTCTCTGGCTTATTCTTGCCTTATCCTTTTTTCTTTCCTTGATAAGGTAATCCATACCGTAAAGGGCAACACGGCGATAATCGCCTATAATTCTTCCTCTTGCATATGCATCAGGAAGACCTGTTAAAATTCCGGCATGTCTTGCCTTTCTCATAGTTTCGGTATAAACCCTGAACACGCCTGCATTATGAGTAGTTCTGTACTTGAATTCGTTCTTTACATTATCGGCTATTTCATACCCGTAGGCCTCGCAAGCCTGAACCGCATTTCTGTATCCCGCGAACGGATTAACTGCTCTTTTTAAGGGTTCATCTGTCTGGAGTCCTAAAATTATATCTTTTCCCTTTATAATATATCCCGGCTCATGCGAAAGAAGTGATGAAACACGGGCAGTATCAACATCAAGTACTCCGCCCTTTTTATTCTCTTCAATTAAAAGCTCCTCCACACGCGCTCTTACAGCTTCGGTTCTTTCTGTAGTTCCGGCAAGAAAGGAAGCATCACCCTCATATGGTGTGTAGTTTTTCTTTATGAAATCACTTACATCGATTGTAAGATTCCAGTTTCCGTTTTTAAATCCTCTGTAGCATGTCATGTTAGTTTCCTCCCTTCAAGTTTAAAAAAAGGACACCCTATTTAAAGTAAGGTGCCCAGACGGTCGACATTTTATATTCCTGCTCCCTTGCGGTCCTCCGCAAATCCGTCAGTTACAGGACACATTTAATTATATAATAAAAGTTCCGTTTTGTCAATTTATATTTTGAACTTTCTGTATTACAAAACAATAACACACAAAATAGTTGATTGATAAAGAATGTAAAGCAAAATTTTATTAACAAACTGTAAATATATCTCAAAAAGTACTTTCAAAATCACAAAACTTATGATATAATGTCCTTTAGCACTATTATGGAGGGATATAAACATGAATTTATGTTCTCGTTGTCACAAAAATCCTGCCGTTATATATATAACAAAAATGGAAGGAGATAAGACAACAAACGAAGGCTTATGCATTTCCTGCGCAAAGGAGCTGGGCATAGGTCCTATTAACACAATGATCGAACAAATGGGTATCAACGATGCTGATATCGAAAATATAAATTCCGAAATGGCAAACTTTATGAATAGCTTCGAAAACGATCCCGAAGCTCTTGAAGGTTTAATATCGGGCTTAGGGAATCCCGAGGACGAAGAAGGCGGAGCACCTGCGGCACCCTTTAATTTCCTGTCAGGAATTTTAGGCGGAAAGAGTGATTCCGAAAAGTCGGGTACCGAACAAAAGGATGCATCAAAAAAGAAGCATACCTCAAAAAAGAAAAGTATGCTGAATACTTATGGTACTAACCTGACTGAAAAAGCAATCCTTGGAAAGGTTGACAGAGTTATAAATCGTAACACGGAAATTGACCGAGTGGTGCAAATCTTAAACCGCCGCTCAAAAAATAATCCTGTTATTTTAGGTGAGCCGGGCGTTGGTAAGACTGCAATAGCAGAGGGTCTTGCCTGCCGGATTGCAGAAGAAAATGTACCGCCGAAGTTATTTGGTTATCAGCTTTATCTTATCGACTTTACCGCTTTGGTTGCCGGAACGCAGTTCCGTGGTCAGTTTGAAGCGCGCCTCAAGAACCTGCTGACAGAAGCAGAAGAAGCCGGAAATGTTATTTTGGTAATTGATGAAATACACAATATCGTGGCTGCAGGCGATGCAGACGGTGCGATGAGTGCTGCAAATATTTTAAAGCCTGCCCTCGCCCGCGGCGAAATTCAGATTATCGGTGCTACCACCCTTTCTGAATATCGTAAGCATATCGAAAAAGACTCTGCCTTAGAGCGCAGATTCCAGCCTGTTATTGTAGATGAGCCAAGCATTTCGGAATCTGTTGAAATCTTAAAGGGTATTAAGGACTACTACGAAAAATACCACCATGTCAAAATTTCAGACAAGGTTATCGAGGCTGCATGCCGTATGAGTGAGCGTTATATAACTGACAGATTTCTGCCTGACAAGGCGATTGATGTTATTGATGAAGCCGGAAGCAGTGTAAATCTTAAAAATATCGCGCTTTATGACGCCAAAAAAATAAAGAACAGACTCGCCCAAATCACAAATGAGTCACAGGAAGCTGCTGATAATCAGGACTTTGAATCCGTTGCAAAGCTCCGTCAGGAAGAACTTGAGCTTACCGAAAGACTATCTCAAAAAGAGGCAGAAGCACAAAATTCTGAGGTCACCTTAGACGATATTGCAGCGGTTATTGAAGCTTGGACAAAAATTCCTGTTCACAAGCTCACCGAAGACGAAGCAATCAGGCTTTTAAGCTTAGAGGAGCGTATACACCGCCGTGTTATCGGTCAGGAGGATGCAGTTTCCGGTGTTTCTCGTGCAATCCGCCGCGGAAGAGCAGACATATCCTTTAAAAAGCGTCCTGTTTCCTTTATCTTCGCAGGCCCTACCGGTGTCGGAAAAACTGAGCTTGTAAAGACAATCGCAGAGGTTATGTTTAATAACGAAGATGCTTTGATCCGCTTTGATATGTCGGAATATATGGAAAAACATTCAGTTTCAAAGCTAATCGGCTCCCCTCCCGGCTATGTCGGATACGATGAGGCCGGTCAGCTTACTGAAAAGGTAAGAAGAAAACCGTATTCGGTTATTCTACTTGATGAAATAGAAAAAGCACATCCCGAAGTATTTAACCTCTTTTTGCAGATTCTCGATGACGGCCGAGTTGCAGACAGTCACGGAAAGATAGTGAATTTCGAAAATACAATAATCATAATGACCACTAATGCCGGCTCGGAGTTCTCAAACGCCGCTCTTGGATTTAACTCAAGCGGTGAGCTCAGCCTCAAGGGTAATGTGGAAAAGAGCCTTAAAAACCATTTCCGTCCGGAGTTTTTAAACCGAATTGACGAGATTATAACCTTCAAGCCTCTCACAAAGGACGAGCTGCGCAGCATCATCGACCTTATGCTTGCTGATATCGTCGGAAGAATGGCTCAAAAAGGCGCACAAATTGAAGTCAGCGCAAGCGCAAAGGAGCTTATTTTAGAAAAGGGCTTTGATGCTAAGTTTGGTGCAAGACCACTAAAGCGTGCCATCCAGCGACTTATCGAAGATAAGCTTGCAGAATTCTCGCTAAGAACCCCTATCTGTGAAGGCACTCATATAATTGCTGACAGAAATGGCGATGAAATTGAGCTTACTATAATCCATTCATAATAAAATTTATAAAATTTTCAAAAAAAGCTTGCATTTTAAAAAAAAGAGTGGTATAATGTTTAAGTTATATTACGGATGGTCCTCTGCCTTGGTCGGCACGAACATCTCAAGAAATAAAGGAGGGCTATAATGATGAACAGTAACGAAATCATTAGTGCTTTGACAAAAGACCAGATCAGAACCGACTTACCTGAACTTGTTGTTGGTAACAATGTTAAGGTTTACCAGAAGGTAGTCGAGGGAAACCGTACCAGAACTCAGATGTTCGAAGGTACAATCATCAAAAAGCAGGGCAGCGGAATCGGCGCTACTTTCACTGTAAGAAGACTTTCATACGGTGTTGGTGTTGAAAAGACATGGCCGGTTAACTCACCTATCATCGAGAAGATTGAAGTTTCAAGAAAGGGTCGCGTAAGACGCGCAAGACTCTTCTATCTGCGTGACAGAGTAGGTAAATCTGCTAAGGTTAAGGAAAGAATCTAATCTTTCGCAAAATTAAGTTTAAGGGGGCATTTATGTGTCCCTTTTTGCTTGTTTATTGATTTTAAACTTCAATATGATATAATATTTTTATGTCCATAACTACATATACAAGAGGTGCATTAGAATGACAGATAATTTAGAAAATCAACCGCATAATGAAGTCAGGGAAACTCATAATACCTTTAACCTCGCCCGTGAAATCTGGGAATGGTTCTACACCATAGCGCTTGCCGTTATAGTTGTTCTTGTAATTAAGGGATTCATATTTGATATCGTTCGTGTTGACGGTCCTTCTATGCTCCCTACCCTTGTAAATAACGACAGGCTTATAATCACTAAGCTTGGCTATGAGCCCAAAGCCGGAGATATAATTATTCTTGACTCAACTTATAAAAACAGACAGGAATATTTTGAGGAATACGAGGCCGAAAACGGGAAAGAGTTAAATGCCATTTCAAAATCCCTTCTTTATTTTAAATTACCCTCTGAACTAAAGCAGAGATACTATGTAAAGCGTGTCATAGCAATGCCGGGTGATACTATCGATATTCAGGACGGAAATGTGTATTTAAATGGCGAAGAGCTTTACGAACCTTACTACAAAGGTCTTACAACTCCAACCGATTACTCTGTTGACTACCCGATAACCGTAGAAGAAGGTCATATCTTCGTTATGGGTGATAATAGGCCCAACAGCCTTGACTCTCGCTCTTCGAGCCTCGGTCAGGTACCGATTGATGCAGTTATTGGAAAATCACAGCTTAGAATCTGGCCTTTCAGCGCCGCTGGACAAACAAAATAAATTAAATGGCAGGTTTTAAACCTGCCTGTTTTATACGAGGTGAATTATGCAGGATTTGCAATGGTATCCGGGGCATATGGCAAAAACCCGCCGTATGATTGAAGAAAACCTGAAAAATATTGATGTAGTTGTAGAAATTTTAGATGCACGCATCCCTTTTTCGGGCAGAAACCCTAACTTTGATGACATCATAGCAGGCAAGCCCAGACTTGTTGTTATGAATAAATATGACTTGGCGGACAGTTTTATAACTGACAAGTGGATTTCATGGTATCGTGAGCGTGGAATAAAGGTTGTGCCCATAAGCTGCGAAACTGGTATGGGAATTAATAAAATTGCTCCCGCCGCAAGGGAAATAATCAAGGACAAAATCGAAAAAGCAAAAGCTGCCGGAAGAACCATTGGAGTTAAAATTATGATGGTAGGTATCCCGAATGTAGGAAAATCCACTCTTATTAATCGTCTTTCGGGAAAGGCAAGTGCTAAAGTCGGGGACCGACCGGGAGTTACCCGTACTAAACAGTGGATTCGTCTCCCTAATGGTCTGGAACTTTTAGATACACCCGGAATTCTTCCGCCGAAATTTGAAAATCAGCAAATAGCTGTTAATCTCGCATATACCGGTGCAATACGCGATGAAATTATGGAGGTTGAGCTTTTAGCCTACTCCCTGCTTGAATATTTAAGAGATAATTATTGTGATGCGTTGGTTTCAAGATATAAGCTTGGTGACATTTCAAGCCTTGCCGGCCATGAAATACTTGAGGCGATTGGCAAAAAACGCGGCTGTGTAATTTCCGGCGGTGAGATTGATACTGAGCGCGCAGCAAATATTCTTTTGGACGAGCTGCGTGGCTGCAAAATATGCAAAGTCACTCTGGAAAAACCGGAGGAGGATTAATTTGAAAAATACTAATAAGCGCATTATTCTCTATTTAATAATCGGTATATCTGTTTTATTTGTATATCTGGCAAATTCCGGTAAGGTAAAGCTATATTCCGATACAAGTCTGGAATTTCTTGATACAGTCTGCGAAATATCCGTGTATTCAAAGAGTCAGGCTCCACTTGATAAATGCTTTGAATATATTTCTCAAAAGGACAAAGAATTTTCAGCAACAGACCCTTCTTCTGCCCTATACAAGCTTAATCATGAAAAAACAACAGCTGTACCTGAAGATTTACAAAATTTGATTGAATTTGGGAAGGATTTCGGGAGTAAGCACCCTGAGCTTTTCTCTATCTATCTCAATCCCCTTATAAATGCGTGGGATATCAAAAACAATACCGGTAACATCCCTGACATTACAGATGCAATGGAAGAGGTTAAATTACAAAAATCCATAAACCTTGGTGCAACTGCTAAAGGATATATAGCTGATAATCTTGTAAATATCCTCTCGGCAAATGGCGTGTCCTCCGCCATGATAAATCTCGGCGGCAACGCCTATGCCATGGGCAAAAAACCAACGGGCGAAAACTGGAAGATAGGTATTCAAAGTCCTTCCGATGAAAACAAGCTTGTCGGAATTATAACTGCTGAAAATCTTGCAGTTATCACATCAGGCGATTATCAGCGATATTTCGAAAAGGACGGCATCAGGTATCATCATATATTTGACCCTAAAACAGGCTACCCTGCAAGCAGCGGTCTTCGCTCTGTTACCGTAATTTGTGAAAATGCACTTCTTGCCGATGCTCTTTCGACTGCTGCCTTTGTAGCAGGTCTTGAGGACGGTATTAAGCTTTTAAAAGAATATAATGCCCGGGGTATTTTTATAACAGACGATACAGTCTACTTTTCAAAATCACTTGAAAACATATTCAAACAAACGGATTTTTCTTATAAATATAAATTCATATACTAAAAAAGGAGCCTCAAAGCTCCTTTTTAAAATAGAATTTTTTTCATTATTGGTTCTAATGTATTTGCCATACTTAAAAAACCGCTGTCTGTAGGGTGACAATTATCTACTGTTCCGTTGTATTCTACAAGACTCATAAGCTCTCGTCCCATTATCAGGTATACATTTTCGTCCCCTGCTGCCTTTGCATTATTATATGTCTTTATAAGAACTGCATTTCTTTCCTCATCATCACCAAAAGGCGTATATCCAGGTGCTCCCATTATTATGATAGGAAGCTCAGGATGCTTGCTGCGTATAAGCTTAAAAAATCTTTCATGCGTTTTTTCAAGATGAGCAGCAGTTGGTGCATTATGATCATAATCCATTACGAACATACTCATATCGAGAGCGGCTATATATTCTGCCATAACATCCTCTCCAAGTGCACTGCCCGAAAAACCAAGATTTATATAGTTGAAATCCAGTCTTTGTGTCAAAATATTTTGATATGTACTTCCGGGCTTTGACGCACATCCTCCCTGCGTTATTGAAGAACCGTAGTATACAACAGGTTTTTCAAGCCTATAGTCAGGAGCTGCCTTAACCTCCGCGTCGCCTTCAAGACCTATGTATAATTTTTTTACATCTGCATAAAGCGGCAGGTTAATTGTAATTTCTCTCATTCGGCGTTCATTAAAATGATTTATGCTTTCAAAACCATCTGTAAGTCCTACAGGAGGCATAAATGTACCTATATATCTTTGAGTGCCCTCTATTCTCTCATACATATCAAGTCCTGCTCTTCCGGTAAGTGAAAATTGCGGTCCCTCAGCACTGTTATCAATAGCAACATTTATAGCAACATATCTGCTGTCGGTTAAAAACCGAACCCTTCCACCTGCAGTATGAGAATGCAGAAGCTTTACCCCATCATTAACAGTCTTAGCCAGAGCCTCAGGTATACGCCTGAACCGGTCCCCCTCACGAAATACGCCGTATATTCTAAAAGGTGCCTCCTCCGCATCATAAAACTTAAGGTTTTCCTCTGAAATTTCAGTTTTTACTGCAAAATTCTTGTCTACATTTGAAAGTCCCATTCTATTTCCTCCATTGATATTTATCTAAATCCACGAAATTCTCTTTTACTTCTACGCCCTCAGAAATTAAAAGCTGTCTTTGTACATCGCTGCCGCCGAATACATACTTATCCGCAAGGCGTCCCTCCCTGTTAACAACACGGTGACACGGTATGGTGTCAGGGTCGGGATTATGGTGAAGCGCCGTGCCTACAACTCTTGCAAGGCGCCTGTTCCCGACGATTTTGGCAACCTGTCCGTAGGTTGCTACCCTTCCTCTTGGAATGTCCCGAACAACATTGTAAATTGCGTTAAAAATCTCACTCATATTATTCTCCTATACTCCTATAGTACATTAAAAAGAGTTTTTTGTCAAGAAAAAACCGCCCTATATGCGTGGCGGTTTTCCTCTTATCGTCTGTCCTGTGGGATTTTATCTTTGAACAATATTCCAATAGCCCAAAGCCCTGCAAGACCTACCAATGTGAAAATAATTCTTGATAAACCAGAGTCCTGTCCGCCAAACAAGGCTGCGACTATATCGAATTTAAATATACCGATACTTCCCCAGTTTATCGCTCCTATAATCACTAAAGTAAGTGCGATATTGTCAATAGTATTCATCATTTTTATATTCTCCTTTACAAATTTATATCATTATTATGCCTCAAAATAACATATTATATAAGTACAATAGTTATTTTGTTTATTAGAAGTGAGGCGAGATATGAAAAAAATGTATTTTATGGCTGTTTTACTCATTTTAATTATCTCCGTTGGGTTTCTCTTGTTTTCCTGCGATGAAAACACAGTCAATCTGCGTTTTTTAACATCCTACGGTATTGAGGCTTCGCCTGAGCCGATTGAGACAGAAATAATTGAAATCCCTGAAGTGTTTGATGAGGTTTACGAGGGATATAATCTGCTTCAGCTCGAAAGCGGCCTTGACCTTTCACCGTATAAAGGAAAAACTGCTGTACGCTACAGCTACAGGATTTTAAATCCTCAGGAAGATATGCCGCACGATGTGCGCGCAACCGTCATCTGCGTAAACCGCCGTCCCGTTGCCGGAGATATTGTTTCCGTTTCAATATCGGGATTTATTCTGCCTTTAAACTATATGCTTTCCTATTAGGCACTATCCAAAATTCACAAAAAAACCCTGTATTCTACAATATATGACATTATTGACTATATTTTCCTTTTATGGTATAATTAGTTAACTAAAGAGGGGGAATATATATGTCTAAAAAATCCATCCAAAGAAATCCTGCCATGGATATAATTCGTTGTTTTGCATTTTTCTTTGTTGTTTCTGTACATTTCTTTTTAAACAGCGGATATTATGACGAAATTGTCAGCGGGCCGCGTATGTATATTATGACACTTATGCGTAGCTTTTTTATGATTTGCGTACCTTTGTTTATGGTTTTAAGCGGATACTTAATGTGTAACAAAACCGTGAATAAATCATTTTACAAAAAGCTTACATATACTGTTTCAATTTATCTTCTGTCATCAGCCTGCTGCGTTTTGTACAGGGTGATATTTTTGCATAAGACGTTTTCAGCAGCAGGTTTTATCAAGGGCTTTTTTGACTACAGCAACGCTCCGTATTCCTGGTATGTTGAAATGTATATCGGGCTATTCCTGCTGTGCCCTTTTCTAAATTTAGTTTATAACAATCTTAAAACAAAAAAAGAGAAACAAGTGTTGCTTGCTACCTTTCTTTTGTTGACTGCCGCTCCGCAAGCGGTAAATATCTTTATTCCTGATATGAAATGGCTTTTAAATCCTGCTGCCTCAAGCAATTATTTTAAAATACTGCCAAATTATTGGGTTTCATTATATCCGGTTACATATTATTTCATCGGATGTTATTTAAGAGAATACAAACTTAAAATCAGCTGCAAAACAATTGCTTTATCATCCGTTCTCTTATTTATCCTCAATGGAATGTTTAATTATTACCGTTCCTTAAACTCGACATTTATTTGGGGCACATGGCAAGAATACAGCTCCTTGCTTGTAGCAGCACAAACTGTTTTATTCTTTGCTTTTTTTGATAATATCAACTATTCTAAGGTCACCGCAAAAGCCTCTAAAATGATGGCTAAAATTTCTGAACTGTGCTTTGGCGGCTATCTTCTTTCCTGGATTTTTGATGATATGTTCTATAAGATACTTAATAATGCGGTGTCTGATATACAGCTGCGACTTGAATATTTTGCTTTAATTGTACCACTTGTATGTATCTGCTCAATTATCCTTTCTTTTGTTGTAAATGCGATTTATCATTTAATAGCCCTATGTATCAACAAATTAACTAAAAGAAGACGAGCTAATGAGTATATTTTAAAGGCTTGACCATAGGTCAAGCCTTTTGCCTTTTTAATCACATTTGCATCACCCAATAAATAACTCCGCATGCTACACTCGCCACCGTTCCGTACACAATAACAGGCCCTGCTATTGTAAAAATTTTTGCTCCCACTCCCATAACCATACCTTCCGTTTTTGCTTCGATAGCAGGCGATGCAACAGAGTTTGCAAAG
>JAZNTB010000022.1:0-8211 GCA_045591565.1 Clostridia bacterium
TTTTATTTAGAAAAATTTAGAAAAAGTATAGTAATTTTTATGAGTTTGTGATATACTGTAAGATAAGGTGTATAATAAGGTATGTTATGCGCAACAGTAAAATAACCGTATGAGGTGAAAAAATGGGACTTTTTGATAAAATATTCGGCACATACTCCGAGCGTGAGCTAAAAAGAGTTAAGCCGATTGCGGATAAGGTCATGGCACTCGAGAGCGAAATGGAAGCTCTCTCGGACAAGGAGTTAAAGGCAAAAACTGCCGAATTTAAAGAACGCTTTGAGGGCGGTGAGGATTTGGACAATCTTCTCCCTGAGGCTTTTGCCGTTATGCGCGAAGCATCCTGGCGTGTTCTTGGAATGAAGCATTTCTATGTTCAGGTAATCGGCGGAATCATCCTGCATCAGGGCAGAATTGCTGAAATGAAAACAGGTGAAGGTAAAACCTTGGTTTCTACCCTCCCTGCATATTTAAACGCACTCACAGGCAAGGGCGTACATATCGTTACCGTTAACGATTACCTTGCAAAGCGTGACTCTGAATGGATGGGAAAGGTTTATAGATTCTTAGGTCTTTCTGTCGGACTTATTATCCACGATTTAACAAGCGACGAGAGAAAAGAGGCATACGGTGCCGATATAACCTACGGAACAAATAATGAGATGGGCTTTGACTACCTGCGTGACAATATGGTTACCTATAAAGAACAGCAGGTTCAAAGAGGCCACAACTATGCAATCGTGGACGAGGTTGACTCAATCCTTATCGACGAGGCAAGAACGCCGCTCATCATTTCAGGTATGGGCGAGGCTGCAAACGATTTGTACGCCGCTGCTGACAAATTTGCAAAGGGTCTTAAAAAGCAGGTTGTTACCGAGGAAGACACAAAGGTACTAAACGATGATGCCGACTGCGACTATATCGTTGACGAAAAGGCAAAAACCGCAACCTTAACAGGCCGCGGTATCAAAAAGGCTGAGCAGTATTTCGGTATCGAAAACCTTGCTGACCCTGACAATATGAAAATTCAGCACCATGTAAATCAGGCGCTTCACGCAAACGGTGTTATGCATCGTGACCAGCAGTATGTTGTACAAAACGGCGAGGTTATGATTGTTGACGAGTTCACCGGCAGAATTATGCCGGGCAGACGCTACTCAGACGGTCTGCATCAGGCAATCGAGGCAAAGGAAGGCGTGAAGGTCGAGAACGAGTCAAAGACTCTTGCGACAATCACCTTCCAGAACTACTTCCGTCTTTACAAAAAGCTTTCCGGTATGACCGGTACTGCACTTACCGAGGAAGAAGAGTTCCAGCAGACCTACGCTCTTGACTGCGTTGAGGTTCCAACCAACAAGCCTATCGCAAGAATTGACGAGCAGGACAGTGTTTACCGCTCGGAAAAGGGCAAGTATATGGCGGTTATCCGCAAAATCAAGGAATGTAACGAAAAAGGTCAGCCGGTTTTGGTCGGCACAGTTAATGTTGACAAGTCGGAGGTTTTGTCGGCTCTTTTGAAGCGTGAGGGCATAAAGCACGAGGTCTTAAATGCCAAGTACCATGCAAAGGAAGCTGAAATTGTGGCTCAGGCAGGTAAAAAGGGTGCGGTTACCATCGCAACCAACATGGCAGGCCGTGGTACCGACATTATCCTTGGCGGTAACGCCGAATATATGGCTAAGAACGAGCTAAAAAAGCGTCTTATTGCAAAAAAAGCAGAAGACGAGGATATGACTGACGATAAAATCGAGATGCTCATGGTTGAGGCGACAGGCTTTGCCGAAACCGATGACGAGGAAATCATCGAAGCAAGACGCATTTTCCGCGAGCTTAACGAAAAATACAAGGAAGATTTAAAGGACGAGCAGGAAGAAGTTAAGGCAGCAGGCGGTCTGTTCATAATCGGTACAGAGCGTCACGAATCACGCCGTATCGATAACCAGCTCCGAGGCCGCGCAGGCCGTCAGGGCGATCCGGGCTGTTCTAAGTTCTATCTTTCTTTGGAAGACGACCTTATGAGAATTTTCGGTTCGGACAGAGTAAAGGCAATGGTGCAGACCTTAGGTATTGCCGAGGATGAGCCGATTGAGGCAGGTATCCTTTCAAAATCAATCGAAAATGCGCAGAAGAACTTAGAAAGCAGACACTTCGACTCCCGTCGTCATGTTCTTCAGTACGACGAGGTCATGAACGAGCAGAGAAAGATTATCTATGCACAGCGTCAGATGGTTTTGGACGGCGAGGATATATCTGCAACAATTTCTTCAATGCTCGAAGCAGTCATCGATTCTGCTCTTGACGATTATATCGGAATTACCGATATTCCTGAGCAGTGGAACTTAAAGGCTCTTACCGAATTTGCAAATCAGGTTTTAATTGCCGAGGGCAAGTTTGAGGTTTTAAGAGATGAATTTGAAACAATTACAAAAGAAGATATGCGCGAGCGTCTGCTTGAAATCGCAAGGGCAAGATATAGCGAGCAGTGCGAAATCTTCGGCGAAAATATGCGTGAAATTGAGCGTGTTATGATGCTCCGCGTAGTTGATACTCTCTGGATGGATCACTTGGATGAAATGGAGCATGTTAAGCGTGAGATCGGTCTTCGTGCATACGGACAGCACGACCCTGTAATTGAATACAGAAATGTCGGCAGTGACCTTTATGAGGGTATGCTCGATGCAATAAAGCGCGATACCGTAAGATATGTTCTCTCAGTAAGGCCAAAGCCACAGGTGGAAATCAAGCGTGTACAGGTGGCAAAGCCCCTTGACACAGGCGGCGACGGCTCTCTTGCAAAAAGACCGGTCAGTGCAAAGAAAACACCCGGCAGAAATGACCCGTGTCCATGCGGTTCAGGCAAAAAATATAAGCACTGCTGCGGAAAATAAAAAGCAAAGGGGCAGTTTTTACTGCCTCTTACAAAATAGGAAGGAAACAAATAAATGTTAGAGTACGATCAATACAGACTTGAGCTTCAGGGCCTTGAAAAAACCATTTCCGACCTTGAATTCTCACTTGATATTTCGGGAACAAAGGAAAAAATCGCAGAGCTTGAAGAAAAGGCTGCCGCTCCCGATTTCTGGGACGATATGGAAAATTCCCAGAAGGTTTTACAGAAAACCAAACAGTTAAAGGACAAGGTTGCTGCCTATGATGCATTAAAATCGTCATGGGAGGATGCGCTTGTTTTAATAGACCTCGCAACCGAAGAAAACGACGAGTCTATGCTCGGCGAAATCGAAAGCGCAGCTAAATCCGTTATGGCAACTGCCGAAAAAATGACACTTGAAACACTTTTGTCAGGAAACTATGACAAGTGCGATGCCATTATGACCTTCCACGCAGGTGCAGGCGGAACAGAGGCACAGGACTGGGCAGAAATGCTCCTTCGTATGTACCAGATGTATGCGCAGAAAAACGGATACACAACCGAAACAATCGATATCCTGCCGGGCGACGAGGCAGGCGTTAAAAGTGCGACAATCTCAATCAGCGGTGCAAATGCCTACGGCTATTTAAAGGCAGAAAAGGGCGTTCACCGTTTGGTTAGAATTTCGCCGTTTGATTCATCGGGAAGACGCCATACCTCCTTTGCATCAATCGAGGTTATGCCGGAAATCGACGACGAAATCGAAATCAATATAAGACCTGAGGATTTGAAAATTGATACATACCGCTCGTCAGGCGCTGGCGGTCAGCATGTCAATAAAACCGACTCGGCTGTAAGAATTACGCATATCCCAACAGGTATCATAACAGCGTGTCAGACACAGCGTTCACAGCATCAGAATAAGGATTATGCAATGAAGATGTTAAAGTCAAAGCTTGCGGAGCTTGCAGAGCAGCAGCAAAAGGAAAAAATCGAGGATATCAAGGGCGTTCAGAAGGAAATCGCATGGGGCAGCCAGATTCGCTCCTATGTTTTCCACCCGTATAACCTCGTTAAAGACCACCGCACCGGCTTTGAAATGGGTAATATCGGCGCAGTTATGGACGGCGACCTCGAGGGCTTTATAAATGCTTACTTAAAGGCAGCAAGCCTCGGTCAGCTTGAGAATAACTAACAAAAAAAATAAAGGAGTTAAGCACAGACTTAACTCCTTTTTGATTATATCTTTGTTTGTTCGGTGCATTTTCGCAATGCCGGTTTCGGGTGCGATAAAATAGTGCAGAACGGACAAATCTCATCCGCAGGATTTCCCGACGGCGTACAGAGGTACGCCGAGTGGTGAGGTTTGTTCGCTTGGTGCATTTTTTCGCAGCCGAACTTAGTCTTTCATTAATAGAACAAGTACCGCTTTCTGTGCGTGCAGGCGGTTTTCCGCCTCGTCGAAGATTTCGTCAGCGTGCTTTTCAAAGGTTTCGGCTGTGATTTCCTCGCCGCGGTGTGCAGGCAGGCAGTGAAGCACCATAGCACCCTCGTTTGCAAGCGCCATAAACTCCTCGTTCACCTGGAAGTCCGCAAATATCTTCTTGCGCTCTTCCGCTTCCTTTTCCTGTCCCATTGACGCCCATACATCTGTATAAACTACATCTGCGCCCGAAACTGCCGCCGCAATATCCGATGTGCATACAAAATCACCGTTTTCTTTTGCCCATGCCATAATTTCGCTGTCCGGCTTGTAGTTTTCAGGACACGCTATCGCAACGCTCATTCCGCACTTGATACAGCCGACAATCAGTGAATTTGCCATATTGTTTCCGTCACCGATAAAGCAAAGCTTTAAGCCCTGAAGCTTGCCCTTATGCTCGCGGATTGTTAAAAGGTCTGCAAGAACCTGACACGGATGTGCATAGTCGGTAAGTCCGTTTATAATCGGGATGCTTCCGTACTCGGCAAGTGCCTCAACCTCTGCCTGGTCAAAGGTACGAATCATTATTCCGTCTACAAATCTTGACAGCACGCGTGCCGTGTCCTCAACAGGTTCGCCTCTGCCTATCTGCAAATCATTTGAGCTTAAGAACATCGGATTTCCGCCAAGCTCGTACATTCCCACCTCAAAGGAAACTCTTGTTCTTGTTGATGACTTTTCAAAAATCATACCAAGTGATTTACCCGCCAAGTGTTTATGCTCAATTCCGTTCTTTTTCTCGTATTTTAGCTGGTCTGCAAGGTTTAATATTTCAACAATCTCCTCGCTTGTAAGATCTGAGAGTTTGAGTAAATGCTTCATTCTTCAATAACCTCCTTAAGTATTCCAATACCCTTTGTAAGCTCCTCTTTTGTTATGTTAAGTGCCGGCAAAAGTCTTACCTTTGTTTTTGCCGTCAGCACCAAAAGTCCCTTTTCAAGACATTTTTTCACAATATCCCCTGCCGGCTTATCAGTTTCTATTCCGAGCATAAGTCCCAATCCGCTTACCGATTTTACTCCGTTTATCTTCAAAAGCTCCGCCTTTAAAAACTCGCTTTTTTCGTCCACTTCTGCAAAAAACGCATCATCAAGCCGTTTAATATTGCTGATTGCCGCCGCTGCACAAACAGGGTTTGCGCCGAATGTTGAGCCATGCGTGCCAGCTGTTAAAGTATTTTCCACACGCTCGCCCATAAGGGTTGCTCCCATCGGGAGTCCGCCAGCGAGTCCCTTCGCTGTTGAAACGATGTCAGGTGTGATGCCAAGCTTCATATATGAATAAAGCGCTCCGCATCTGCCGTTTCCTGTCTGAACCTCGTCAACAATGAGCAGAATATCCTGCTCGGTTGTTATTCTTTCAATCTCCGCCAAAAACTCCTTTGAAAGGACATTTACGCCACCCTCACCCTGAACGGTTTCCACCATAATTGCTGCAGTTTTGTCGGATATAGCCGTCAAAAGTGCCGGTATATCATTTGCCGGAATATGGATAAAGCCATCTGTAAACGGTGTGAAGTTTTTATGAAAAACCTCCTGACCTGTTGCAGAAAGTGTGGTTATTGTTCTTCCGTGGAAGCTGTTTTCCAAAGTTATAATCACATTTTTCTCAGGATTTTTGTCTGTTCCGTATTTTCTCGCAACCTTGATTGCACATTCGTTTGCCTCTGCTCCCGAATTTGAGAAGAACACCTTTTTAAGCCCTGTCCTCTTGCAGAGCATTTGGGCAAGAATCGCACCGTTTTCGTTATAGTAAAGATTTGAGGTGTGCTGAATTTTGTCAAGCTGCTCTATTACTGCCTGCTTCCACACCTCGTCGGATGCGCCGAATGTGTTTACTGCGATACCGCTGCCGAAATCTATGTATTCCTTGCCGTCCTCATCATATAAGGTACTGCCCGAGCCACGGTTTATTACTGCATCAAACCTTGAATATGTGCCGGCGACATAGGTTTTGTCAAGTTCTTTTGTGTTCATTCTAAACTTCCCTTCAATCATAGAAACATTGTTCCGATACCTTCATCAGTTAAGACTTCTAAAAGTATCGCATGCGGCACTCTGCCGTCAATCATAAATACCCTGTTCACGCCCTGACGCACCGCCTCAATGCAGCATTCCACCTTTGGAATCATTCCGCCCGAGATAATACCCTCGCTCATTAGCTGAGGCGCTTCGCTTACATGCACAAGCGGAATTAAAGAATTTTCATCCGCTGTATCACGAAGAAGTCCCCTTATATCGGTCATTGAGATAAGGCACTCCGCCTTTAACATTCCTGCAATTTTCGCTGCCGCTGTGTCTGCGTTTATATTATAGATGTTATTTTCACTGTCACAGCCGATAGTTGAGATAACAGGTATATACCCTTTATCAAGCACATCTAAAATAGGCTCTACATTCACATCGGTAATTCTGCCTACATATCCGAGCCTCTCATCAAGCATTTCCGCCTCTATGATATGTCCGTCACAGCCGCAAAGTCCCATTGCCTTGCCGCCCGTATTCTGAATAAGATTTACAAGCCCTTTATTAATCTTTCCGGACAGCACCATCTGGCAGATATCTGCTGTTTCGCGGTCGGTTACACGAAGTCCGTCCACAAACTCGGTCTTTTTGCCAATTTTACTAAGCATTCCCGTGATTTCAGGGCCGCCGCCATGAACAAGCACTACCTTTACACCGATTAGTGACAAAAGCACGATATCTCCCATTACGGCATTTTTAAGTTCCTCGTTAATCATAGCGTTTCCGCCGTATTTGATAACAACTATTTTATTGTAGTATTTCTGAATATACGGAAGTGCCTCAATCAGTATTTTAGCACGGTCTTTATTTTCGATTTTCATTTCCCCACTCCTCAAGTTCTGTAGTCGCCGTTAATCTTTACATAATCATAGGTCAGGTCACAGCCCCATGCAGTTGCTGACGCCTCGCCGTCCTTCATATCGATATCTATTATAATCTCGTCCTTTGTAAGAATTTCCTTTGCGTATTCCTCGGAAAATTCTATACCGCTTCCGTTTTTGCAAACCTTAATTCTTCCTGCCTTTGAAGCAAGCGCAACATCAATCTTTTCAATATCGGCATTTGCTCCCGCATAGCCTATCGCACAGAGAATTCTTCCCCAGTTGGCATCTGCACCGAACATCGCTGCTTTAAAGAGTGATGATGTTATAACACTTTTAGCAATCATTTTTGCATCCTGCACGGTTTTTGCACCTGTCACCTTACATTCCAAAAGCTTGGTTGCGCCCTCGCCGTCCTTGGCAATTTTACGGCAAAGCTTTGTTGTTACGGCATTGAGTGCACGGCAGAACTCCGCATAATCTTCGTTTTCGCTGTCAATTTTTTCATTTTCTGCGGCGCCGTTTGCAAGAACGATAACCATATCGTTTGTTGATGTGTCACCATCCACGCTTATCATATTAAATGTGTCCTTGACATCGCAGGAAAGCGCTTTTTTGAGCAGCTCGTGCGAAATATTTACATCAGTTGTTATGAATACGAGCATTGTTGCCATATTCGGATGAATCATTCCCGAGCCCTTTGCAATTCCGCCAATACGGCAGGTTTTTCCTCCGATGCTAAACTCAAAAGCAACCTCTTTCCTCACAGTATCGGTAGTCATTATTGCGCTTGCCGCCTGCTCACTGCCGTCGGCATTTAAAAGCGCCGCAAGGTCGGGCATTGCCTTTTCAATCGGGTTGGTATCGAGTGGCTGGCCTATAACTCCGGTTGATGCAACAACTACATCACTTGCCGCAATACCTGTGCTTTTTGCTGTGATTTCACACATTTTTTCAGCAACCTCAATGCCATCGCTATTGCAGGTATTGGCGTTTCCGCTGTTACATACAATCGCC
>JAZNTB010000023.1:0-5498 GCA_045591565.1 Clostridia bacterium
GACGCCGAGATATGAGGGCAGACTTACATTAAACCCTCTTGCGCATTTAGACCTTGTGGGAACTCTTTTGATGATTTTCACGGGCTTTGGATGGGCAAAGCCGGTAAGCGTTAATCCGATGTACTATAAGGACAGGAAAAAAGGAATGGCACTAACTGCGATTGCAGGGCCTTTAGCAAATTTTGCAATGGCGTTTTTCGGTGTGCTTTTCGGCGTGCTTTTGTCACTTTTTGGACTAAGACTCGGCTGGAGCGAGGGAGTATGCAGCACGATAATGATGATTGCGTACATTTTCGGCTACAGAAACCTTTGTTTTATGGTATTCAATCTAATCCCGATTCCGCCGCTTGACGGCTCAAAGGTTTTGGGGATTTTCCTTCCAAACAGGGCATATTATAATGTCCTGCAGTATGAACGCTATGCAATATTTTTGATAATGTTTTTGTCGGTTTCCGGCGTGTTTGATGTGATTATAGGCGGCGGAGTGGATATTTTCTATTCGATGATTGAGAGGTCGATTATTGCGATTCTCTCGCCGCTTTTAGTATAAGGCAGGTAAAAAATGGATACAATGCTATATAAGCTGGACAGCTTCGAGGGCCCGCTCGACTTGCTTTTGCACTTAATTTCCAAAAACAAGGTCAGCATCTATGACATACCGATTGTGGAGATTACGGCGCAGTATTTAGAGGCGATTGAGGGTATCGAGGAGTCGCAGCTTGAAAATACAAGTGAATTCTTAGTTATGGCGGCGCAGCTTCTTTACATAAAATCAAAAATGCTGCTGCCTAAAGGCGAGGAAGAGGAGGAAGAGGACCCTCGTGATGACCTTGCTCAGCGCTTGGCAGAATACCAGCGCTACAAAGAGGCGTCGCAGGAGCTTCGAAAGACCGAATTTTCGTCGAGGTATATGTTCTTTAAGGAGGAGGAGAAGATAGATTTCCCGCTTCCGGAATATTCTAGGCAGCATACCGTTAACGAGCTGATGGACGCTTTTAATTCGATACTGCAGCGAAAGCTTCGCACAGCAAAGCCTGAAAAACGGGCGTTTTCGGGAATTGTCGGCAGAGAAAAGGTGTCGGTCGAGGAAATGGCGGAAAAGCTTTCGGGGCTTTTGAAAAAAAGCGGACGGCTGAATTTCAAAAAGGCGTTTTCAGGACGGAAGTCAAAGCCGGAGATGGTGGCAACATTCCTTGCGATTCTTGAAATGATAAGCAAGGGAAATCTTACAGCACAGTATGATGAAGAACAAAAAGACTTTATTTTAATAAAAACTAAAAAAGAGGTAAATGATGAACAAGGATAAAATCCCTTATGCAATAGAGGGAATACTGTTTGCGGCAGGCGAGCCGGTTAAAACAGCAAAGCTTGCGGCGGTTTTAGAGATTGAGATGGACGCCGTAATAGAGGCTGTTAAGCTTTTAAGGTATGAATATGATACCAACGAGCGCGGACTTATGATAATCGATATTGACGATGGTTATCAGATTTGCTCAAGACCTGAGTACTATAACTACATACAGATAATTCTCGGTGAGCAGCGCCGGCAGGCACTTTCAAACGCTGCAATGGAAGCACTTGCTATTATTGCATACAAGCAGCCGATAACAAGAGGACAGATTGAATACATACGAGGCGTGAATTCGGACAGTGCAGTAAACCGCCTTGCAGAGCGGGGACTTGTTGAGGAGTGCGGCAGACTTGACGCTCCGGGACGACCGGTGCTTTACCGTACCACGCAGAACTTTCTGCGCTGCTTCGGGCTTTCAACGCCGAGGGATTTGCCTGAGCTTGATATGTCAAAACTAAGCCCCGAATATGAGCAGTTTTCGCTCGACCTTGAAGAAAATAAGCAGATTGAAGGTCAGGAGGAGCTTTTGGAAACGGCGGAGAACGCAGAATAAAGGAAAGGGATTGGCGGCATGAAAACTGTACTTGTGATTTTAGCAATACTTGTAGCAGCTGTAGTCTTGCTGCTCTTTATCCCAATACGGTTTGAGGTTGATTTTAAAAGAGATGCACTTCAAAATAAGGTGACGGCAACCTTAAAATATGCAGGCCTTAAATTCAGGCTTTTTGATAACACTGAAAAAAAGGACAAGCCTCGTAAGAAAACTGAAAAGAAACCAAAGGAAAAGGAACCGTTTTCCTTTGAAAGAGAAAAGAAAAAAATAGAAAAATATCTAAAGGTATTTGAAAGTATAGAAGCAGATATTGTAAAAACGCTTCAGTATATGGCAAGACGGGCTGTAGTTTTTGACAATATTGAGGTGGAAAGTGAGTTCGGATTTTCCGATGCGATGCATACAGGGATTTTCACAGGAATTTTAAACGGATTTGTTTACAGTATTCTGGGAGTTGTTCATCACCACTCAAGACTCCGGCAGATGAATGTAAATCTTCAGCCGGTCTTTGAAAAAACCTGCTTCGATGTGCGCATAAGATGCATATTACACCTAAAAACAGTTCATACTATAGTTGTTGCAGTAAATGTACTTAAAATACTGAGAAAAATTAAGAAAGCGGAAGGGAGCGAATAATTATGGCAGAACATCCTATTCAGGGACTTATGGACACCGCTATGAGCAATATTAAGGCGATGGTGGATGTCAACACTATTGTTGGGGATTCGGTAACAACGCCGGACGGAACGGTGATTATCCCGATTTCCACGGTAAGCTTCGGATTCGGTGCAGGAGGCACTCAGTTTGCAGCAAAGCAGGATACCGTAACACCGCAGAATCCTATGTTCGGCGGTGGCTGCGGCGGCGGTGCGAATGTCAAGCCGATTGCGTTTTTGGTGGTTGGCGGCGGAAATGTGAAACTCCTGCCGATAAGCGACAGAGTTACACCAGCCGATAAGATTATTGACATGGTGCCGGAGGTTATCGACAAGGTAAACGGAGCACTCTCAGGTGCAGTTGACAAGATATGCACAAAATTCGATAAAAAGAAACAGCAGCAAAAATGTGATTGTGAAGAAAAACCACAATTCGTTGATGTAGTTGAATAAAAACACATAAGGGCTGTGGCAAAATGAAATCATTTTGGCGCAGCCCTTAATTAAGGAGAAATTAATGGCATACACACAACTAGACAAGATTTTAATGAAGGTGCAAAAGCCCACGCGCTACACAGGCGGCGAGCTTAACAGCGTAAAAAAGGATCCGGCAACGGTTGACTGCCGTTTTGGTTTTTGCTTTCCTGATGTATATGAAATAGCTATGTCACACTTAGGAATGAAAATTCTCTATCACAGCATAAACGAGCGAGAGGATGCATATTGTGAAAGAGTTTTCACGCCGTGGGTTGATATGGAGGAGGAAATGCGAAAGCGTGGTATGCGCCTTTTTGCGCTGGAAACGGGCGACGAGGTGGCGGATTTTGATATGCTTGGATTTTCTCTGTCCTACGAGCTTGCGTACTCCAATGTAATAAATATGCTTGACCTTGCGGGAATCCCGATTCTTGCTGCCGACAGGGACGAAAATGCCCCGATTATCTGCGGCGGTGGACTTTGCGCATATAACGCAGAGCCGATTTGTGAAGTTTTTGACTTCTTTACACTCGGTGAGGGCGAGGAAATATTAAACCTTGTAATTGACGAATACATAAAATGGAAAAAGAGCGGAAAAGGAAACAAAAAGGACTATCTGCGCACTATTGCACAGCTTGAGGGTGTTTATGTGCCGTCCTTTTACGATGTTGAATATAACGATGACAAGACAATAAAGAGCATAACGCCAAATGACGAAGCAGCAAAGCCTGTGGTTAAAAAACGCATAATGGCGGACTTTAATGAGGCGTACACGCCGGATAAAACGATTGTTCCCTTTGGTGAGGTTGTGCATGACAGAGTGATGCTTGAGGTGTTCCGTGGCTGTATCCGTGGCTGCCGTTTCTGCGAGGCGGGATATGCATATCGTCCTGTAAGGGAGCGGAGTGCCGAAAACCTGATTGGTCTTGCCGACAGCCTTTTGTGCAGTAGCGGCTATGACGAGATTTCGCTGTCCTCTTTAAGTACAAGCGATTATTCTGAGTTAAAAGAGCTTACCGACGGACTTTTAGAGCTTACCGAGAAAAAGAAAATTGGCTTGTCGCTTCCGTCACTCAGGATTGACAATTTCTCAATGGAGCTTATGAAAAAGGTACAAAAGGTACGAAAATCCGGCATAACCTTTGCGCCGGAGGCAGGCACGCAAAGACTTCGTGATGTTATAAATAAAAATGTTACTGAGGAAAACATTCTATCCTCCACAAGAATGCTTTTTGAGGGCGGATGGACTAATGTAAAGCTTTACTTTATGATAGGACTTCCAACCGAAACCGATGCGGATATAGAGGGTATTGCGGAGCTTTCGCAGAAAGTGCTTGACGAGTATTTTGCAATACCGAAAGAGGAACGAGCGAAAAATATAAATATAACAACAAGCACATCAAGCTTTATTCCTAAGCCGTTCACGCCGTTCCAGTGGGCCAAGCAGGACAGCCGAGAGGAAATAATAAGAAAGCAGGATATGCTAAAGGCGTCGATTAAGTCGAGAAAAATCCGCTATAACTGGCACGATAATAAGGCAAGTTATTTGGAGGGTGTTTTTGCCCGTGGCGACAGGCGGCTGCTGCCGGCTGTAATTCACGCTGTTAAAAGCGGCTGCCGTTTTGATGGCTGGGACGAGCATTTTCGGTTTGATAAGTGGATGAAAGCTTTTGAAGAATGCGGAATTGACCCCGACTGGTATTTGCGGGAGCGCTCGTATGATGAGGTTCTGCCGTGGGAGCATATTGATATAGGCGTTACCAAGGCGTTCTTTATGCGTGAAAATGAAAAGGCAAAGCGTGCAGAAACCACTCCGAACTGCCGTGAAAAATGTGCCGGCTGCGGAATAACTTCTTTTGGGGCAGGTGTTTGTCTTGAGTAATTATGTTTTAAAGTATGCCCGTGATGAGAGGGTAAAATATATTTCACATCTTGATTTTATAAGAACCTTTCACCGCGCTGTGCGCCGTGCAGGACTTTCGATGGCGTTTTCCGAGGGGTTTAATCCGCATCCTATTATGACGGTGGCAATGCCGCTTTCGGTGGGAGTGACATCGGAGAGTGAGTATGTTAAAATCGGCTTTTCGGAGGATTATTCCGAGGTGGAGATTAAGGAAAGATTAAATGAGGCTTTCCCTGACGGCCTTGAAGTTTTAAATGTGGTAAAAACCGAGGGAAAGACTTATGATTTTGCAAAGCTCGACAGAGCAGTATATCTGGTTGAGGCGGAGGTCGGCGGAGCGGATTTTGATTCAAAGGTATTTCTTGAAAATGCCGAGCTTTTAGTTATGAAGAAAACCAAAAGTGGCGAAAAAGAGGCAGATATCAGGCCTTACATATATAATTTTGAGGTTACCGAAAAAACGGACAGCACAATGAAATTAAAGATGTGCCTTGCCGCAGGGAACATATATAATTTAAAGCCGGATACGGTGATAAGTGCTATGGAAAAGTACACCGC
>JAZNTB010000024.1:0-28575 GCA_045591565.1 Clostridia bacterium
GATATATTACATCCCGAAAAAATACTCAGCTTTTACAGCTCTGACATCGGCAAGCGCATAATGAGTTGTGAAAAAGTATATCGCGAACAGCCTTTTGAGGTAATGCTTCCGGCAGACCGGCTCTTTCCCGAGTTTGATAACAACGGCGAAGACAGCATAATTCTTCAGGGCGTTATCGACTGTTTCTTTGAGGAGGACGGCGAACTTATACTTGTAGATTACAAGACCGACAGATATTCTGACCTATCTGAAATTCATGAAAAGTATGACATACAGCTTGAGCTTTACAGTATGGCACTTGAAAAAATTATGAAAAAAAGAGTAAAAGAGAAATTTATCTATTTATTTTTTGACGATAATGTGTTACAATGTTGATAATACTTACAAGGAGGACTACCATGTCAGAAGAACAACTTATAAATGAAACATTGGAAGAGCGTTCTCACCGCCATCATCACCATCACAGCGGCAGTTCTCGATCCGGAAAGCACCGTCATTCGCACCGTCATTCGCACCATCATCACCGGTCGCATCGACACCACTCCGGAAGTTTTTCTTTCAAAAATCTGGCATACAAACTCACGCCAAAGAGCTTTTCCTCCACCAACCACCTCAGGAAAATTGCAACCTCTACATCATCCGCAAAGAATAACTCTTTCACCGTTACTCTCGGAAGAATTTTGTTTATACTGATAATTCTTGGTGTGGTATGTTTTTCAGCAGGATATATTTTCTTTGAGGAAGAAAGTGCTATATTCAGGGCAAAAGACACACCATCTGAAAACTCACAGCTAAAGGTTCAGCTCGTAAGGCTTGAAATGCAACTCGAAGATGTCGAAGCAGAGCTTGAAAGATATAAGCAAAAATACGGTGAGCTTGAGGATGTCGAAGACTCTGAAAGCGATACAGAAAATACTCAAAACTAAAAGATGCGGCGAAAAAAACTAATTGTTTTTTCGCCGCATCTTTGCAGTCCAAACTATTTCCCATCCCTGTTTATTTTATTTCTATCCCCTCACACAAAGGTTGCTGCGTACCATTTTTCCATGCAAATAGTTTCAATTTATAGCTTGTTATAGGAAGTGACAGATTGTTTGTTATCTCACACTCTCCAATCGCATCTATGTTCCATTTTCCTATTTTTAAAAGCTGGTCACCTTGATACAAAACCCCTCGCACATTCGGTGCCTCACTAATTTCCTCATTGGCAAAGAAACGAATACTTTTCGTAACGGTTCCATTCGATTCTGATGTATCAACATCAGATGCAATTAAACCATAGGATTTGACTGTATTTGAATAAAACATCGGATATCCTGTTATGGCGCATATCACGCCCTTGACCGTATCATCATACATTCGCAACGCCCATACATCAACTACATATCTTCCGTTTTTGTAAGCTATATTACCAAACCATCCGCCATACTCATTTTTTCCGCTGAATATATGTCCGCTTTCATATCTTGTATCGTCACAGGCTATTGCCTCTCCGTCATAACAGTAATATCCCCACTCTGCAGGGGAATGGTCCTGCATAGAAGAGTCTGACACCATAAAATAATCATGCAAACACTTGTCTGCAAGCACGATATTACCGTCTGCATCCTTTGTTCCCACATCCGGATCATTCCATGTTTCATCAAGGTGATACCACTCTCCGCCCAGCTTTATCATATTCCATACATGTCCATCATTGTAGCAGAACGCCGACTCAAAATCATCTTCTCCGCAGACCTTGGCAAGTCTTGTGTAAATAGCGTTAAGTGCAATTGCATTTCCCTGACATACCGCATTGTCCTCTAAAAGAAGTCGGTACGCAGTATAAATGGAATAATCCTCGCCAGTAAGGCTCTCTCCATTCTGCTTTTTTTCATTGAATTCATTAAGCTCCGCCGTAGCGTACCTGCACCGTCTTGCCATTTCGTCATGAATTACAAGCATCTTCCCCACAAAATCCGGGGCTTCCGCCGCAACCTCAAGATACATATCAATTTTAGCGTCCATTTCTGCCCTTGCTGTCTCGTCCGCCTCTTTGGAATCGAGTATATAATGCGGCTCAATCCTTGTGATAATTCCGCCGCTGTGGTAGGGAAGAAATCCTGTAGCACAAATAATCTCATAATTTCCGTAAATAACATCACAAAGTGCATCCAAAACAGTCTGCGCACCTGCCTCAGTCGCCGGTATTCTGAAACTCGATATATTAATGGATTCCTGATGTTCAAGCAATCCTTCCTCCAGAACATCAAAAAGCGTTAACTCTTCCGCCGCCGCGCTGTATCGAACTTCAAAAAATCCGGAAAGTTCATCATCTCGATATTCTTCCACAATTTCTATTTTTCCGCCCAATGGTTTTTCCAAGATGCTGACAACTTCATTCTGCGCATAAGCCGGCAACGCTGTCATTGCGATAGCTGCCATACAAAACAGCGCCAGAAATTTCTTCAACACATTCTCACCTCTTACTTCAGTATGATTTCATTCTACACCTATTTAGCAAACATTTCAACCGTTAGGCTAAAAAATCCCCTTCAAAGGGGATTTTTTACCTTATTATCTTTTTAATAACACTGTATATTTCCTCAAGAGCATCGGTTTTGGCAAGCTTTTTGACATTTTTGCTCATATCGGAAAGTGCCGGTTTGTCAAGCGTCATTTCGATTATTTTATCGTACAGAATATCGGATGTCAAAATATCCTCCGTTATAACCGTCGCTGCGCCGTTTCTTTCAAATTCGCGTGCGTTTTGTTCCTGATGGTTTCGCACCACATTCGGTGATGGTATGAGTATCGATGGTTTTCCAAGAGCCGCAATTTCGGAAATAGTAATTGCTCCGGCTCTTGACACTACAAGGTCTGCCGCCGCCATAACCGTACTCATATTATTTATATAAGGTACAACCTTTATTTCGTCAGTAGTTTCTATGCCTTCTGATGCAAGTCTTCCTGCAACATCAGCATAGTTTCTGTCGCCTGTACCGAACAGCAGACTTATCTGTTTATCCTCTGCCGCTTTTTTAAGAACGCCAATCATTGTTTCGTTGATTTTGGCAGCACCAAGACTTCCCCCGAACACAAGTACAAACGGCTTTTCGGAAATTCCCAGCTCTGCGCGTGACTTTTCCTTATCTGCCGAAAGGATTTCGCCTCTCACAGGGTTTCCGGTAACAACGCACTTTTGCTTATTCTTAAGATGATGAATGGTCTCAGGAAAGCTCACCGCAACATAGTCCACATACTTCTCTGAGCCTTTTACGGTAAGTCCCGGATATACATTCTGTTCATGTATTATAGCCGGTACGCCTGCCTTTTTTGCCGCCATACTGACAGGCCCCGAAACATATCCTCCGGTACATACAACAGCGTCCGGCGCAAATTCCTTTATAATACGCCTGCAGTCATTTTTCGCCTTTTGCAGCTTGAAAAGAACAGAAACATTCTTCAAAAGATTTTTTCTGTTAAATCCACGGATATCAATATATTTGATTTTATATCCCGCTGCCGGAACGAGTTTTTTCTCAAGACCACGCTCAGTTCCTATAAAAAGTGCCTCAAAATCAGGCTCGTTTTTCTTTAAGTGATCAGCAATAGACAGAGCAGGATTTATATGCCCTGCCGTGCCGCCGCCTGCAAATAAAACTTTCACACTCATTCATTCCTTTCAGGTGTTTTTGGAGGAATACCTCGATACACTAAGCACAATGCCCATTTCTGCTAAAAGTATCATAATCGCCGTACCTCCATAGCTGAAGAAAGGCAGTGATACACCGGTATTTGGCATTGAGGATGTCGCAACCGCAATATTCAAAATAGTCTGTATTCCAACCTGTGCCATAATTCCTACAACCATTAACGACCCGAAGGTGTCAGTAGTCTCCATGGAAATCTTAAGTCCTCTTATAATCAGCCCCATAAACAGTGCAATGATAAACGCCGCACCGATTAGTCCAAGCTCCTCGCAGACAACTGCAAAAATAAAGTCATTGTACGGCTCAGGAAGATATGAGAATTTCTGCACACTCTGCCCCAGACCTTTGCCGAAAATTCCGCCGGAGCCTATTGCATAAAGGGATTGAAGTGTCTGGTATCCTGTTCCCAGCTTATCCTCAAACGGGTGCAAAAAGCTCGTAACTCGTGCCATTCTCACTTCATCAAACTGCAAGAACAGCAAGAGCGCTGCAAATGCCGCAGTTCCGCCGCCGCAGATAAGCTTGACGCTCGCTCCGCCCACAAGCATTATGCAGACCGCAATTCCGCAAAGAACAATTGTTCCGGAAAGGTGGGTTTCAAGCATCATAAGTATCGCAACTACACCTATCCACGCGCCGTATTTGACCAGTCCGTTCGGTTTATTTATATCGTATCTCCTGTCCTCAATAAGTGCCGCAAAGAACATTGAAACGGCAAGCTTTGTTATCTCAGAGGGCTGGAATTCCATAACAATCAAGTTTATCCAGCGTCTTGAGCCGTTATGCGAAACGCCTATTCCGGGGAAAAAAACAAGTCCAAGCATCGCTATACATACTATCATGAAAAGCGGTGCAAACCTCTTGTATTTTCTGTAATCTATATATGACAGCCCTATCATGAGAGCAACACCAACCGCAACATATGCAAACTGCCTTATAAAGAAGTGGTAGCTTCTTCCGAATTTAACATCTGCTGTCGGTGTTGATGCAGACAGCAGCATAATCAGTCCAAATGCGGTAAGTACACCCACGAGCAGCAGAAATGTGTAATCCAGCTCCCCTGCCTTTCGGTCAGAGGCAAAGATATTGTTGATAAAACCGGTTCTCTGCTTTTTGGTAACAGGTCGTCTTGCCACTCTCGCCTGAGTTCCCCCGCCCTTTACCTTTACGCGGCCTTGTACGGCTTTATTTCTTTTTGTTGTTCTGTTTGGATGAACAGCTTTTATAGCCATCGTTATCTTCCTTTCAAAATCTATCGCATCAGCATGCCGGCAAAATCGCAAACACTGAAATTATACATAAAATCACCGTAACCAAAGCGAACACTGAAACAATTTTAGTTTCCTTCCATCCGCACATCTCAAAGTGATGGTGAATAGGTGCCATCTTGAATATACGCTTTTTAGTCAGCTTATAGCTTGCCACCTGAAGTATTACAGACAGCGTTTCAAACAGGTAAACAAATCCTGCTATTATTAAAATCAGCGGCATTTTAAGTCCTATTGCAAGCACCGAGATACTTCCGCCCAAAAACAGCGAGCCGGTATCCCCCATAAATACCTTTGCAGGATGACGGTTAAATATCAAAAACGCAAGACATCCGCCAAGAAGTGCCATTGCAAATATCACTGAAATACTATCCGTCGCAAGAACTCCCGCTATTGCAAAAAACAGCGCAACAACACTTGTTATGCTTGTAGCAAGACCATCTAAGCCGTCGGTTAGGTTAACAGCATTCACAGTTCCCGTTACTACGAAAAGAATGAATATAATATACGCCCACCACGGAATTTCAAAGGTCCTTTCAACAAATGGTATGATAATTTCCGTATCAAGATTTCCGGTTTCCTTAAGTACAATAATATATATAACCGAAAGTATCGCCTGAAGCGCAAACTTCTGTTTTGCGGTAAGTCCAAGATTACGCTTTTTTACAACCTTTACATAGTCATCAACAAAACCGATAACGCCAAATCCCGTTGCGACAATGAGCATCATTATAAGGCGGATGTTAATCCCTTCTGCCAAAAGCGCAATTGCCACTGAAACTGCTATACCTATTATGAACATCATTCCGCCCATAGTCGGTGTTCCGGCTTTTTTCTTGTGCCAGTTCGGGCCTATTTCGAGAATTTGCTGTCCGAATTTCAGCCTTGTAAGCCACGGGATGAGAACCGGTCCCAAAACAGCGGTTACTCCAAAGGCTATCAGCATCGGAAGTACAAAAATCCACAGGCTTCCCGAAGTTTTTTCTATCTGTATAAAAAAGTTTTCAATCATTAAAGTTCCTCTCCTTCATAAAGCAGAGCATTAACAATGTGCTCGAAATGCATTCCGCGTGAAGCCTTTACCAGAATACAATCCCCATCCCGCTTAAACTTCTGCAAAAATTCTATGGTCTCGTATACATCACCAAATCTTGTGATATCACTAATTCCCGAAACCTGCGCACCGTCTGCAATAAACTGCGATACCTCTCCGACAGTTATTAAGGCATCAATACCCCGAATGCTTTTTCCAACTTCAAAAAGTGCATCCCTTGCAAAATCGCCCATTTCAAACACATCGCCCAAAACCGCAATCTTTCGCTTTGCATCAGTATCGGCAAGTACCTTTACTGCGGCACGAATCGAGTCAGGCGACGCGTTATAACAGTCATTTATTACCGTCACTCCGTCCTTTTCCGTTATTTCCATGCGCATATTTGTAGGTGTGAACTCACGAATTCCGTCTGCAATATCTGCCATAGACACACCATAGTGTCTGCCTACGCAAATTGCAGCAAGGGCGTTATACACATTGTGACCGCCCGGAACCCTGACTGTAATTTCATAGCTTTCACCTTCTATTGTAACGGTAAACCTTGTTCCGTTTATGCCAAGGTTTTCTATATTTTCTGCTACAAGGTCACAGTTTTTATTTTCTATTCCACAGGTTAAAACTCTGCACTTATCAAATGGGCGTGCAAGGAATTTGTCATCACCGTTTACTACTAAGAGATTATCCTCCTCAAAAAAATCACAAATCTGCATTTTTGAAAGGTATATATTTTCCTGAGAGCCGAGATTTTCTATATGCGACATCCCGATATTTGTTATAACCGCCACATCAGGTCTTGCGATGGAAGCCAGATAATTAATCTCACCCATATGCGACATTCCCATCTCAAGAACTGCCATTTCGTGCTTTTTTTCAAGGCGGAAAACAGTTATTGGAAGACCTATGTCGTTATTGAAGTTTCCCTGCGTCTTTAAAGTGTTATATTTCATTGCAAGGACTGCAGAAATCATATCCTTGGTTGTAGTCTTTCCTACGCTTCCCGTAATTGCCACCGTCGGAAGCTTATATTTTTGCTTGTAATATCTTGCGATATCGCCAAAGGCAATACGCGTATCTTCTACCTTTACAATGTTTTTTCCGGAAAACGCAGGGATATCCTTATGCGTTATAACCGCATCGGCACCGCCTGCAAACGCAGAGGCAATATAGTCATGTCCGTCATTGTTTTCGCCGACAATCGGCACAAACAGCATATTCGCACCTGCATTTCTCGAGTCGGTAGTGATTTCCGATATTTCAAAATCAGGAGTTCCCGAGATAAGAGTTCCGCCCGTTGCTATTAAAATGTCATTTATATTCAGTCTCTGCATAATTACTCTCCCAGCAGCTCTTTTACTACTTCCCTTTCATCAAAATGAGTCTTCTCTTTTCCTATTATCTGATATGTCTCCTGCCCTTTTCCGCACAAAATAACGATGTCGTCCTTTTGTGCTATCGACAGCGCATACCCTATCGCTTCGCGCCTGTTTACAATCACCTTGTATTCGCCGCCTTCTGCCCCTGCGACAATGTCGGCAATAATCTTTTCGGGGTCCTCGGTTCTTGGGTTATCCGATGTTATAACTGCCACATCGGCAAGCCTCGTGCCTATTTCTCCCATAACAGGTCGCTTGGTTGCATCCCTGTCACCGCCGCAGCCAAACACAGCTATGCATCTACCCTTTTTAAAGGCATTTACTGCATTTAAAACATTTTCCAGTCCGTCTGGTGTGTGGGCATAATCTATAATAACAGAGTAATCGGTATTGGTAGGTACTCTTTCGAGTCTTCCCTTTACACCTTCTGCTGAAGATATCGCCTGAGCTGCAGTTTCGATATCAATTCCAAGCCCTAGTGCTGCACCTATTGCACACATAGCGTTATATACGCTGAACATTCCCGAAATCGCAAGAGATACCGGATGCTTTTTCCCCTGATATTCAAGGTTGAATTTACAGCCCATTGAATCAATTTCTATATCAGATGCCAAAAGGTCGCTATCTACTGCACCCACACTAACTGTGCGGCAGGGCACAGTTTTTAAAAGCCTTGCACCATATTCGTCATCGCCGTTTATTACTCCGACATCCGATATATCAAACAGCTTGCTTTTTGCTGCAAAATAATTTTCCATTGTCTTATGGTAATCAAGATGGTCCTGAGTAAGATTTGTAAACACTCCGACATCATAGTTAAGTCCCGAAACCCTGTGCAAATCAAGTGCATGGGAGGATACCTCCATAACCACATATTCTGCGCCCATTTCAAGCATTCTTGAAAAAATCTGCCTTAGTTCCAGCGAATTAGGTGTAGTTGGAGTAGACGACTTTATTCCCACATCACGCTTGCCAACAATAATTTCGTTTGTTCCTATTATCCCCACCGTTTTTCCGGCTGTCTCAAGAATTTTCTTGATAAGATAGCTGACAGTAGTTTTTCCGTTAGTTCCTGTAATTCCGACGAGCTTCAGTTTCTTTTCCGGCTCACCATAAAAGCGTGATGAAAGTTCCGCCAAAGCAAGCTTTGTGTCCGCATACTCTATTACCGGCACATCAATATCCAAAGCGTGCTCTGCAACAATAACGGATGCGCCATTATCTCTCGCCATGTCGGAAAACCTGTGTCCATCGGTATTCTGACCTGTTATGCACACAAAAACATAGCCATCTTTAACGGCACGAGAATCTATGGTTATACCCTTTATTTCGATATCTTCACCTGTCCATTTACCTTTAAACAAACTACTCGCAAGCATATATCCTTCTCCTATAAATTAAAGAAAATCAGGGCGAACTAACGCTCGCCCGATATTTTATTATTAATCCGATGAGCTGTGTCTGAACTCAACGCTCACAACAGTGGCAGGCTCAACCTGAGTGCCGTAAGGTATGCTCTGCTTAAATGCATACGCACCGTCAGTACCCGAAAGTCCCGCACCTGCAATCTCAAAGTTAAGACCGGCGTCCGAAAGGCGTTTCTTTGCCTGCTCCACCGTAAGTCCGGTAAGGTCAGGAACGGTTACCCTCGTATTCTCATCTCTTGCTTCTGTATATACAATTATTGTTGAATTTTCGCCTATATTCATACCCGGCTTCGGAAGCTGGTCAAGTACAGTATCTCCGTTTCCTACCACCTTTATATTAAGGCGCTTTGAGTCTATGCTTTCCTTCGCAACGGTTACAGATATCTCTCGAAGGTCTGGCACCGTTACAGAGATAAGCCTTGCCTCCTCCTCTGTGTACTGTCTTTCAACGCCCATATATTCAAGAGTTTCCTCTATTATTGAGCCTACAAGCGGTGCTGCAATCGTTCCGCCGTATTTGTTTGCCACCTGCGGCTCGTCGAGCATTACAAGGCATATTATCTGCGGATCATCAGCTGGAGCAAAACCTACAAACGACGCAATACGCTTGCCATTATTACGGCCTTTTTCGGATGTCCCTGTTTTTCCACCGAGTCTGTAGCCCTTGATATATGCGTTTTTACCTGTACCCTTAGGGTCATTTACAACCTGCTCTAAAATGTTTCGCATAGTTGTCGAGGTTTCTTCCGATATAACACGGTTCACAATCTCAGGATAAAAACTCTTTACAATTCCGCCTGAATTTCTTATTTCCTTTACAATCTGTGGTTTCATAAGGTTTCCGCCGTTTATAACTGCCGAGATTGCAGTTATCAGCTGCATCGGGGTTATGGAAAAGCCCTGACCAAAGGAGCTTGTTGCAATGTCGGTTTCGGACATCTTGCCGTGGTAGTATACGCTGCCCGACTCGCCGATTAGCTCTATTCCTGTTTTCTTGGTAAGCCCGAATGCCTTAAAGTATTCCTGGAACTTGTTGCTTCCAAGCTTCAGGCCCAAATCCATAAATACAACATTACAGGAATTTATTACGCCGCGTGCAAAGTCCTCCGCACCGTGACCGCCTGCCTTATGGCATCTTATTGTTCGGTCAGCAACCTTCTTTGAGCCGGAGCAATAGAACTGCGAGCTCAAATTTGTTGCGCCTTCTTCAAGTGCCATCGCCGCAGTTAAAATCTTGAAGGTCGAACCCGGCTCATAGGTGTCGGAAAGTGCTTTGTTTCTCCACATTTTATTGCGTATTGCAGCAATAGCCTCGTTACTTTTTTCATCGTTATCCGACTCTGCCTGCGCAAATAAATCATCCATTTGGATTGCATATTTTTCAAATCTTGAAAGGTCGGTCGGCTTGTTAAGGTCAAAGTCCGGCTTTGTAGCCATTGCAAGAACCTCTCCGGTCTGCGGGTTCATCACAATTCCGCACGCACCTTCTTTAAGCTCATTTTCTATGCACGCCTGTTCGAGATATTTTTCCAGTACCGCCTGAATTGTTTCGTCTATGGTAAGAACTACATCATCGCCCTTCTGCGCATCATATGCCTCCTCATACTGATACGCCGTAGTGCTTCCCGATGCGGTTTTTGCTGACAAAACGCTGCCGGCTCTTCCCATAAGATATCCGTCAAAGGTAAGCTCTATTCCCTGTATTCCGTTGTTATCATAACCGGTAAAGCCGATGATATGCGATGCCACATTGTACTGATAATACCTTTTTGAGTCCTCCTCAAAATAAATACCAGAAAAAAGCTTAGCCATTTCTTTGTCGACTGAGCTGTCCTTCAGGTTTTTGATGGCATCCGCCTCTTCCACCGTTATTCTCTTTTTAATATATTGAAACTGATTGTTTTTCGTTATCTTTTCGAGAATTTCTTCTCTGTCCATACCAAGGACTTCTGCAAGCCTTGTGGCAACAACATCCGCTCCGCCGTCCTTTTTAATCTGCTGAGGGTTACAGACAACAGTATTAACCGTTGCGCTTTCAGCTAAAACCTTTTGGTTTCTGTCATAAATAGTACCGCGGCTGGCGTTTATTGCCGTTTGCCCTGTCTGCTGACGAAGCACCGCCTCCTTCATTTCATTGCCTTTTACTATCTGCCAATAGCCTATTCGGCAAATGAGTGCTGCGAGCAGCCCTATAAGTACAGCAAATAATACCAGGGATCTTTTTTTCATTTTACCTAAAGTCACTCTGTACCATTCCTATCTACACATATCTACCTATACTCTATTACTGTTTTTTTGCAAATATTCCGAAAATCCCACGGATTCCCTCTACTTCATCCGATGTTACCTCTGTAACATCGTCCTGTCTTATGTTCACATAAACTGTCTGGTATTTTTCAGGTCTTACCATATTCAGCTTTTTTGTTGCCGTTTCTTCTATATTTTCAAGGTCAAGACTCTGGTCAAGCTCAAATGCCTTCTGGCTTGAATATTCCTTTAGCTGGTTAAGCTCCTTTTGTTTCTCGGCAACCATATTTCTGCTTTCGTATACCGTTACATTTCTGGATATCATAAATCCTGCGCAAAGTGCCAGTACGGCAACGCAAAAAGCAACAGTCTTATGCACTTTTACAGAGTCTGCTCTCGCCTTGCTTTTGACTTGCGCCTTTGCCTCCCGTACCTTTTTTTCAATCTGTACAGAGGTATTCTCAAATTCCCAATCATAGGCAAGATTTCCGTTATACTGCATCTTTTATGACATCCTTTCTATAATTTTTCTATAACTCTAAGCTTTGCACTTCTTGATCTCGAGTTTTCTTCAAGTTCTTTGTCTGACGGAAGTATCGGTTTTCGTGTTATAACCCGAACCTCCGGCTTTTTCCCGCATACACACACAGGAAAATCCGGCGGACACACACAGCCCTTTGCAAGTTCAGAAAAGGTCTGCTTTACTATCCTGTCCTCAAGCGAATGGAAGGTTATTACTGCAAGTCGTGCTCCTTTTTTGAGCCTTCCTGCAATATCACAGATTGCATTCTTTAAAATGTCAAGCTCTCCGTTTACTTCTATTCGTATTGCCTGAAAAACTCTTTTTTCAGGGTGTGCCACATCTTTCCTTGCAGATAGGGGAATTGCGGCGTATATGATATCTACAAGCTCTCCGGTCGTTTCCACCGGTCCTTCTTTTCTTTTGTCTATAATAAACTTTGCAATTCGCCTCGACCAGTTTTCCTCTCCGAACCTATAGAAAATATCGGTCAGCTCATCCTCCGAATATGTATTCACCACATCATATGCACTAAAGGAAGCATCCTTGTTCATACGCATATCAAGCGGAGCTGAGTGCATATATGAAAACCCTCTTTCTTCATTATCAAGCTGATACGAAGAAACTCCAAGGTCCAGCACCATTCCGTCTATCTTGTCAATTCCCAGATTGTCTAAAACAGAATTTATGTTCCGGAAATTATCATTTACATAGGTAACTCTGTCGCCAAAGCTGCAAAGTCTTTTTCGAGATGCCGCTATCGCATCCCTGTCCTGATCTATTCCAATAAGTCTGGCGCCTTCTTCACGGCTTAAGATTTCATATGAATGTCCGCCGCCTCCCATAGTTCCGTCAGCATATATGCCGTCATTTTTCACCTTGAGAGCATCGACCGTTTCCGAAAGCATTACCGAATAATGTTTGAATTCCATACAGGGCCTCATATATTAATTTCGTACTTTGAGATGCCCTCTATAATTGAGTCTGCATCAATAGCGTCATCAATCCTCTTCCAGCTTTCACTGTCCCAGATTTCAAGCTTTGAGTTAACACCCACAAGTACAATGTCCTTTTTCATATTTGCATATTCTATAAGCTCAGCAGTCAGCGGAATTCTTCCCTGCTTGTCAAGCTCGCAGGAAATTGCCTTACCGAACAGCTTTCTCTGCAGTGCCGCTGCATTTCTATCAGTAACCGTAGGAAGCGCTCTCACCTTTTGTGCAATAGCCTCCCACTCCTCTTCTGTGTAAAGATTTAAGCATGCATCAATAGGAGAGCGTGTAACATAAACGGTGCCTGACAGCTTGTCCCTTACTTTAGCCGGCAAAATAAATCTGCCGCGATCATCGAGTTGTCTTGCATACTCACCAACAAAATTAACCATCATAGCACCACCTTTCCAATTTATGTAAACTTTCTGGAAATTCCTTCCAATCTGCTCCCTTTTGCTCCATTACTCTCCCATTATATAACATCAATACCAAAATAGCAATACCTTTTTTAAAAAAAATTAAAGTTTTTTTAGTTTTTTATTACAAATATTACCTTAATATTATATAAATGTCATAAATGCCTCTGCTCTACTTGTAAAAGCAGCATAAAAGAGGTATAATGTAGCTAATATCATTACGGAGGTACTTACATGGACAAGATTTCAAAAATCCTTATGGATGAGTTTAAACTGAAGGAGTTCCAGATTACCAACACCATAAAGCTTTTAGATGAGGGAAACACCGTTCCCTTTATTGCAAGATACCGCAAGGAGGCAACCGGAGAATTATCGGACGAGGTTTTAAGAAGCCTTACGCAGCGTCTTGAAACCCTCAGGAACATAGAAGCAAAAAAAGAAGACATCACTCGTCTTATCGATGAGCAGGGTCTTCTTACCGATGAGCTTAAGGCAGCTATTGAAAATGCAAAAACCGTGACCGAGCTTGACGATATCTACCGCCCGTATCGCCCCAAGCGCCGTACCCGTGCAACAATCGCAAAGGAAAAGGGCCTTGAAGGGCTTGCTGATATTATCTTTGAGCAAGGTTCACCAGAGGATGTTCTTGTCCTTGCAGAGCCTTATATTGACGCAGAAAAAGGTGTCGAAACAGCAGAGGAGGCTGTCAGCGGAGCAATGGATATTATCGCTGAAATCATTTCGGATAATGCGGATTTCCGCAAAAAAATCCGTGAGCTTTCATACGCAAACGGAAGTATACAGACAAAAGCCTCAAAGGACGAGGACAGCGTTTACAGTATGTACTACGACTTCTCAGAGCCTGCATCAAGGCTTGCAAACCACAGGGTTCTTGCCGTAAACCGTGGCGAAAAGGACGGATTTCTTTCGGTAAAGCTTGATGTCGACGAAGAAATTATTACCGATTATTTAAAAGGTGAGTTACTTAAAAAGGAGCCATCAAGCTCCCGTGATACTGTGGCTCTTGCTGCCCAGGACAGCTACAAGCGTCTTATTGCACCTTCAATCGAAACCGAAATCCGCAACTTGCTTACCGAGCGTGCAGGCGAGGCTGCAATAAAGGTTTTCTCGAAAAACTTAAGCGGTCTTCTTCTGCAGCCGCCAATCAAGGGCAGAACTGTTCTGGGACTTGACCCCGGATACCGCACAGGCTGCAAGGTTGCTGTTGTTGACGACACAGGAAAGGTACTTGACACCAATGTTGTCTACTGCACTCTACCAAACCATGACAGAGATAAAGCAAAAAAGATACTCGCAAATCTTATTAAAAAACACAATGTTAACCTTATATCGATAGGAAACGGAACGGCATCAAAGGAAACAGAAATACTTACTTCGGAGCTTTTAAAAGAGATTGACAGCGAGGTTTACTATATGGTGGTAAGCGAAGCCGGAGCTTCTGTTTACTCTGCATCAAAGCTTGCAACCGAAGAATTTCCCGAATTTGATGTTTCACTCCGCAGTGCTGTTTCAATCGCGCGGCGTCTTCAGGACCCGCTTGCGGAGCTTGTTAAAATTGACCCGAAGGCAATCGGCGTCGGTCAATACCAGCACGACATGAATCAGAAGCTTTTAGGAGAAGCTCTCGGCGGAGTTGTTGAGGATTGTGTAAACAGCGTAGGTGTTGACTTAAACACCGCCTCTCCGTCACTACTTTCCTATGTTTCGGGAATTAATTCGACGGTTGCAAAAAACATCACCGCATACCGTGAGGAAAACGGAAGATTTACCGACCGAGGTCAGCTATTAAAGGTTGCAAAGCTTGGTAAAAAAGCATTTGAGCAGTGTGCAGGCTTTTTGAGAATTGCAGACGGCAGGAATGTATTTGACAATACCTCTGTTCACCCTGAAAGCTATCAGGCAGCCGAAGGACTTTTAAAAAAGTTCGGCTACACAATCGAAGATGTTGCAAAGAATAATATCGCTGATTTAAAGGACAGACTCAAAAAAATGGATATAAACCGCCTTGCAGACGAGCTTGATATCGGCGTACCGACTCTGCGCGATATAGCAGACGGGCTTTTAAAGCGAGGCCGTGACCCTCGTGAGGAGCTTCCACAGCCAATGTTGATGTCGGAGGTTATGAGCATGGAGGACTTAAAGGCAGGCATGGTTATGAAAGGCACAGTCCGCAATGTAATAGACTTTGGCGCATTCATTGATATCGGCGTGCATCAGGACGGACTTTGCCATATCTCCCACATCTCAAATCGTTATATCAAGCATCCGCTGGATGTTCTCTCGGTCGGGGATATCGTTAAGGTTAAAATCCTTGATGTTGACCTTAAAAAGAAAAGAATATCTCTCTCCATAAAGGAGGCAGACTGATATGGTGAATATTATCGGCTTTCCGGGACTTGGAATTCAACTTGAAGTTCATCGCATTGCATTTACTGTCTTCGGCAAGGATATTTATATGTACGCTCTGTGCATTCTATCAGGTTTTCTTTTAGGGCTTCTGCTTGTGAGCCTGACCTGTAAAAAGCGAGGCGTCAGCCCGGACAGCGTTTTTGATATCTGCACATGGGGACTGTTATCAGGAATAGTCTGCGCACGCATCTATTACTGCATATTTGATTGGGGCTCAATCGGAAGCTTTTGGGATATATTCAAGATATGGGAAGGCGGCATAGCCATTTACGGAGCACTCATCGGCGCAGTTTTGTCCACTTACATCTACTGCCGCAAAAACAAGCTCAACACCCTCAAGGTGTTCGATGTGTGTGTGCCCGGTGTTTTGGTCGGACAGATAATCGGGCGTTGGGGCAACTTCTTCAATGTTGAGGTTTACGGGCGTGAAACCGACAGCCTTCTGCGGATGACAATAAACGGAGGCGCCGGTGTTCATCCGCTTTTCCTTTACGAGGGAATATGGAACTTAATCGGGCTTGTGCTCATCCTGTTGCTGCGTGACCGCAAAAAAAGTCACGGTCAGGTGTTCTTTTTCTATATATTATGGTACGGACTTGGTCGGCTATTTTTAGAGGGAATGCGTCAAAGCGAATTCATTCTCTATGTAATCCCCGGCGTTTTGGGGATTTCCCAGCTTGTAGCCTTTTTGGGAATAATCCTCGGTATCGCCGGAATTATTTATCTAAACAAAAAGAAAACGGCTTGAAGCTTATGCTTCAAAGCCGTTTTTTATTTTACGAATTTCACTCCCTGATATGTGTCACGCCGTACCATTTCTTTGTCTATCTCATTCAGCACCACAAACTTTTTAAGACTCCACAAAGGTGCAATAAGCGTATCGCGTCCGCCATCTCCCGTCAGGCGCTGAACAACTGTTTCCTCCGGAAAATATTCCAGACAGTCAACAATCGTTTTTACATATTCGTCGCGTGTGAGCGTTTCGAATTCTCCATTTTCGTACTGCGCAGCCATTTTCGTGCCCTTTAAAATATGCAGAAGATGCAGTTTTATGCAGTCAGGCTCAAGCTTTGCAACCGTTTTTGCACTTTCCATCATCATTTCGTAGCTTTCGCCCGGAAGCCCCAGAATAAGATGCACGCACACCTTTATTCCACGCTTTTTTAATTTATTGTATCCATCTAAAAACTCCGCATATGTATGACAGCGGTTTATTCTCTCGCCTGTTTCATCAAAGATGGTCTGAAGCCCAAGCTCTACCATAAGATATGTCCTTTTGTTAATCTCCGAAAGATAGTCAAGCACATCCTCCCCAAGGCAATCCGCACGGGTTGCTAAAGCAAGCCCAACAACTCCTTCCTTTTTTAAAACAGGCTCAAACCTCTCCCGCAAAACATCAGCCGGTGCATATGTGTTTGTGTTCGCCTGAAAGTAAGGAATATACTTTGCCTCAGGCCACTTTTTATGCATTCTCTCCTTGATTTCCTCAAACTGAACCTCTACAGAGTGCGCAGGATTTCCTGCGAAGTCACCGCTCCCCGAAAGGCAGTATGTACATCCGCCCCTGCCCTTTGTTCCGTCAATATTCGGGCAGGTAAAACCACCGTTTAGCGCTACCTTGAACACCTTATCACCAAACACCGACTGCAGATGGTAATTCCAGGTATGGTATCTTTTATTATCAAGTGTGTATCTGAACTTGTTCTCCATTTTATTTCTCCATTTTAAATTAAAAAGGGCAGATTATAAATCTGCCCTTTTGCAAGACTTATGACAATTCAAAAGACTTGCAGTCTGTACATTCGTTCATTGTAGGGTTAGGCTCATGAGTTCCTACTGTTATGCAATCTAAAGAACAGTAGTCCTTGGACTTACAATGATTCTTGCACTCTGTAACAGTGCATTTAATACTTTCATTAGGCTTATTGCTATTCATTTAAAACACCTCCTGCTATTATTTTTCGCAAAAAGATGTTTTTTATACAGGCTTCCCTTTACAAAAGATGCTTGTATTTTTTATAAAGCGACAAACTTTTAGAAATTTCAGCCGAGGTCAGTACGCTCTTTATATATTTTTTAAGCTCAATCGTTTTATTTTGTTTTTGCAGAGAACTCACCTTTGCAAGGTCCACCTTTGCAATTATTGCCATTCCGGCTCTTATCTCCTCCGGTGTCGCCGCGGCCATTATCCTTTCATATGCTGACAGTTCCTTTTCGCTAAGCTCTGCCTCTTTTATAAGCTCGTCTACTTTCTCCGGCGCAGGTGTTGCCTTTTGTATAGCGGTGGTTGTATCAACAAGCTGTTTGCTCCATACTCCCGACAGAGATAATGCATTTTCGCCGTTTTCCGCGTCCAGCTCCTCAATTACGGACAAAACCCCTTTTGCCGCTTCTTTATTAAAATTTTTAATATTTTTCAAAAACTGTCCGTCAGTCAGGTAGCGTGCAAATGTAACCATATCTCTTCCGGTCAGATTTGCGCTGTCTGACAGAGAATTGTACTTCGGAATAACATAAAACCCTACAAACAATGTTGCTGCAATAAGAATTATTACAACGAAAGTTACCACAAGTGATATTACTGACAGCAGCGTTTTTTTCGCTCTTGAATTTTTCTTCACTTTTTTCCCTCCGTTATATTAAAAATAAAGATACTACTCCTATTGCCACAGGCACCATGATTACAACCGCAAGCACGGCGCATACAACCCTTTTTGTTTTATCGTTAAAATACATTTTATTTTTCCCTCTTTCTAAGCTTTTTAAAAAAGTTTTTAATTATGTTTTCACAGTCTTCCTGCAGGATACCGCCGTCAAATTCCACCTTATGCGGCAGCATTTTTGATATATCGCATACACTGCCGAAGCAGCCCGCCTTTTTGTCGTATGCGCCAAAGTATACCTTTTCAATCCTTGACTGGATTATCGCACCGGCGCACATCGGGCATGGCTCGAGCGTCACATACATACAGCACCCATCAAGCCGCCAGCTCCCGAGCTTTTTACAGGCTTTTTCTATTGCGATAATCTCTGCATGCATCAGGGCATTTTGTTTTGTTTCCCTTTTGTTATAGCCGCGTGCAATGATTTTTCCGTCCAGAACAACCACTGCCCCGACAGGTGCTTCGTCAATTTTTTCGGCTTTTTGCGCCTCACGAAGCGCTGCACGCATAAATTTAATATCCATTTTCCTCTCCTTAAGATTAGTTATGAATATTATAGCATAAACAAAAAAAATAGTCAATGCAAAAGCTTCTTGCAGCTGTATGCCTGATGCTTTAATTTTTTTCCAAAACTTATTGTTTTTACACAAGAAAATTGATATAATGTATATGTATGTATTTTAAACTTATGAACGGAGAAAAAGCATGGAACAAACCGCTTTAAAAACTCTTGAATTTGACAAGATATTGGAGAAGATGTCCGCCTTTACCGACAACGAAGCCGTGCGCGAGAAAATTTTTGCACTTGTGCCGTTTTCTGCACTTAGCGATGCAAAGCTTGCACAACAAGAAACCACAGAGGCAGTCAATACCTGCTTCAGGCTCGGAAACCCGCCTGTAAACTTCAGCGTAAATGATATAACAGCCGCAGTTCGGCGCAGCGAAATCGGCGGACTTTTAAATCCTCGCGACCTGATGTCGGTTGCGCGTGTTCTTTTTGTTTCAAGGCGTATAAAGGCGTATCTTCAGGACTGCGGCGAGGATGCCGTTATTTTGCGCGGTCTTGCGGACAGCCTTATACCTAACAAGACTTTGGAAGACAAAATCGGCTCTGTTATACTGTCAGAAACCGAAATTGCAGATGACGCTTCGGCGGACCTTCTTGCAATACGCAGAAAGATGAAAAGCCTCAATGCCAAAATCAAAGAGGTTTTAAATACAATGATACGCTCGGAAACCTACAAAAAGTATCTTCAGGACCCTATTGTTACAATACGAGCATCAAGATATGTTATTCCGGTGCGTGCAGAATACCGTGGCGAAATTGCCGGAATCGTGCACGATTCCTCCTCAAGCGGTGCAACACTTTTTATCGAGCCGATGAGCGTGGTTAACGCAAACAATGAAATCCGTGACCTCGAAAATAAGGAACAGGTTGAAATAGAGAAAATTCTCGCAGCTCTTTCTGCCGAGGTTGCAGAAAATGCTGCAGTAATTCTTTCCGACTACAGCCTTGTTTGCCGTCTGGATTTCATTTTCTGCAAAGCGAAGCTGTCCTTTGATATGAACGCCACAGAGCCGATTTTAAATGACAGCGGTATAATTGAATTCAAAAAAGCACGCCACCCTCTTATACCAAAGGAGCGTGTAGTTTCAAACGATATCTATTTAGGCGACGGATTTGATACCCTCGTTGTGACAGGTCCTAACACAGGTGGTAAAACCGTCACCTTAAAAACAATCGGGCTTTTTTCGATTATGGCAGCGTCAGGTCTGCACATCCCTGTAAATGACGGAAGCCGTGCCGCTGTTTTTAAAAAGTTCTTTGCGGACATCGGCGATGAACAAAGCATAGAACAAAGCCTTTCAACATTTTCATCGCATATGGTGAAAATTGTAAATATTATAAACGAGGTAGATTCCGACTCACTTGCACTTTTTGACGAATTGGGTGCCGGAACCGACCCCACCGAGGGTGCGGCGCTTGCGATTTCGGTTCTTGAGCATCTGCGGGCATTCGGCGCATCGACAGTTGCTACCACGCATTACAGCGAGCTGAAAATATTTGCACTCACTACCGACGGCGTAGAAAACGCCTCCTGTGAATTTGATGTGGAAAGCCTTCAGCCGACCTACAAGCTTTTAATCGGCGTTCCCGGAAAGTCCAATGCCTTTGCAATCTCCCGAAGACTCGGTCTTTCAGAAGCCGTTATCGCAAGAGCAAACGAAATTTTGAGTGACGAGGATATCAAGTTTGAGGATGTCATAACAGACCTCGAACAAAACCGTGCCGAGGCACAGTCGGAAAAGGAATATGCCCGTCGTATGAAAAACGAGCTTGCCGAGCTTAAGCAGGAAATCGAGGCAGAGCGCAAAAAGCTAAAAGACTCCAAATCCCGAATCTTAGAGGACGCACGCCGTGAGGCTAAAATTATTATTATGGAGGCTCGAGAAGAGTCTAACAGTATTATAAAAGAGCTTGAAAGAATGCGTATCGAAGGAAAAGCCTCCGATATTTCGGACAAAGCAAAAAAATCGCGTGACAGACTCAAAAAGCGAGAGGAATCCATCGACAAGGCTATGAAAAACAGCCAGAAGCCGAGAAAATCCCCACGAGAAGTACCGAAAAACCTAAAACCGGGCGAATCGGTGCGAATTCTCGATATGGACCAGCTTGCCTCGGTGTTAAAGGCTCCGGACAACAAGGGTATGGTGCGTGTGCAGGCGGGTATCATGAAAACCGATGTCCACATATCAAACCTTGAGCGTGTTAAGGACAACTCTGCAAAGGAAGTTGCTGACCGCTATGTGAAATCGACAACTGCCTTTGTTTCCAAAACAAAAAATGTGTCAACCGAGGTGGATGTTCGCGGTCAAACCTTAGAAGAGGCAATAATGAATGTCGAAAAATTCATTGACGACTGCTATTTGGCAGGCATATCCCCTGTGACAGTTATTCACGGCAAGGGAACAGGAATTCTCCGTCAGGGAATCGGTGATATGCTAAAGCGCAGCAAATATGTAAAATCCAGCCGTCCGGGAAGATACGGTGAGGGCGAGATGGGCGTAACCATCGTAGAACTTAAATGAGGTGAACCATGGCAAAGAAAAAGGCGATTGTGACAAACGCAATGCGGCTTCTTACAGCCGCTAAAATCCCGTTTGAAACGGTAGAATATGAAGCGGATGAAGTGGGCGAAAACTTTGGTATGTATATCGCAGAGCTTACAGGAATTCCCTGCGACCGGTCTTTCAAAACCCTTGTTGCAAGAGGAAATGAGATAATGGCTGTCTGTGTTCCAGTTAATTGTGAGATTAACCTTAAAAAGCTCGCAAAAGCATCGGGAAGCAAAAAGGTTGAGCTTATTCATGTAAAGGAGCTTTTAGCTCTAACAGGCTATATCCGCGGCGGAGTTTCGCCAATCGGAATGAAGAAAAAGTACCCCACATATATTCATCAAAGCTGTCAGGGCTTTGAAAAGGTGGCGGTTTCGGCAGGAATATGCGGTGCGACACTGCTACTCTCTCCCGAAGATTTAATCAATGCGACAGATGCCACTATATGCGATATAATAAAGGATTAAGAAAGGGCTATTCGTTATGAAAACATTTAAAAAAGCAGATATTTTGCTTCCAAAGGATATTGATTTCACAAAATGGAGTGTGGTTGCATGCGACCAGTACACTTCACAGCCGGAATACTGGCAAAGTGCCGAATACCTTGTAGAAGATGCTCCAAGCACACTCAATCTTGTATTTCCGGAGGCATTTTTGTCCGAGGGTGATGCACGGATAGAGAAGATTAACTGCAATATGGCGAAATACCTTGAGGACGGCATTTTCGACGAGTATTTGGGCAGTCTTATTTATGTCGAGCGTACTATGTCAAACGGAAAGACTCGCCGCGGAATTATCGGTGCGGTTGACCTTGAAGACTACGATTTTTCAAAGGGTTCGCAAAGTAAAATCCGTGCAACCGAAGGGACTGTTTTGGAGCGTATCCCTCCGCGTGTTAAAATCAGAGAAAATGCCCCTCTTGAGCTGCCTCATATAATGTTGCTTATCGATGACGAAAACAAAACTGTAATTGAGCCGATAAGTGCGAGCGAGGTTTTATACGACTTCGACCTGATGCAGGGCGGCGGTCATATAAAGGGATACCTTCTTGACGACAGCGAGGCTGACAGGGTTTTATCTGCACTTTCGCATCTTGACGAAACTGCAAGCGGAAATCTGCTGTTTGCTGTAGGCGACGGAAACCATTCCTTGGCAACCGCAAAAACCTGCTGGGAAAACATAAAAGCCACCCTTTCTCCCGAGCAGCAGGAAAATCATCCGGCAAGGTTCTGCCTTGTAGAAATCGAGAATATCCATGACGATGCACTTGAGTTTGAGCCTATCCACCGTGTTGTTTTTAATACCGACCCTGAAAAACTGATTGCAGATTTTAAGGCTTATTACCCCGAAACCCTAGATACCGACAACGGCGGACAGCACATAATCTATACATACGGCAGCAAAAAAGGAGATTTGTATGTTAAAAATTCCGGCAGCATGCTTGCTGTCGGAACTCTGCAGAATTTTCTCGACAAAAGGTGCGCCGAGGTTGACTACATCCACGGAGAAGATGTAACAATGCAGCTTTCCCAAAAAGCCGGCAACATCGGTTTCCTTCTTCCGTCAATGGAAAAAAGTGACCTTTTCCGCACGGTAATAGCGGATGGTGCACTCCCGAGAAAGACCTTCTCAATGGGCGAGGCACAGGATAAAAAATTCTATATGGAAGCCAAAAAAATCAAATAGCTTGACCTTTTTTAATTTTTCTGCTATAATGTGGTGAAGGAATTTTTAAGGAGATTGAAATGGAATATTTATCTAAGGTGTGCTTAAATTCAAAGTCGCGCCGCGAATATATAATTAAAATCTCACTGGTAGGTTCGATAAGCCTTTTGGGTGCTATACTTGCCGTATACAGTATATCTGTTGCAAGCTATATGTTTGCTGCATGGTACATTGCGGCATTTCTTCTCGGCCTTTCCTATGTGATTATCCGTGTGAATACCGTTTTCCCGACTTTCGTTGCCACAGACGGCGAAAGGGTGATTTTATCTGCGTGGAACAACGGTGTTCTCCCATACACTCTGCCCGATAAACCAACCATCGTTTCGGACTTTATTCCGGAGCGCATCAAAACAAGCGAAATCGCTGTTAATGATATTGATACGGTTTTAATAGGCTCAAAAAAGTACCTCGAAAGAAATTTGTCGGAGGACGAATATCCCCCTATCCTTACCCGACTTGGCGCAGACAGGCACTTTGCAAACACCCTGAAGCGCATGGACTTTCTTTACATACGCACAAAAAACGGCGAAAACTGCTTTATGTCGGTAACAGGCTTCGATATAAAAGGACTAGGCGAATTTGTTGGAGTCATTGAAAAGTGCTGCAACGGCGTTCAGGTCATGACAAACATTCCAAAGCTCGTGCGCCTGCGAAACAGTATGATGTAAATAAGGGATGTAAAAAGGCGGTGAAAACAATTAGTTTTTACACCGCCTTTGATTTTAACCTAAAAACAGGAGCAATACTGCCCCTGTTTTTTATTTGTTTTCATTTTCCAGTTTTTCCAAAAGCTTTTCAATTCTCTTTGCAGGAACCAAAAGTTGGCTTATTGTTTCATCATGATTTAATGTATTAATAAGAAGTGAAATGTACTTGGACATATCAACTTCGCAATACCATTCTCTTTCAAAAAGCTCCGGCATACGATAGATAAGGTTTGTTGTGAATACCTTTGTAATCTCACCCTTTTTATATGCCTCGTCGAACTTGTCAAAACCGTTACAGAAAAGACCAAAGGCTGTGAAAACAAATATTCTCTTTGCTCCCTGCTCTTTCAGCTTTCTACCGATATCAAGCACTGACTCACCGCTCGAAATCATATCGTCGATAATCATAACATCCTTGCCGGCAACATCTCTTCCGAGATATTCATGAGCCTCAATCGGGTTTTTACCGTCAATAATAACCGAGTAATTTCTTCTCTTATAGTACATACCAAGGTCAAGACCAAGCACCGATGAGTAGTACATCGCACGCTTCATTCCACCCTCGTCAGGAGAAATTACAATGGTATCATCCTTGTTAAAGGATATATCCGGAACCTGACGCGACAGTGCCTTTATCATCTGGTAGGTTGTCTGAACATCATCAAAGCCTGATAACGGAATTGCATTCTGAACTCTTGCATCATGAGCATCAAATGTGATGATATTTGAAACGCCCATATTAACAAGCTCCTGAAGTGCCATCGCGCAGTCGAGCGACTCTCGTGCCGTGCGGCGATGCTGTCTTCCCTCGTAAAGCATCGGCATAACTACTGTTACTCGTCTTGCCTTACCTGAAATTGCGGCGATAATTCTCTTCAAATCCTGATAGTGGTCGTCAGGACTCATGCGGTTTTCAACGCCGTACATTTTGTATGTAATGCCGTGGTTGAACACATCACAGATGATATATACATCATGACCGCGGACAGTTTCATTGATAACACACTTTGCTTCTCCCGAACCAAATCTCGGGCACTTGATATGTGTTATATAGGTTTCCTTATCATCGTAATCCTTACGGAACTGTCTTAAATACCAGTCAATTTTATCTGTGATTTCCTCGCAACCGCGCATGCTTATAACGCTAAGTTGTCCGTATATTGGCTTGTTTGCTAATGTTTCCATATGCCCCTCCCATAATGAATAGTACTACTATATTTATAACACATTCCGACATTTTTTTCAATACCAAAAAACAACCAAATTTGCATATCGGCAAACTCAACAAATTACGGTCTGTTTTTTCACTCTATTTATATATCTTTTTAATACGGTTATTTGATAGAACCTTAAATACTATTATAAGTATAATAACCTCTGCAGGCAACGCAATAATATTTTTAACAAAGTGTTCTCCAAGATAAAACACATAGCCCTTGCTTGATATTATTGACAGCCAAAACGCATTTAATGCAGTATTTAAAAGCATATTTACAAGAAACTTTGATATAATAGCACCTGTTACCATCATTTTTCCGTCTTTCTCGAAAAGGCATACTCCAAAGATAACGCCTGTCAAAACGGATGTTAAGGTAAAACCCGGAAAATACGGTCCCATCGGGAACAGGAGCGCACTCACCACATCGCCCACAAAGCCTACCAGCATCGCCGGAACCGGCCCGAAGAGCCACCCTGCAATAGCAAGCGGGACAAATGTAAAGGTTATGCGAAGCTCATTTGAAAGTGGCAGCTTCGCTGCATATAATACTACAAAAAGTGCGGCAAGAATTGCAGACATACATAAAACCTTTGTGGTTTTCAGATTTTTTAAAGAATTTTTGAACATAAAAAACACCTCCGTAATTAATAGCTACTAAAAAAGAGGTGTTTTGTATTTTGCCTCTGATTCGGCAGCGGGATGCGAATTTCACACCGCAAGCCGATTATGGCTTTTCGTCCGTATGACAACTCCCCGTTCACACCGGCACTTCACGCGCGAAATTCTACTCTGCAAATTGTCCTAAAACCATTATATAATATATGGAAAAATATTTCAATACTTTTTGGAAAATAACAACATTTTTATGGTAAATTATTTGACTTTTAATAGCCTGTATGCTATAATGGCGTGGTGTGAAGATATTTTCGGGATGTGGCTCAGCTTGGTAGAGTGCTTGAATGGGGTTCAAGAGGCCGCAGGTTCAAATCCTGTCATCCCGACCAAAATCGAAGCAAAGCAAGCTTTGCTTCGATTTTTTGTTATACAATAAACGGCGAACGAGATTACTCATTCACCGTTTTTATAAATTGCGCTTTACAATCTCTACACCTGTGTAATATGTTTTCAGAATTTCCTTATAATTTTTGCCCTCTGCCGCAAGATAATTCGCACCGTACTGACTCATTCCCACACCATGTCCGAAGCCCGTGACATCAAACTTTACATTTTCACCCGAAATATTTATATTTACATTGGTGGAACGAAGTCCAAATATGCTGCGCAGTTTTGTGCCCTTGACCTTAACGCCGCCGATGGAAATTTCCAGAATTCCGCCTGCCTCACTCCGAAGAGCATCACCCACTATCTCTTTTGAAAAATCCACGCCCTTGATATTCTCTCTTGCAACATTTTTGAATTCTTCAAGGCTCATTTCCTTTTCCGATTTATATTTCGGCGACACCTTGTCCCCCGGGCTGTCCACGCTCACCAGATACGGGCGTTCACCGCCCCACACATCCTTTGAATTTTCGGTTTTGCCCGAAGATGTTGAGTGAAACACAGCCGAGATAATCTCGCCATCATAGGTTATGACCTCATCGGCGGTTTCATCAACTGCACGCGCTATTTTCTCCCAATTTTTCTCGGCATCTGTTCCCCAGCTTTCGCGCCTGCTCTCCTCCGAAATCCACGCCTTACAGTGAGCAGAGTCGGTGCAGATTTCCGCACCCTTATGACTATCCGGAATTCCCGATATACGGTATGCATTCCGACGAGCCTCAAGATAGCTTCGTGCCGCAACTGCCTGTGCTTTTAACGCTTCCTGCTCAAAGCCTGCCGGCATTTCCGCCGCCACCACCTCTTTTAGGTACTGGCTTTTGGACATATCGCACACTCTGTCCTCATTTTTTATATAAACCGATACGGTATCTTTTTCTTCCGGCACGGGCTTTTCATACTTTCCGCACTTTAAGTAGAATGCCAAAGGTACAAGCGCTGTAACCAGCAAAACCGCAGCAACAATTATAATCAACTTTTTCATTAAAAAATCACCCTGTTATCTATATGAATATCGGGTGATTTTTATGTTATATTCTTCTGGCAAGCTTTTCTACATTTTCCTGCCTGAACTCCTCAAACCGGTCTTCTTCAATAGCAGTTCTTATTCTTGCTGCAAGCTCGTTATAGAAATACAGGTTATGCATTACAGCAAGGCGCATACCGAGTATTTCCTTTGCCTTGAAAAGATGCCTTATATATGCCCTTGAATACTTTTGGCACACAGGGCAACCGCATTCCGAGTCAATCGGGCGCATATCTCGTTCATAGCACTGATTTAAAAGATTCATTGTTCCGTGTCTTGTAAAGATAAATGCATGGCGTGCATTTCTCGACGGCATAACGCAATCAAAGAAGTCAATTCCCCTTGCAACGCCCTCGATGATGTTTGACGGAGTTCCAACTCCCATCAGGTATCTCGGCTTGTTCTCAGGTGCGTGAGGAAGTGTGACATCTAAAATATGATACATTTCCTCGTGGCTCTCGCCCACAGCAAGCCCGCCGATTGCATAGCCCGGCAGGTCAAGCTTTGCTATTTCCTTCATATGCCACACACGCAGCTCGTCGATAATTCCGCCCTGATTTATACCGAAAAGCATTTGCTCCTTATTTATAGTGCTGTCCAAAGAGTTGAGTCTTTTCATCTCCACCTTGCAGCGCTCCAGCCACCTGTATGTGCGCTCGCAGGATTTTTTAACATAGTCATAGGGCGCAGGATTTTCCACGCACTCGTCAAATGCCATCGCTATAGTCGAAGCAAGGTTTGACTGAATCTGCATACTTTCCTCCGGACCCATAAATATGCGTTTTCCGTCGATATGCGAATTGAACTGCACTCCCTCTTCGGTGATTTTTCTGAGCTTTGCAAGGGAGAAAACCTGAAATCCGCCGCTGTCGGTTAAGATAGGTCTGTCCCAGTTCATAAATTTGTGAAGTCCGCCAAGGTCATGGATAACCTTATCCCCCGGGCGAAGGTGCAGGTGGTATGTGTTAGATAGCTCTATCTGGCAGCCAATCTCCTTTAAGTCCTCGCAGGAAAGTCCGCCCTTTATTGCAGCAAGCGTTCCCACATTCTGGAAAACCGGTGTCTGCACGGTCCCATGAACAGTTGTTAACTCGCCGCGTCTTGCAAGTCCGTTTGTGTGTAAAACTTTAAACATATAACTAACCTTTCAGATTATACCTCGTAGTCCAGCTTGAATTTCTCGCCACAGCCGTACTTTTCGTATACATAGTCAATATCCTTGTCACCTCTTCCTGAAAGGCACGCAAGGATTGAGCCTGATTTATGCTCCTTTGCATAGCGTATTGCATACGCAACCGCATGTGCACTCTCGATTGCCGGAATAATTCCCTCATATCTTGAAAGCAGGAAGAAAGCCTCCATAGCCTCTTCGTCCGAAACAGTTTCATAATGAACTCTGTTCATATCACGCAGATGTGCGTGTTCAGGGCCTACGCCCGGATAATCAAGTCCGCTTGCGATTGAGTAAACAGGAAGCGGTTCGCCATTTTCATCCTGAAGCACATAGCTTGAATATCCGTGAATTATGCCCTTTGTACCGTAAGCCATTGTTGCTGCGTGGTCGCCTATACCTTTTCCTCTGCCAAGAGGTTCTATGCCGTATATTTCCACAGGGTCTGCAAGGAATGGTGTAAACATACCA
>JAZNTB010000025.1:0-11751 GCA_045591565.1 Clostridia bacterium
TCTTGCTTTTTATCCTGCCTTCTCGGTTTCCCAATGACCGGCTTTCGCCGACGGATATGAAAACATTCAGCACATACACCGACAGTTCCTCGCAGGGGATTCTCACCCCATTCCCTTTTAAGCGGCTGCCCTTGCCTTTGGCTTTTGCGCAGCAGCCGACACTTTATATTATGTAATGTATTTAACTATCCGATATCTGTTATCTGCGGTATTTTTCCACAAATTCTATCAGCGGAGCGTTATCTGTAAGTCCGTGCGGATGATGACCGCAGTTTTCCTTTCCTATAGTGACAATAACTCCTTCGTTTTCACGATAGAATTTTTCAAGGATTGCACCGTTTTCCTCATAAGGAACAACCACATCCGAATCTCCGTATATCAAAATAATCGGAATTCTATTATTAAGCAGCAAGTGCATTTTATCTATTGGGTGTTCTCTGTAGGATATCAGGTCGGTCAAACTCATTCCTGTTGCCTCGATGAACTCCTGCATCATATCATCGCCTGCAATTCCCAGACCTGCAGGACAAGACAAAAAGTTCATTACCGGAGCATCCAGATAAAGTGCCGAAACACATTCCGGATATTTTGCCGCAAATTTACTTCCTATAAGCCCTCCGCAGCTCATACCTACCGGAACGCACTTTTCATAAAGGCCATATTCCTCTGCCAAGTATGCGGCAAATCTCTTTTTAAGGTCAATATCCTCTTCAAGACACCAACGGGTAATATTTTCTACATACGCCAGATGCCAACCCCTTTGAAGCATTTCTATTTCAAAATCCTGAAATGCATAAAAATATTCCATTTTGAATAACCAGTTTTTGCAATCATTAGGAGTCTCAGGAAAAACAAGAATAGCCTCTCTCCCCTCAAACTCAAAATCAATTCTCTTAAATCCATTCCAAATCGTTTCTTTCATTAGACTAATCACCTCGTATTTAATTATACCATACCTTTTTTTAAATATCAATCTCTGAAACGAAAAAAAACGGAGCAGCATTGCTCCGTCTTTTCTACCCTCTTTCGCATATATAATCCGCAAAATTTACCGCCGCATCAAAATCCGCATCTCGTTTTAAGTAAAACTCCCTCTCTTTTATATACAGATTGCCAAGGCGTAGATGTGCAAGTCCCTCTGATATCTTATGCTTATACCTTATGCCTACAAATTCTATTTCCTGCTCGCATATTTCATCTGTTCCCAAAAGTCCCGACTCGCCATAAAAATCCAGAATTTTATCATTCTCCCTTTGAGGGAACATCTCATGCGGAGCTGTTGAGTCAAATACGCAGAAGGACAGCTCCGGCAGAATTACCATATCAAGGCTTGCTTCATCAAAGCTGCAATAATATACCTCGGTATCAAATCCTGCCTCCTGCGCTTTTTTTGCAAGTCTTTTCATAAAGGTCGATTTACCTGTCCCCGGTCTTCCTTTTATGAAATACCTTGCCCTAATTCTCTCAGTAATATTATCTATATAATTGACCGAGCCGTCAACTGTTGAGGCACCAAAAAATCGCTCAAAATTATGTGTCCCCTTATCACTCTTTTTCTCCCCGATAAGTTGATTTATCACTCCGTTGCCATAGCTATTTAGTCTGTCAAAATCAATTCTGTCTAAATATATATGTTCCCATTCATCATGAACTCTTTTTGCTTCCCCATACGCTGCATAAAACGCTGCGTACTCTTTTTCTGCTCTTTCCTTAAGTTCTTTTATATATCCATCCTCTTTTGATTTAAAGATGACATCAGTGTCTATTTTAGTGCATTCTCTAATACCCTTTGCGCACTCCTCATCAACAACCGCAAGCCTTTTATTCCTTGATATAACAGCATCAATACTCTGTATGTCAAACGGACTTATCACGCGCTCCAAATCTCCGTCTTCGTCGTAAAGCCTGTCGAGAACCTCCTGCATAACATATGTTTTTAAAGCTTTCGACCTGCCCTCTAAAACAAAAATATCTTCAATGCCATTTAAATTGTTTTCCATCAGGTTTATACAACCGCTTGATGTGTTTGCTCTTGCAAAATATTTCTTTACCATATCGCAACATCCTTTCCCTTCGCGTAGTGCAATTTAAGTATATGCACCTTTACCTGCGGCTATTTCAATTTCCTGATAATACTCTGTATTCCGGCTTTAAATATCCGCTCATATCGCTAAGGGAAAGAGGAATTTCCACAAACCCCCGTTCGTAATACGACAGCTCATACGGAGAATAGAAAAGCACCAGATTTCCTCCATCTATGTAATATTTCTGTTCCGGTGTGATTGACGGTTTTTCCCATAAATCTGCATATTTCTCGGGATTTTTCTTGATGCATTCATCAAGTCTTGCATTTATCATATCAATATATGCATCATCCGAAAACAGTTCTGACAGCCTCACCTCTGCACATTTTTGTGTGTCTATATTTTTAATAATACGGCTGCTGCTTTTATGCGCGCTTCTCTTGCATACATCTACCTGTGTAACTGCCGAAAAAAATCCATTCTTGTTATAATGGCAGTTGGTGGCTACAGTGAAGGTTGAGTTATCTCCCGTACCCTTTGCGTCCTTTGAAAAGTCCTCCAGAAGATGCATTATTATTGTTTCATATTCTTCGTTTACAGACTCCTGCAGACTTTGGCTTGAAAGTCCCGAAATCTTTGGTATTTTTGCATCTACCAGAATTGTATCCGTCGAATACGACTTATCAACCTCATGTACCTCCACACCGCCTCCGCAGGCTGTTAAAAGGCACGCTGATATCAAAAGTGCGAAAGTTTTAATACCTTTTTTCATAATATTATGCAAATCAAACCACCGCTACCTTCATTTATAATACGCTCAAGAGTTGCTGCAAGCTTGCGTCTTGCCTCATCCGGCATCTTGGAAAGCTTATTGTTCACTCCCTCATTCACAAGCTCATACAAGGATTTTCCGAAAATATTTGACTCCCATATCTTTGCAGGATTTGTCTGGAATTCGTCTAAAAGATAATGCACAAGTTCCTCCGACTGCTTTTCTGTTCCTACAATCGGGCTTACCTCCGCCTGAATATTTGCTCTTATCATATGAATACTCGGCGCCGATGCCCTTAGCTTAACTCCGTATCTTCCGCCCTGTTTTACAATTTTCGGTTCTTCCAAAGTAAGTTCATCTGTGGTCGGAGATACAACGCCGTAACCGCACTCACGCACCTGATTTAGCGCATAAGATATCTTATCATACTCGGTTTTTGTCTTTGAAAGCTCCCTGATAATACCGATAAGTGCCTCTTCATCTGCTATATCAAAGCCTGATTCCTCACCTAGAACCTGATAGAAAAGACTTTCCGGAACGCCAAGCTCGAGTTCGGCATTTCCCCTTCCGAGGTCAATCCCGCATATGTTTGATGCTCTGATAAAGTCACATTCGGATAACCCTTCGCAAAGCGAGCGCACATTCCGTATTCTTTCTACATCCTGCACTCTGTCCATAATAGCTGTGCTGATTTTCTCCGATAGCCAGTGTTCTCTCCCAAGCTTCACTATCCAACCCGGCATTTTTATCTTGATTTCCTGAACAGGAAACTCAAAAAGAACAGTTTCTATGATTTTATTGATATCACTCTCACAAAGCTCCTGACAATTTATCGCAACAACAGGCACGCCGTGCTTTTCCTCCAGCTCATCCCTCAGTTCCTGACATCTGCGGCTGTTTGGATTAGCAGAATTTAGAACTACAATAAACGGCTTGTTTATTTCTTTAAGCTCTGAAATTACACGATTTTCTGCCTGAATATAGCTGTCACGCTCAATTTCCGTTATGCTACCGTCGGTTGTTACTACAAGGCCTATCGTGGAATGGTCGCAAATAACTTTTTTCGTGCCAACCTCTGCCGCCTCATAAAACGGGATTGCTTCTGCTGACCACGGAGTTGTTACCATTCTAGGCTCATCATCCTCGATATATCCCATCGAGCCGTCAACGATATACCCCACGCAATCAATCATTCTTACGCGCAGCCGTGCATTATCACCAAGATTTATCTCCACCGCCTCATTCGGAATAAACTTTGGTTCGGTTGTCATTATGGTTCTTCCCTGAGCCGACTGTGGAAGCTCATCTCTCGTTCTTTCTGCCTGATATGCATTTTCCATATTAGGGATTACAAGTAAATCCATAAACTTCTTTATAAAGGTTGACTTTCCTGTCCGCACCGGACCTACAACACCGATATACACATCGCCGCCCGAGCGTTCCTTTATATCCTGATAAATATTGTACTGCGTCACTTGCCGCTCCTCCTTCTTATATACACATTGGTACATGTTTAGTAAATATATATTGTCCGGCATCGGCGATTAGACCACATGAAAATAATTTGCACCAAAAAAAACGGCTAAATAGCCGTTTTTTATTTTATCTCTTTTAAGCTTTCTTCGTTTGTTGTGATTTTGAGTGAGTATTCCTCTTCCCACTCCTTCACCTTTTTGTCTATACGCTCCTCTACTATTGCGTTCTTGACCCTATCGGCGACATCGGTATACTCTATCGGAAGCCTCTTTATAATGTGGTATCCGTAACTTGACTCACAAAAAGCAATCTCGCCAAACTTCACAGAATCGGTTGCCTGCTCAAATTCCGGAACCATTTCTCCCGAACCGAATACATACCCGTCAGGTGCGGACTCAAGTCCCGGATCCTCGGAATACATAGTCATTAAGCTATCAAAGTCGGCGCCCTTCTTTATTTGCTCCAAAAGATCCTCAGCGAGCTCTTTTGCTTTTGCAATATCTTCAGCGGATTTCGGCTGACGAGTTACCGAGTCAACAGTCAGGATTAGAATATGCTTTGCATTTCTGTACTCGCTTTCAAGCGTCGATTTATTTTCCTCAAAATACTTCTGACCTTCTTCGTCCAGAATTGGTGTTTCTTCTACCAACATTCTGCCTATCCTGTTGTAATATACAGTTGATTTGCACATCATTTCGATAAACTTATCGGTAATGTTGTTTTCCTTTAAAAACTCCTTGTATGCACTCTCGCCGCCATATCCCGAAACAATCTGCCTCTTTGTTTTTTTAACCTGTTCTCTTTCGTTCTCTGTCAGCTTAATTCCTGCAGCCTCTGCAGCCTCAATATAAAGGGCATTTTCTATTGCAATATCCAAAGCTCGCTGCTTTGCAACATCTATAGCCTTTTTCCCTTCTATCTCCCGGGTTTCCCAATCCTCGTCTGTTTGAAGTTCCGTTCCCTTCATCTGACTCTTAATTGATGATAAATAAAACTCAAACTCATCCGCTGTGATTTTTATATCCCCTACAGTAGCCACAGTTCCTCTGCCCGTGCAAGATGCAAGCATCAGCACAGCAAGTACCATCGTGATTATTTTCTTCATCTGCAGCACCTCTTTCATACGATATAACATTAATCTCTGGTCATATTATATCTTATTTTTCCGTGATATGCAATGCATTTAGCTGTTGTAATAAAAACTTAATATTAGAGAGCATCTTTCTGCCGCTCTCACACTTATACTTGAGCGTAGGCTTTGCAAGCGCACTGATTGCTGTATCTTTAGGATGATTTTCAACAATAAACTGCACAAATTCCGGAAGCAGAGCATTTTCTGCAAACGCAAATACGGCATGCTCTCCTTTAGCATTCACTTCGACAATGCCTATTTTATGCGCCAGCGCCTTTATTTGCGCAATTTCAATAAGATTGAAACATGCACCCGGAAGGTCGCCAAAACGGTCTATAAGCTCATCTGTCAGCTCAGATGCATCATCCTCGTTTTCTATCGCTGCAATTCTCTTGTATGTGTCTATTCGGACATTATTATTCTTGATATACCTCTCCGGTATAAATGCATCGACATTTATATCTACGGTTGTTGAAATTTCTTCGCCTTCCGATTTGCCCTGAACCTCACGAACGCTATCCGCAAGAATTTTACAATACATATCATATCCTACCGAATCAATATGTCCATGCTGTTCTGCACCTAGAATATCCCCCGCACCTCGTATTTCCAGATCACGCATTGCAATTTTGAAGCCCGATCCAAATTCTGTAAACTCCCTTATTGCGCTAAGCCTTTTCTCTGCTGATTCGGAGAGTACTCCGTCTTTTTTATAGGTCAGGTATGCATATGCACTTCTCGCACTTCTTCCCACTCTTCCTCTTAGCTGATATAGCTGCGAAAGTCCCATTTTATCAGCATTTTCTATAATAATGGTGTTAGCATTCGGTATATCAAGACCGGTTTCTATAATGGTGGTGCAAACCAAGATATCAGTCTTTCCGTTAACCATATCATACATTATATCCTCAAGCTCATCCTCCGGCATTTTTCCATGACCAACCGAAACATTTGCATCAGGAATCTGTGATTTTATCCATTCCGCCACTCTGTAAATTCCCTGTACACGGTTATAAAGATAAAACACCTGCCCGCCCCTTGAAATCTCTCTTTTCATAGCGTCAATCAAAACATCGCCGTTGTGCTCCAGCACATATGTCGCAACGGGATACCGGTTTTCCGGCGGAGTTTCCAAAAGACTCATATCCCTTACTGAAACCATTGCCATATGAAGCGTTCTCGGAATAGGTGTCGCTGTCATTGAAAGGACATCAACATTTCTTTTTAGCTCCTTCAGCCGCTCTTTGTGGGCAACCCCGAAGCGTTGTTCCTCATCGATTATGAGAAGTCCTAAATCCTTAAACTCAAGATCCTTTTGGAGAAGTCTGTGAGTTCCGATTATGACATCAATTTCGCCCGTTTTCAGTTTTTTGAGAATATTCTTTTGCTCTGCCGCTGTTCTGAACCGTGACAGCATCTCTACCTTTATCGGAAAGTCTGCCATTCGTTTTGAAAATGTTTCATAATGCTGCATTGCTAAAATAGTGGTAGGGCAAAGATACGCCACCTGTTTTGAATCCACCGCCGCCTTAAAAGCCGCTCTTAGTGCAATCTCAGTCTTTCCATAGCCTACATCTCCGCACAGGAGTCTGTCCATAGGTCTTTCACTTTCCATATCACGCTTAACCTCTTCGATTGAGCGCAGCTGATCCTCGGTCTCCTGATACAAAAACCGATCCTCAAAATCCCTCTGCCATGGAGTATCGCAAGAAAAGGCATGACCTTTAGTATGCTCGCGCTCCGCATAAAGTGAAACAAGCTGTTTTGCCATATCACCTGTTGCTGTACGCACCTTTTGCTTGGTTTTGTTCCATTCGCTTCCGCCCAGCTTATTAAGTCTTAGCGTCTTTTCTCCGCCGCCGGAATATTTATAGAGCATATCAAGCTGGTCTACGGGAACATAAAGGCTGTCTGTACCACGATACGCTATATGAAGATAGTCCTTGGTTACTCCCCCCACAACCATCTTCTTGATTCCCTTATATTCTCCGATTCCGTGTGCCCTGTGCACAACATAATCTCCTATATTGATATCGGTATAGGATTTTAAGCGGCTTGTGTTTTCCATTCTGCGGCGTGATTTCTTCTTTGCCGCATCAAAAATCTCCTGATCGGAAATCAGGATAAAATCAAGGTCCGGATATTCAAATCCCTTTGTCGCATCACCGCGGACTATGACTATTTCTCCCTTTTTAAATTCAGGGTTTTCATGAATATACCGGCAAGCTATTCCTTTATCGTTAAGGGTTCCTGCAAGGTTTTCGCCACGGCTGCGGTTTGCCGCAAGCACAACTACCGTCGAGCCGTGCTTTTGCCTCTCCTCCAAATCATTATACAGATACTCTGCCTTTCCATGCAAAGACACCGTCGTTTTCGTGACAAAATTAAATATCGAATTATATGTGTAATTTATCGCAGAATGTGTCAGGGAATTAAGCGACACAAGCGGCAAGCTTTGAAGCTCATCGGCTACCTTCAAATAACTTTCCCAGAGGTGTGTCTTTTTAGGTATTATAAGTCCTTTTTCCGATAAATCCTCAAGCACCTCACCTATCTCCCACTCAAAGGTCTTTGCGCGCTCTGCAATCCGTTTTGGCTCTATTAAGAAAACAAGCGAATCTTCTTTAAAATAATCAATGACTGTCGGGATTTTTTCAAAGATAACACCCAGATATCTTGATATTGAACTAATTTCCTCACCGTTTTCAAGCACTTCAATATCAGCTAAAAGCTTTTCTTTCAGTTTATCCTGACTCTCTTTTTTGCACTTTTTTGCCGCATCGCGAAGGCTGTTTATTAACGACTCCCTATCATAATCAATAAGCTCACGACAGGGAATTATTCTGCAGGAGTCTGCCTGACCAAAAGAGCGCTGTGTCATTGCATCAAAGTCACGGATAGAATCCACCTGTGTGTCAAAGAACTCTATCCTTACAGGATTTTCGTTTTGTGGCGAAAAAATATCCAGTATTCCGCCACGAAGCGCAAACTGCCCTCTGCCTGAAACCTCATCCTCCCTGATATAACCCATTTTAACCAGCATTTCCGACAGTTCATCCAAGTCATATTCACTGCTGTAATCAAGCTCAAGTGTGTAGCTTTCAAGCTTTTTAGGACTAAGAGTAAATTGCAGTATTGCCTCTAAGGAAGTAACCACAATACCGCCGTTTTTCTCTATGTTTGAAAGTGCAGAAATCCTTGTATGCTCGCTATGCCTGTTCTGGGCGTCTATGTCAAAAAACACATATTCCTTTGACGGGAACAGCAACGCCTTATCGGTATAAAACTCAAGCTCGGTATATAGCTGCTTTGCCTCCTGGTCGTTATAGGTTATGACAAGTGTTTTTTTATCCGATGCACCAAAAATAAACTGAGGCATTGCAGATTGTACCACTCCTGCAACAGAAACAGGCGTTTTTCCTTTTTTCAGGGCAGCACAAAAGTCGGAATATTCACGATATCCCGACAGTAGGTTTTTAAAATTAATATACTCTTCCATTTTCCCCGCTCCGATTTAAAAATGCTGTCTATCCGTTGTACTTATTCATAGCACTTTCAATATTATTCGAAACAATCTCCTCAACCGCTTTCTTTGCACGGATAATTGCGTCCTCCAGAAGCGGAATTTCCTCCTTGGAAAATCTCGCAAGCACGAAATCTGCAAGGTCTGCCTCTTTACGGTTTGGAGTATTAACCCCCAGCCTTATCCTCGGGAATTGGTCCGAGCATAGCTGATAAATTATAGACTTAAGTCCGTTATGACCGCCTGCAGAACCGCTTTTGCGAATACGGACCTTGCCTGAATCAAGATAAATATCATCGCTTATTACGATTATATTTTCCGTAGGGATTTTATAGAACGCCGCAAATTCGCGTATGCTTTCTCCCGACAAATTCATATAGGTCTGCGGCTTTAAGAGTATCACCTTTTCACCGCCGATATTAACCTCGGCATAAAGTCCCTTGAACTTGAGTTTTTTAACCTTTACGCCATACTGGTCTGCTATATAGTCTATTGCCTCAAATCCTATATTATGGCGTGTCATTTCATATTGCTTACCCGGATTTCCGAGCCCTGCTACCAAATACATTTTAGTCCCTTTTATCCTTCCAGTTTTCCTTATTTACCTGTCTGGCTCTTGCAATAGCCAGAGATTTTTCAGGCACCGCATCGGTTATAGTAGAGCCTGCCGCTGTATATGCGCCGTCACCAACCGTAACCGGTGCCACGAGATTTGTATTACAGCCGATAAACACATCATCACCGATTTTGCAGCGGTACTTGTTCTTTCCGTCATAGTTTACGGTAACTGTTCCGCAGCCAAAATTAACTCGCTTTCCAACATCGCTGTCCCCCACATAGGTAAGGTGTGCAATTTTAGTTCCTTCGTCTATCACAGCGTTTTTAACCTCGACAAAGTCACCAACCTTGACATCGTTCCCAATCACACAACCCGGTCTTATATATGCAAAAGGCCCTGCCAAAACATCACAGCCAAGCTTTGCGTCTATGCTAACTACCGACAAAAGCTCGCATCCATTACCTACCTTGGTATTAACAAGCTTTGAGCCCATACCTATTATGCAGTTTTCACCAATCTCGGTATCTCCCTGCAGCATTACATTCTGCTCAACCACAGTACCTTTACCGATTTTAACACCTTCTTCAACATAGCAAGATTGTGGATTTATAAAAAGCACTCCGCTTTCTTCAAGCTTTTTGATAATTTCCGCAGCTTTTTCCTTATTTGCCTTTGCTTTTTCATAATTCATTTCTGTCAATGTTCTCTTTGCCATAATTACATCCTTTCCTTGACATAATCTACATCTTTTTCTATCTGCTTTGCAAGCTCATCAAGATTTTTAAATTTTATATCATTACGGATTTTTTCGTAAAATTCCACTACCAACTCTTCGCCGTATAAATCGCCATCATATCCTATAAGATGTACCTCTACCGTTCTCTCCTGGGCATCTAAGGTAGGATTCTTCCCGATGTTTATAACAGCGTTATATCCTCGTGCATTACCCCGGTATACACCGTCCGGAGGAAGCAGCTTTTCGTAGCCGTAGGAAATATTTGCCGTAGGAAATCCCATTTTCCGTCCGTTTTCAAATCCCTTTTCTACCTTTCCCCAAATAAAGTAAGGATATCCTAAAAGCTCTGTTGCTCTTAGCATATCGCCCTTTTTTATGAGGTCACGCACAGCAGTGCTTTTTACAGGCTCTCCGTCAATTGTAACTGACTCTACTATTTTTGATGATATGTTCTTTTCGGAACAGATTTTTTCGAGCAGCTTTGCATCCCCCGATGCCCGATATCCAAACCTGTAGTCATACCCCGCGATAACACCATCTACCTTTAAAGTATCTGCCAAAAAATCCACGAACTCCTCCGGAGTTCTCTTAGAAAACCTATCGCAAAACTCAGCAATTACAACATAATCTGCACCCATTTTATCGACTATCCTTAGTTTTTCTGCCTGAGTGGTCAAAAGAGGTGTTCCTTTTATGTTTCGGTCAAAGAGTAATACTCCCCATTTTCCATTCTTTTTTGCGACATCAAACAGTGCCTTATGTCCCTTATGCACTCCGTCAAAATCACCGAGGCAAATATTTGTTCCCGAAAATTCTCCAACAGCGCCATTTACATAAACCGCCGTAGCTTCATTTTCGCAAAACAGACCAATAAAGCTTTCAGTATCACCAAAACAAATCGGCTTGCCGCTATTTGAACACATATTCTTTTCAAAATAACAATAGATATCCATTTAACTCTCCACCTGCCGATTTTTTCCCTATCAGTTCCAAAAAGCCTTTTCAAGAACAAGCTCTGCGTCTATATATCTTGAAATGCATAGAAATTCGCCATTTTCATCATATAATCGGTAAAGCTCGCCCTCGCAAAGTCCTTTTTTTCTTATTCGCACTCCGTTTTTTGCCTTCGCCGCCAAAAATGCATCCAGCTTTACGCAGTCATAATCATCGAACAGCTTATCAACAGGAGTCATACAAGACAAAAGCGTTCCGTCCTCCTTCATTTTCAAAAGTTGTTCGGGTGTATAGCTTTCTTCCAGTGTGAAATCTGCACTTTTTGTGCGCACCAGTGTATTCATATATGCGCCGCATCCAAGCTTTATGCCAATATCCTCACAGAGCGTTCGTATATATGTGCCTTTTGAGCAGGACACATCAATCGTAACAGTCATTTTCTCCATATCAATTTCCGCTATCCGGATATCAAAAATCTTAATTTTGCGTTTTTCACGATTAATGGTTATTCCCTGTCTTGCAAGCTCATATAGCTTTTTTCCATCCTTTTTTATAGCAGAAAACATAGGCGGAAT
>JAZNTB010000026.1:0-7559 GCA_045591565.1 Clostridia bacterium
TTACTGCGGAACAAAGACAATCGAAGAGCTTAAAAAGAACGGCAAGTTTGTAAGAATTACAGGTGCAGGCTTAAAGGAAAGCCATCCGCATGATATCTACATCACAAAGGAAGCACCAAACTACAGTTACCGCTCAGAAGCATAATAAAAAGCACTCAAAAGAGTGCTTTTTATTACGCTTTAATTTCTTGTCATCTTCTCCAAATCGCCGTAGTCATAGTCATTTTTTCCGAGAGCCGTTTCCTCACGATTTGCGCGTGACTTGAACTTGCGGTTGTCTTCCTATGCGGCGGTGATTGTAGTAATTCCCGAATCCGCCCATCTCGTGATAATTTTATCCATATAAGGGAAGGAAAGCTTTGCGGTCTGGATTATGCAGTATTCGTATGCAAGTGCAATCATTTCCTCGCTCATCGAAAGTTCATCATGCCATTTGTTCAGATACTTTTCTTCGATTTGAGAAAGGCTTCTGTCAGCGATTCCCATAATTTTACGAATTGAATATAAAAATCCGGTTTTCTGTTCTTCGTTTTTAAGATAAAGCGCAACATCCTCCGAGGAAGTAAGTCCCATTTCGCTCCATGAGATTGCGACTTTTTCTATGTAGCTCATTCTGTTCTTACCCTTGGAAACGCAGTATTCCAAAAGCAAAAGTACAACCTCAGGCGGCATTTTAAGCTCTTGATGAAACCAGTAAATAGTTTCCATATCCTTTTCGGTGATAGTCTTGCCGAGAATTTCCTGAGAAAGCATAAACATATCCGAAAGACCTTTATCAGCGCTGATTATTTCTGCGAGATTTTCAATATGTGCTCTTTGAGGAGCGGCCGGCTCCTGTATAACAGATGCGGCTGCCTGCTTTGATTGCGGGAAGGTAAATGTTTCGCCGCTCTTTACAATAACGCCCTGACTCTCCCAGTACTTGATAGACATCATCAGGTCGCTTTCCAAAAGCCCCAGAGTTTCGGCAATTTCGGGAAAGCCGACAGCTGTGTTTTCCGATGCAAGCATCAGAAGATAGAGGTAAACCTTAACAAAAGTCGGGTTTGCCTGCGGCAGCTGTCCTGTGATAAAATCGGTCGGAACAGATACATATTTGTTCTCATTTGTAAAAAAAGGCATTATTTACACTCCTTAATAAGAAAAACTTTTGAAATTTTGAAAAAAAAGTCAATATGCCTGTTGACATATTGAAAAAAACATGATAACATTGTATATTGTACTATGATGATAATATGGGATTAATATCCGCTACTTTCATTATAACACAGGCTAAATGAAAAATCAAGAGCGGATTAGCAGAAAAATTGATATGTATAAAATTCCCGTAGAAAAAGTTTTTTTGACGAGGTGATAAAAGAATGGTACATGAGGTGCATTTAGGGAAAAACACCAGACTGAGCTATTCCAAAATCAATGAGGTTTTGGAAATGCCGAACCTTATCGAGGTGCAGAAAAATTCCTACAAATGGTTCCTTGAGGAAGGTCTTAAAGAAGTATTCCACGATATTTCTCCGATTACCGACCACTCAGGACATTTGAGTCTGGAATTTTTTGACTACACTATCGATTACAATTCAAAGTATTCCGTAGAGGAATGTAAGGAAAGGGATGCAAAGTATGCAGCTCCGCTTCGTGTGAGCGTAAGACTCATAAACAGCGAGACCGGCGAAATCAAGGAGCAGGAAATCTTTATGGGCGACTTCCCGCTTATGACAGAGCAGGGTACCTTCATTATTAATGGTGCCGAGCGTGTTATTGTCAGCCAGCTTGTAAGATCACCGGGTATGTATTACGAGTTTACCCGTGACAAGACAGGTAAGCCTCTTTATACTTCAACAGTTATTCCGTACCGCGGTGCATGGCTTGAGTATGAAACCGACTCAAACGATGTTTTCTCGGTGCGTATTGACCGTACAAGAAAAATCCCTGTTACTGTTTTAATGCGTGCGATGGGCGTGCAGACAAATGCCGAAATCCTTGACCTCTTTGGCGAGGACCCACGCCTTAGTGCAACATTCGAAAAGGACCCGACTGATAACAGAAACGATGCACTTTTGGAAATCTACAAAAGACTTCGTCCGGGCGAGCCTTTGAATGTAGAAAATGCAGAAAGCCTCATCACCAATATGTTCTTTGACCCTAAGCGCTATGACCTTGCGCATGTGGGTAGATATAAATATGATAAAAAGGTTGCTTTAGCTGCAAGAATTCGCGGAAAGGTTGTAGCAGACGATGTTGTAAGCCCGCTAACGGGTGAAATATTAGCAACAGCCGGCGATACCTTGTCAGGCGAGATGGCGGAAGCTATTGAGCGTGCAGGTGTTAACAGCCTTGACCTTTTAGTTGATGAAAAAAGAGTACGCGTACTTTCAAATGATATGGTATACATTGATGAGTACTGCGATTTTGATGTGTCAGACATTCATTATAAAAAGGTAAGAAGAAGCGTTCTTACAGAAATTTTAGAAAATGCAGAAAACGACGAGGACGCAAAGGAACAGATACTCGCTCGTATTGACGAGCTTACTCCAAAGCACATCACAATCGAGGATATGCTTGCGTCAATCAACTATGTAATCTGTCTTGCAAACGGCGTTGGCGAAACAGATGATATCGACCACTTAGGTAACCGTCGTGTAAGAAGTGTTGGCGAACTTTTGCAGAACCAGTTCAGAATCGGTCTTTCAAGAATGGAAAGAGTTGTGCGTGAGAGAATGACAATTCAGGACCTTGAAGTTATCACTCCGCAGACATTAATCAATATAAGACCTATAATTGCTACAATTAACGAGTTCTTCGGTTCATCACAGCTTTCACAGTTCATGGACCAGCCAAACCCACTGGCAGAGCTTCGTCATAAGAGGCGTATTTCAGCACTCGGACCTGGCGGTCTTTCAAGAGAAAGAGCCGGCTTTGAAGTGCGAGATGTTCACTATTCGCACTACGGCAGAATGTGTCCGATTGAAACGCCTGAAGGACCGAACATCGGTCTTATCACATCCCTTGCAACCTTTGCAAGAATCAATGAATACGGCTTTATCGAGGCTCCTTACAGAAGAGTGGACAAGGAAAAGGGAGTCGTTACAGACGAAATTGTATATATGACTGCGGACGAGGAGGATATCTACACTGTTGCACAGGCAAACGAGCCTTTAGACGCAGAAGGTCACTTCCTTGACAAGAAGGTTTCAGCACGCTACCGTGACGAAATCATAGAAGTTACAGCAGACAAGATTGACTACATGGATGTTTCTCCAAGACAGCTTGTTTCTGTTGTTACGGCATGTATCCCGTTCCTTGAAAATGATGACGCGAACCGTGCTCTCATGGGTTCTAACATGCAGTGTCAGGCAGTTCCGCTTTTAACAACTGATTCTCCTATCGTGGGAACAGGTATGGAATACAAGGCAGCAAAGGATTCAGGCTCAGCTGTTGTTGCAAAGGAAGCAGGAACAGTAATCAAGGTTTCGGCAGACGAAATCGTTATAAAGGGCGACAAGACAGGCTCAAAATATACACAGAAGCTTATCAAGTTTGCACGCTCCAACCAGTCAACATGTATCAACCAGAAGCCTATCGTTGCTTGCGGCGAGCATGTTGAAAAGGGTGATATCATCGCTGACGGTCCGGCTATGGATAACGGCGAGCTCGCTCTTGGTAAGAATGTGCTGATTGGATTTATGACTTGGGAAGGTTATAACTACGAGGACGCTGTTCTAATTTCAGAAGAGCTTGTTAAGCATGATATGTTCACCTCAATTCATATTGAAGAATACGAGTGCGAAGCAAGAGATACAAAGCTTGGTGCTGAAGAAATCACAAGAGATATCCCTAATGTTTCGGAAGAAGCGTTAAAGGATTTGAACGAAGACGGTATCATCAGAATAGGTGCTGAGGTAAGAGCAGGGGACATCCTTGTAGGTAAGGTTACACCTAAGGGCGAAACCGAGCTTACACCGGAAGAAAGACTGCTTCGTGCAATCTTCGGTGAAAAGGCAAGAGAAGTGCGTGACACATCTCTTAGAGTTCCGCACGGCGAAAATGGTATAATTGTAGATGTTAAGGTGTTCACCCGTGAAAACGGCGATGAAATGGCACCGGGCGTTAATAAGGTTGTAAGATGCTATATCGCACAGAAGAGAAAGATTTCTGTCGGCGATAAGATGGCGGGCCGTCACGGAAATAAGGGTGTCGTTTCCCGCGTACTTCCCCAGGAGGATATGCCGTTCTTAGAGGACGGTACACCGCTTCAGATAGTTCTTAACCCTCTGGGCGTTCCTTCTCGTATGAACATCGGTCAGGTACTTGAGATGCACCTTGGCTATGCTTACAGAACACTCAGCTTAAAGACAAGAAAAGAGCTTGAGTCTATGACAGCAGAAGAGGCTTATAAGAAGGTAATTTTAGAGGCTAAGGATACACAGGAAGCAAACGGAAAGCAGTATATCAAGATTGCAACACCGGTATTTGACGGCGCCCATGACGAAGACTTAAAGCAGGCATTCAGCTTAGCAGGACTTCCGGGCACATACAAGTCAGTTGTATATGACGGAAGAACAGGTGATAAGTTTGATAACCCTGTTACTGTCGGCGTGATGTACTACTTAAAGCTTGACCACTTGGTTGACGATAAGATTCACGCCCGTTCAACAGGTCCATACTCACTCGTTACTCAGCAGCCACTCGGCGGTAAGGCACAGTTTGGTGGACAGAGATTCGGTGAAATGGAAGTTTGGGCACTTGAGGCATACGGTGCTGCATATACACTTCAGGAAATCTTAACAGTTAAGTCGGACGATATAGTAGGCCGTGTTAAGACTTACGAAGCAATCGTTAAGGGTGAGAATATTCCAAAATCAGGCGTTCCGGAGTCCTTCCGTGTGCTTGTTAAGGAGCTTCAGGCGTTAGCGCTTGATGTCAAGATTCTTGCTGCATCAGGCGAGGAAATTGATATTGACGCATCCCTTGATGAGGATGATATCCCAAGAGAGAGCGAGCTTGTCCGCACAATGGAAGAGGGCGATGTTCCGCTTGACTTCGAGGAGGACCTTGAAGACGATATGATGATTGAGGATATTGACGACGATGATTACGGCTTTGACGACAATACCGACGAGGACGACGATCTTGTTGACAGCGACATAATCACACCGGATGATTTTTAATAAGGAGGGGTTAATACTATGTTAGAATTTAATAGCTTTGAAGCAATAAAAATCGGATTAGCCTCACCGGAAGCTATCCGCGAATGGTCACACGGCGAAGTTAAGAAGCCGGAAACAATAAACTACCGTACACTAAAGCCTGAGCGTGACGGTCTTTTCTGCGAAAGAATTTTCGGACCTACAAAGGACTGGGAATGTCACTGCGGAAAGTATAAAAAGATAAGATATAAGGGCGTTGTCTGCGACAGATGTGGCGTTGAGGTTACAAAGTCAAAGGTACGCCGTGAAAGAATGGGACACATTGAGCTTGCGACTCCCGTATCACACATCTGGTACTTCAAGGGAGTTCCGTCAGCAATGGGACTTATTCTTGACATAACACCGAGAAATCTTGAAAAGGTGCTTTACTTTGCATCATATGTAGTAATCGATCCGGGCAAGACAGAGCTTCACGAAAAGCAGATTTTGTCTGAGAAGGAATACCGTGATGCATATGAAAAGTATGGCGATAAGTTCACCTGTGGAATGGGTGCTGAGGCTGTTTTAGAGCTTTTAAAGAATATCGACCTTGAGGCACTCTCGGCAGAACTCAAGGAAGAGCTTGAAGGCTCACAGGGACAGAAGAAGGCAAAGATTATCAAAAGACTTGAAATCGTTGAAGCCTTCAGAATTTCAGGAAACCGCCCTGAGTGGATGATTATGACAATCGTTCCGGTAATCCCGCCGGATCTTCGCCCGATGGTACAGCTTGACGGCGGCAGATTTGCAACATCTGACTTAAACGACCTCTATAGACGCGTTATTAACAGAAATAACCGTTTGAAGAGACTTTTAGAGCTTGGCGCACCTGATATTATTATCAGAAACGAAAAGAGAATGCTTCAGGAGGCTGTTGACGCACTTATCAACAACGGCCGCCGCGGCAGAACTGTAACAGGCCCCGGAAACCGTGCACTTAAGTCACTTTCTGACCTTCTAAAGGGTAAACAGGGACGATTCCGTCAGAACCTTCTTGGAAAGCGTGTTGACTATTCAGGTCGTTCGGTTATCGTAGTTGGCCCTGAAATGAAGATTTATCAGTGCGGTGTACCGAAGGAAATGGCAATCGAACTGTTCAAGCCGTTCGTAATGAAGGAGCTTGTTTCAAGAGGTCTTGCTCACAACATCAAGAGCGCAAAGCGTATGGTAGAGCAGGTTAAGCCGGAGATTTGGGATGTTTTGGAAGATGTAATAAAAGAGCATCCGGTTCTTCTAAACCGTGCTCCTACACTTCACAGACTTGGTATTCAGGCATTCGAGCCGAAGCTTGTTGACGGACACGCCCTAAAACTGCATCCGCTTGTTTGTACGGCATACAACGCCGACTTCGACGGTGACCAGATGGCTATTCATGTTCCGCTGTCACCTGAGGCTCAGGCAGAGGCAAGGTTCTTGATGCTTTCTGCAAACAACCTCTTAAAGCCGCAGGACGGACATCCGGTAACTGTTCCTACACAGGATATGATTTTGGGTTCTTACTACCTGACAATCGTTAAGCATGACGAAATCGGCGGTAAGGATTATCCGGAAAGAGACGCGCAAGAAGAATGGCATCCGCATTACTACTCATCAGAGGATGAAGCAATGCTTGCATATTATAACGGTGCCGTTGGACTTCACACACCGATTAAGGTGCGTAAGGAAAAGACAATTCACGGAGTTCCGTACTCAAGAATTATTGATGCAACTGTCGGAAAGCTGATATTCAACAAGAATATTCCGCAGGATTTAGGTTATGTTGACAGAACAGAGGGCTCAGCTACAATGCTCGACCTTGAGGTTGACTCAGTTGTAGGCAAAAAGCAGCTTGGACAGATTATCGACAGATGTATCCGTATTCATGATACAACAAAGACAGCTGAAGTTCTTGACCTTATCAAGGAAACAGGCTATAAATATTCAACACTCGGTGCACTTACAGTTTCGGTAAGCGACATCGAAGTTCCGGAGAAGAAGCAGGAGCTTTTGGCTGATGCTGAGAAGCAGATTGATTCAATCGCTAAGAAGTATAGAAGAGGTCTTTTAACTAACGAAGAAAGATACAACGAAGTTATCAAGGTATGGGGTTCAACAACAGATAAGGTTACAAAAGCCATGATGGATCACATGGATGAGTTCAACCCAATCTTCATGATGGCGGACTCAGGCGCCCGTGGTAGCGTTAACCAGATTCGTCAGCTTGCAGGTATGCGTGGTCTTATGGCGGATACGAAGGGTAGAGCTGTCGAAATTCCTATCCGTGCTAACTTCCGAGAGGGACTTAATGTTCTTGAGTACTTCGTATCTTCACACGGTGCGAGAAAGGGTCTTACCGATACAGCGCTAAGAACTGCCGACTCAGGATATCTTACC